>NZ_CP024588.1:2478750-2825000 GCF_002754815.1 Roseomonas sp. FDAARGOS_362 | reverse complement strand
ACGGACTGTCTGGAAGGCGACGTGCCTGAGAGAGCAAGTTATCGAGTGAATGAGTGTGAGTGACTGAGCGAGTGCCTCGGTGACACGCTCGCTGCCTGACCGGTGCGCCTTGGTTCTGCGCGCGGGCGGCGGCGGGAGAGAGATAGAGTGACAGAAGGGCGTTCGGTGGATGCCTTGGCGCCAAGAGGCGATGAAGGACGTGGCACGCTGCGAAAAGCCGCGGGGAGATGCGAGCGATCGTTGATCCGCGGATGTCCGAATGGGGAAACCCCTCCCGTATGGGAGATCCTGCACTGAATTCATAGGTGCCGGAGGCAAACCCGGGGAACTGAAACATCTCAGTACCCGGAGGAAAAGACATCAACAGAGATTCCGCGAGTAGTGGCGAGCGAAAGCGGAGCAGGCCAGTGATTGTGCAAGAAGAAGCCGAACGGTCTCGAAAGGCCGGCCAGAGCGGGTGATAGCCCCGTAGGCGTAGTGTCTTGCAGGATCCTCGAGTAGGGCGGGGCACGTGAAACCCTGTCTGAACGTGGGGGGACCACCCTCCAAGCCTAAATACTCCTTGGCGACCGATAGTGCACAAGTACCGTGAGGGAAAGGTGAAAAGCACCCCGACGAGGGGAGTGAAAGAGACCTGAAACCGAGCGCCTACAAGCAGTCGGAGCACCCCAATGTTCAATCATGGGAGGTGTGACGGCGTACCTTTTGTATAATGGGTCCGCGAGTTTCTGTTGGCAGCAAGCTTAAGCCGAGAGGTGTAGGCGCAGCGAAAGCGAGTCTGATAAGGGCGCTTGAGTTGCCGGCAGAAGACCCGAAACCGAGTGATCTAGCCATGGCCAGGCTGAAGGTGGGGTAACACCCACTGGAGGGCCGAACCCACGCCTGTTGAAAAAGTCGGGGATGAGCTGTGGCTAGGGGTGAAAGGCCAATCAAACTCGGAAATAGCTGGTTCTCCGCGAAATCTATTGAGGTAGATCGTCGTCCGATTACCTTCGGAGGTAGAGCACCGGAAGGGCTAGGGGGGCCCAAAGCCCTACCAAACCCTACCGAACTCCGAATGCCGAAGAGTACAGGACGGCAGACAGACAGTGGGTGCTAAGGTCCATTGTCGAGAGGGAAACAGCCCAGACCACCAGCTAAGGCCCCCAAATCGTGGCTAAGTGGGAAAGCATGTGAGACGGCCAAAACAACCAGGAGGTTGGCTTAGAAGCAGCCATCCTTTAAAGAAAGCGTAATAGCTCACTGGTCTAATAGCTGTCTTGCGGCGAAAATGTAACGGGGCTCAAGCCACGTGCCGAAGCTGTGGATGCATGCGCAAGCATGCGTGGTAGCGGAGCGTTCCGTAGGCCTGCGAAGGCAGACCCGTGAGGGCTGCTGGAGGTATCGGAAGTGCGAATGCGGACATGAGTAGCGATAAACAGGGTGAGAACCCCTGTCGCCGAAAGTCCAAGGGTTCCTGCGCAAGGTCAATCCGCGCAGGGTGAGCCGGCCCCTAAGGCGAGGGCGAAAGCCGTAGTCGATGGGAACCAGGTGAATATTCCTGGGCCTGACAGACGTGACGGCTGCAAAGCGTTGTTGCCCCTTATCGGATTGGGGCGGCAGCCAGAGCAGCCCAGGAAACAGCGCTGTCGATAAAGACCGTACCCGAAACCGACACAGGTGGACTGGTTGAGAATACCGAGGCGCTTGAGAGAACTATGCTGAAGGAACTAGGCAAATTACTCGCGTAACTTCGGGATAAGCGAGACCCCTTCTTGCGCAAGCAAGGTGGGGTGGCACAGACCAGGGGGTAGCGACTGTTTAGTAAAAACACAGGGCTCTGCGAAATCGAGAGATGACGTATAGGGTCTGACACCTGCCCGGTGCCGGAAGGTCAAGGGGAGATGTGCAAGCATCGAACCGAAGCCCCGGTAAACGGCGGCCGTAACTATAACGGTCCTAAGGTAGCGAAATTCCTTGTCGGGTAAGTTCCGACCTGCACGAATGGTGTAACGACTTCCCCACTGTCTCCAGCATAGACTCAGCGAAATTGAATTCCCCGTGAAGATGCGGGGTACCCGTGGTCAGACGGAAAGACCCTATGAACCTTTACTGCAGCTTCGCAGTGGTGCCAGGAAGGAACTGTGTAGGATAGGTGGGAGCCATCGAAACCCGGGCGCTAGCTCAGGTGGAGGCAACCTTGAAATACCACCCTGTTTCTTTCTGGCATCTCACTGAGCCCGGTCAGCCCGGGCCAGGACCCTGCGTGGTGGGCAGTTTGACTGGGGCGGTCGCCTCCCAAAGTGTAACGGAGGCGCGCGATGGTGGGCTCAGGCCGGTCGGACATCGGCTGTTGAGTGCAAAGGCATAAGCCCGCCTGACTGCGAGCGCGACAGCGCGAGCAGAGACGAAAGTCGGCCTTAGTGATCCGGTGGTCCCGCGTGGAAGGGCCATCGCTCAACGGATAAAAGGTACTCTAGGGATAACAGGCTGATCTCCCCCAAGAGTCCACATCGACGGGGAGGTTTGGCACCTCGATGTCGGCTCATCGCATCCCGGGGCTGGAGCAGGTCCCAAGGGTTCGGCTGTTCGCCGATTAAAGCGGTACGTGAGCTGGGTTTAGAACGTCGTGAGACAGTTCGGTCCCTATCTGCCATGGGTGTTGGAGACTTGCGAGGATCTGTCCCTAGTACGAGAGGACCGGGATGGACGTACCTCTGGTGCACCGGTTGTTCCGCCAGGAGCATCGCCGGGTAGCTAAGTACGGAACGGATAACCGCTGAAGGCATCTAAGCGGGAAACCAGCCTCAAAACCAGGTCTCCCCAAGGGCCGTGGAAGACCACCACGTCGATAGGCCGCAGGTGGAAGTGCAGCAATGCATGCAGCCGAGCGGTCCTAATCGCCCGATCGAACTCCATCACTCCCCCGCCGCCGCAGTCCCCCAACAAGGGACACCGCGCGCAGCACCAAAGCGCACCCGCTCACACACACACACACATCACACCCGAACACACATCGCCCTCCCAGCGCCGCATGCCCACACACAACAGGGCCGCCCGGCACAGATCCTCCCATCACCCAACAGCATCAGGTCGGTACATACAAATCCAAGGTTCCCATCCGGTGGCCTGGTGGCCCTAGCGAGGCTGCCACACCCGATCCCATCCCGAACTCGGCCGTGAAACGCCTCAGCGCCCATGGTACTGCGTCTCAAGACGCGGGAGAGTCGGTCGCCGCCAGGCCGCCCGATGGGAACCTCCCACACCCCCCGACCCGATCGCCGCCCACGTCACCATCACACCATCACCCAGCGCGGGGTGGAGCAGCCCGGTAGCTCGTCAGGCTCATAACCTGAAGGTCACAGGTTCAAATCCTGTCCCCGCATCCAAACACCCCCCCCCACACACAAGCACGCAACATACCCCCGTACGCGCACCCAGCAGCGTGGACAAAAGAAGTATGCCGTGTTCCAGCCCCAACCACAGGGGCGCCGTACCTTCTTTTTTCGGCAACCCCGCGTTTCCGTCTGTCCCCGAGGGCCAGGCCGCAAGTCCCGGGCTTGAGGACCAACGGCTGGCAGCACTTTTTCCCCGGACCGCCAACAGAGCGACGCCTGAACATCAGGTCAGCATGCGCGTATCGCCATCCACGGAGATAGCCTGTCCGGAAATGGTGGCGCCGCGGCGGCTGCAGAGGAACAGGATCTGGTCTGCGAGCTGGCGCGGTGTCACGTAGTCCTTGATCGAGGTGTAGGAGAAGGCGATCCGCTCCATCTCTGCGAAACCGATGCCGCGCTGCTGTGCCTTGGCCTCCAGCACGCGGCGTTGCCGGTCGCCGGCGACGAGGCCGGGCAGGATGGCGTTGACGCGGATGCCGGCCTCGCCGAGCTCGATGGCGAGCGATCTGGTGAAGCCGATGACGCCCCATTTCGCCGCCGCATAGGGGCTGCGGAAGCCGAAGCCGAACTTGCCCGCGGCCGAGGACAGGTTGACGATCGAGGCGTTGCCGCTCTTGCGCAGATGCGGGACGGCCAGCCGGGCGCAGTTGAACTGGCTGGTCAGGCAGACCTCGATGCAGCGGTCCCAGTCTTCCGGGTGGATCTCCTCCACGGCGCCGGTCGGGCCTGCGATGCCGGCATTGTTCACCAGCACGTCCAGCCCGCCGAGTGCCGCGATGGCCGAGTCGAAGAGTGAGGCCACCTGTGCGCGGTCGGCCACATCCGTGACCTGATGCCCAACGCCCACGGGCAGGGTGGCGAGTCCCGTCGCATCCACGTCGCAGGTGAAGACGCGCGCACCTTCCTCGGCAAAGGCCTCCACGATGCTGCGCCCGATACCCGCAGCACCCGCCGTCACCAGCACGCGCAGCCCGGTCATGCCCAGGTCCATTCTCCTCTTCCTCCCTATCCGGCGCCGGACGCTAGCCTTCCGGCAGGCGGCCATGCGCGATGATGAAATCCGCCGCGTCGCGGATATCGGCCGCGATGGCGGCTCTCGCGCCCGCGGCATCGCCCGACTCGATTGCCGCCAGTGCCTCGGCATGGCGCCGCAGCGCCGAGCCCTGGCGCACCCGCTCGGGATGTTCCCGTAGGTCGAGGTTCAGCACCGGCCCGGCCTTCAGCCAGAGCCGCGCGATGATCTCCTGCAGCGGCAGCAGCGAGGCGGCACGATAGATGGTGAAGTGTACGTCACGGTTCAGCGCGACGAGGCGCACGCGGTCCGGCTCGGCTTCCTCCGCCATCAGGCGGAAGGCGCTCTCCGCCATGCGGATCGCGGCCAGGGCCTCGGCGCTGCGATGCTTGGCGGCGCGGGCGGCGGCCAGGCCCTCCACGGCCATCCGCGTCTCGGCCAGGGCCTCGAACTCGCTCCGGCTCATCAGCGGCACCCGGATGGCGCGGCCCGGCGTGACCTCCAGCGCCTGCTCCGCCACCAGCCGGTTCACCGCCTCCCGCACCGGCATCACCGAGACGCCGAGCGCTGCGGCGCTGTCGCGCAGAGACAGCCTTTCGCCGGGACCAAGCTGGCCCGAGGCCAGGAGTTCCGAGAGCGCGGCATAGACGGTCTCGCCCAGGGTGCGCCGGGCGAGGGGGGAAAGGTCGGCAAGAACCGCGGCGGAGGTCATGAAGGAGAGACTGGACAAGGGCTGATGCTTTCGGCAAGCTAACTGTGATCACAGATCACAACAAGGGCCGCAGAGCCCTGTTGAGGGAAAAGACAATGTCCAAGAACGTGCTCCTCCCACGTCGTGGCCTGCTCATGGCCGGCGCGGCGACGCTCCTCCCTGTCACCCTGGCCCGCCCGGCCCTGTCGCAGGGCCAGCCGGATGTCATCCGCATCGGGCACCTGACGCCGCGCACCGGCTTCCTGGGACCGCTCGGCGAATTCGCGGTGCAGGCGGTGCAGCTCGCCACCGAGGAGATCAATGCCGGCGGCGGCATCAACGGCCGCAAGGTCGAGGTTCTGTACGAGGACAGCGTCAACCCGCAGACCGCATCGGCCAAGGCCGAGCGGCTGACGCAGCGCGACAAGGTCGCCTGCATCGTGGGCGAGATCAATTCCGCCTCGGCGCTGGCCATCGGGCAGGTGGTGCAGCGGGAGAAGGTGCTGTTCATCAACACCGGCGCCAATTCCGACGCGCTGCGCGGCTCCGACTGCCAGCGCTTCATGTTCCACACCGAATCGCAGAACACGATGATGGTGCGGACCGCGGGCAACGCGATCCTCCAGCAGGGGCTGGTGAAGGGAAAGAAGTACTACGCCCTGACCGCCGACTATGCCTTCGGCCATGACCTGCTGCGCGTCGCCAGGAAGTTCCTCGGCGAGAACGGCGCCACGGCGGCGGGCGAGGACCTCGTGCCGACCGAGCTGACCGACTTCTCGCCCTTCCTGCTGAAGATCCGGCAGGCGCGGCCGGATGTGGTGATCGGCAACTTGGCCGGTGCGCAGGTCACGAACTTCCTGAAGCAGTACAGTGAGTTCGGGCTGAGCTATCCGGTCGCGGGCTTCGGCTTCGACATCGCGCTGGCCTGGGGCGCCGGGCAGGGCAACTTCCTCGGCACCTGGCCGGTGGTCTGGCACCACATGCTGGAGGCGCCCTCCGCCCGGAAGTTCGCCGATGCCTATCGCGCCAAGTGGAAGAAGCCGCCGGAGAACCAGGGCTGGAGCGACTACACGGCGATGAAGGTCATCGCGCAGTCGATGAACGAGCTGAAGTCCATCGAGCCCGCCAAGGTGGTCGAGCATCTGGAGAAAGGCGCGAAGTTCGACATCTCCAAGAGCCGCGAAGGCTATTTCCGCGCCTGGGATCACCAGTTGATGATGGAGATGTACGCCATCACCGCGCTGCCGCCGGATCAGGTGAAGAACCAATACAACATCTTCAAGCCGGATGGCAGCTTCCCCAAGCCCGACGAGAGCCTGGAAAGCATCGCCACCAATCGGGCGGAGAACGCCTGCTCCTTCCCGGCCTGAGCGCCGTCACAGGCCGCGCCCGCCCCGACCCGGGCCGGCGCGGCATCCCGCGTGACCATCTGGGGAAGCACGGACCATGGAACTCGTCTTCGTGCTGGAGCAGGTCCTCAACGGCCTGCTGATCGGCGCCTATTACCTGCTCATCGCCCTCGGCCTGTCACTGATCTTCAGCCTGGGCGGCATCGTCAACCTCGCGCACGGCGCCTTCTACGCCATCGGCGCCTATCTGGCCGTGGCGCTGACGCCCACCATCGGCTTCGGCGGCGCGCTGGTGGTCTCGCCCGTGGCGGTGGCGCTGCTCGGCCTGCTGGTGGAACGCTTCATGCTCCGCCGCTTCTACCGCGGCGACCCGATCCTGAGCCTGCTGCTGACCTTCGGCCTGGCCATGGTGGCGGAACAGGCGCTGCGCATGGTCTTCGGCGCCGCGCCGTTGCCCTTCTCGATCCCGCTCTGGCTGCGCGGGCAGGTCTTCATCGGCGACTTCATCTATTCCAAGTACCGGCTGATCATCCTGGGCGTCGCCGTGCTCTGCGTCGCGGGGCTCTGGCTGCTGCTGACGCGCACGCCCTTCGGCCGCGTGGTGCGGGCGGGGGTGCAGAACCCGGACATGGTCGCGGCGCTGGGCATCTCGCTGAAGCCCTACATGACCGCGGTGGTGATGATCGCGGTCGGGCTCGCCGCCCTGGCGGGGACCATGATGGCGCCGGTGACCGGCGTGACGCCGACCATGGGCGCGGAGATCCTGACCTTTGCCTTCGTCGTGGTGGTGATCGGCGGCCTCGGCTCCTTCTGGGGCGTCGTGGTGGCGGCGCTCATCGTCGGCGTCGTGCGCGGCCTCGCCGCCTACTACTTTCCTCCGGCCACCGAGGCCTCCGTCTATCTGCTGATGGTCCTTGTCCTGCTGCTCCGCCCGCGCGGCCTGCTGGGCGAGCGCATCCAGCGCTTCGAGTGAGGTCCCCGTGATGCCCCTCGACACATCCTCCACCCTGAATCCGCCGGAAACCGTGCGCCGCCCCGGCGCCTCCGGTCCGCTGGCGCAACTGCTGGCGGCGGGCGCCATGCTGGTGGCTCTGCCCTTCCTGATGGAAGCGATCGGCCTCACCATGACCACCGCCACGGATGTGGTGGTCTTCGCCATCGCCGTGATGGGGCTGAACATCCTGGTCGGCTGGACCGGGCTGGTCTCCTTCGGCCATGGCGCCTGGTTTGGCATCGGCGCCTATGCCGCCGCGCTGCTGCAACGGCATTTCCTGCCCACGGACATGCTGCTGCCGGGCCTGGGCGCGCTGGTTATCGTGGCCGCGGCCTCGCTGGTCGCGGGGGCGCTGATCCTGCGGCGGCGCGGCGTGTACTTCTCGCTGTTGACGCTGGCCTTCACGGCGATGCTCTTCGCCATCGCCTTCCGATGGACCGACCTGACCGGCGGCGAGAACGGGCTCGGCAACGTGCGGCGCTATGCGGCGCTGGACAATCCCTATGCCTATTACGCCGTCGTCGCGGTGGTCGCCTTCGCCGTCCTGATCGGCCTCTGGCGCCTGCGCCGCGCGCCGCTCGGCACGGTGCTGGTGGCGATCCGCGAGAACGAGCAGCGCGCTGGCTTCATCGGCTACGGCACCAACCGCTATAAGCTGGTGGCTTTCGCTGTCTCGGCCACGATCACCGGCCTGGCCGGGGTTCTCAGCGTCTACAACCACCGCTTTGCCTCGGCCGATCCCATCGCCATCGCCTTCTCGGGCGAGCTGCTGGCCATGGTGGTGATCGGTGGCATGCGTTCCTTTCTGGGGCCGGCCATCGGCGCGCTCTTCTACATCCTGTTTCGCGAGTTCCTGAGCATCTACACGGCGAACTGGCTGCTGATCTTCGGCCTGCTCTTCGTCGGCTTCATCCTCTTCTCGCCGGACGGGCTGGTGGGCATCGGCAAGCGCCTGCTGAAGCCCTTCCGGCGCGAGGCCACGGAGGGCGCCGCCATGTCCGCCCGCCGCGCCGGGGCAAGCGGCCGCATTCCTGCCCGCTTCATCCGCGAAGGCGGCACGGCGGGGCCGGTGCTGTCCGCCGAGGCGATGCGCAAGAGCTTCGGCCCGGTGAAAGCGGTGCAGGGCGTGTCCTTCGCCGTGGAGGACCGGCGCCTGCACGCGCTGATCGGCCCGAACGGCGCGGGCAAGACCACGGCCTTCAACCTGCTTTCCGGCATGTTCCCGCTGGACGAGGGGCGGGTGATGCTGGACGGGCAGCGGGTGGACGGCATGGAGCCGCATGCCATCACCCGGGCCGGGCTGGGCCGCAGCTTCCAGATCACCAACCTCTTCCCCGGCCTGTCGGTGGAGGAGAACATCCGCCTCGCCGTGCAGGCGCGGCACCCCGCGCGCTTCAACGGCTGGCGCGACGCGGAGGCCATCCCCGAGCTGCGCCAGGACACGGAGGAGCTGCTGCGCTGGACCGGCCTGTCCGGCGTGGAGCGGGCGGAGGCCGGCAGCCTCTCCTATGGCGGGCAGCGTCTGCTCGACATGGGGCTGGCCCTGGCCACGAAGCCGCGCATCCTGCTGCTGGACGAGCCGCTGGCTGGCCTCGCCGCGGCGGAGCGGGAGCGCGTGGGCGACCTGATCAAGTCGCTTTCCGCCGACATCCCCGTGCTGCTGGTGGAGCACGACATCGACCGTGTCTTCCGCATGGCGGACCGGGTGACGGTGATGGCCGACGGCGCCGTGCTGGTGGACGGCACGGTGGAGCAGGCGCGCGACGATGCGCGGGTGCAGGCGGTCTATCTCGGCTCCGGCGCCGATGCCGTGGCCGCGAAGCCGCGTGTCAGCGCCGCGACGGAACGTGACCTGCTGGTGATGGAGAAGGTCAATACCTTCTACGGCAAGTCGCACATCCTGAACGACGTGTCGCTGACGGTGCGGCAGGGGGAGATCGTCGCGCTGCTCGGCCGCAACGGCGCGGGCAAGTCCACGCTGCTCAAGACGCTGATCGGCACGGCGCGCCCGGCCTCCGGCCGGATCGTGCTGGGCGGCGACGAGATCGCGGGCCTGTCGCCGGACCGGATCGCCCGGCGCGGCATGGGCTTCGTGCCGCAGGGGCGCGGCCTCTTCGCCGGCATGACCGTGGGCGAGAATCTGGGCCTCGGGCGCCTGAAGCGCCTGACCGGCGCGGGCGTGCACTGGGAGGAGGAGCGCGTGCTCGAATTCTTCCCCCGGCTGCGCGAACGCTGGAACGTCGCGGCGGACCGCCTTTCGGGCGGCGAGCAGCAGATGGTGGCGGTGGCCCGGGCGCTGTCCGGCGACACGCGGCTGCTGCTGCTGGACGAGCCCTTCGAAGGGCTTTCCCCGGCGGTGACGGAGGAGCTGTTCGAGTGCTTCGACCGGCTGCGCCAGGAAGTCTCGATCATCATCGTGGACCATCATCTCGACCTCGCTCTGGCCCTGTCGGACCGGACCGTGGCGCTGGAACGCGGCGCGGTGCAGTGGCTCGGCGAATCCCGGCTGCTGCGCGAGGACGAGGAACTGCGACGGAAGGTGCTGTGGCTGTGAGCATGCGTGTCTGCATCGCGGGGAGCGGGCTGATCGGCCGCGCCTGGGGAATGATCTTCGCCCGGGCGGGCTGGGAGGTCCGGCTCTGGGACCCGGTGGAGGGGGTGGCGGACAAGGCCCGCGCCCTCTGCGCCGAAGGGCTGCGCAACTTGGCGGAGCACGGGCTCTGCCAGGACCCGGAGGGCGCCGCCGCCCGCATCCAGGCGGCCCGCGATCTCGCCGCCGCACTCGACGGCGTGGATTTCGTGCAGGAGAACGGGCCGGAGGTGCTGGAGGTGAAGCGGGCGCTGTTCCGCGAGCTCGACGCCCTGGCGCCGCGTGGGGCCATCATCGCCTCCTCCTCCTCCGCCATCCGCTGCTCGCTCTTCACCGACGACCTGCCGGGGCGGCCGCGCTGCCTGATCGGGCATCCGGTGAACCCGCCGCACCTCGTGCCGGTGGTGGAGATTTCCGGCGCCGAATGGACCGATCCCGCCGTGGTGACGCGGGCGCGGGAGATCTACGATTCCATCGGGCAGGTGCCGGTCACGGTGCTGAAGGAGATCGAGGGCTTCGTGCTCAACCGGCTCCAGGGTGCGCTGCTGGCCGAGGCCTTCCGGCTGGTCGAGGAAGGCTATGTCACCCCCGAGGACCTGGACCGCACGGTGGCGGACGGGCTCGGCCTGCGCTGGAGCTTCCTCGGCCCCTTCGCGACCATCGAGCTGAACGCGCCGGGCGGCATTCCCGACTACTGCGCCCGCTACACCGGCTTCTACCGCCGCCTCGCCGCCGATCCGGCACCGCCGGAGGTCTTCGGCGAGGCGAGGACCGCCGAGATCATGCGGCAATGGCCGCGACGTGACGACCTGCCGGAGCGGATGCAGTGGCGCGACGCACGCCTCGCCGCCTTGCGGGCGCACAAGCAGGAACAGGAGAGACGCTGAGCATGGCCACCAAGCGCAAGGTCATCATCACCTGCGCCGTCACGGGCGCGATCCACACGCCGAGCATGTCGCCGCACCTGCCGGTCACGCCAGAGGAGATCGCCGAGGCGGCGGTCGGCGCCGCAGAGGCCGGGGCCGCCATCGTCCACCTGCATGCCCGCAACCCTGAGACCGGGGAGCCGGACCAGACGCCGGAGGCCTTCGCGAAGTTCCTGCCGGTCATCAAGCAGCGCACGAACTGCGTGGTGAACCTGACCACCGGCGGCGCGCCGACCATGAGCATCGAGGAGCGCGTCCGCCCCGCCGCGACCTTCAGGCCGGAGGTCGCCTCGTTGAACCTGGGCTCGATGAATTTCGGCCTGTTCGGGATGCTCGACCGCTTCAAGGACCTGAAGCACGAGTGGGAGCGCAGCTACCTCGCCAACAAGGACATCATCTTCCGCAACACCTTCGGCCAGATCGAGTACATCCTGACCACCTGCGCCGGCAACGACACGCGCTTCGAGTTCGAGTGCTATGACACCGCGCATCTCTACAACCTGAAATACTTCTTCGACCGCGGGCTGGTGAAGGCGCCGCTCTTCATCCAGACGGTCTTCGGCCTGCAAGGCGGCATCGGCGCGCATCCGGAGGACGTGATGCACATGAAGCGCACCGCCGACCGGCTCTTCGGCGACAACTACCGCTGGTCCGTGCTTGGCGCCGGGCGCAACCAGCTTCCCATCGCGGCCATGGCGGCGGCCATGGGCGGCAATGTCCGCGTCGGGCTGGAGGACAGCCTCTGGGCCGGGCCGGGCAAGTACGCCACCAGCAACGCGGAGCAGGTGCGGCTGGCGCGGCAGATCATCGAGGGCCTCGGCCTGGAGATCGCCTCGCCGGACGAGGCGCGGGAGATCCTGTCGCTCAAGGGCGGGGACCGCGTGGGGTTCTAGGTGTCCCCGGGGGAAGGCGCCGCCTTCCCCCGATACCCTCATCCGCCAGGACGCTGTGCGCCCTGGACCCGGTTCGTTGGCTCCTGTTGACGCCGGATCATGCCGGAAAGCGATACCCCGCCGCCGGATGCGGCGAGGCGAGGCGCGGCCCGGCGCCGAACAGCTTCTCGCGCAACGTCCCGGGCGCGTAGGCGTGCTTGAAGGCGCCGCGTTCCTGCAGGACGGGCACGACGCGCTCCACCACCGCCTCCAGGCATTCCGGCACCACGGTGCGGGACAGGTTGAAGCCGTCCACATCCGTCTCCTCGACCCAGCGGATCAGCGCCTCGGCCACCTGTTCCGCCGAACCCACGATGGGCGGCTGGCGGCTGCCCAGCACGAACTGGTCGATCAGCTTGCGCTTGGTCCAGACCGGGCCGGCGGCACGCTTCGCGGCCTCGACATTGGACTGGATGGCCTGGGTCGGCCCGGCCTCGATCGGCTCGTCCATGCCATAGCGGGCGAAGTCGATGCCCAGCGAGGCCGAGGCATGGGCCAGGGCCCCCTCGACGCTGGCATGGCGGCGGTAGTCCTCCAGCAGGTCGCGTGCCTCAGCCTCGGTGCGGCCGACCACCAGCGTGGCGCCGACCAGCACCTTCAGCGGCCGTTCCGCCGCGCGGGCGCGCAGGTCGGCGACGAGCTGCGCCACGGCCGGCTTCGCGCCGCCATTGACGAAGACGCATTCCGCATGGCGCGCGGCGAAGCGGCGTCCACGGTCGGAGGCACCGGCCTGGAACAGCACCGGCGTGCGCTGCGGCGAGGGTTCCACCAGATGCGGGGCGTCGAGCCGGTACTGCGCGCCTTCGTGCCGCACGTGGCGCACGCGGGCGGGATTGGCATAGAGGCCCGCCGCCCGGTCCGCTCGCACGGCATCGTCGGCCCAACTTCCCTCCCACAGCTTGTAGACGAGTTCCATGTATTCGTCGGCGAGGTCATAGCGGTCGTCATGCGCCATCTGCGACGCCATCCCCATGGCGCGCGCCGCGCTGTCGAGATAGCCGGTGACGATGTTCCAGCCCGCGCGCCCCTGCGTCAGGTGGTCCAGCGTGGAGAAGCGCCGCGCGAAGAGATAGGGCGCCTCGTAGGCGAGGTTGCAGGTGATGCCGAAGCCCAGGTGCCGCGTGACGCCGGCCATGGCCGGCACCAGCAGCATCGGGTCCAGCAGCGGCACCTGCACCGCGCCGCGCAGGGACGCATCGGGGCTGTGGCCATACACATCGTAGATGCCCAGCACATCGGCGAGGAACAGCCCGTCGAACAGCCCGCGTTCCAGCGTCTGCGCGAGGCGCATCCAGTGGTCGAGCCTGAGATAATCCGTGGAGCGGTCGCGCGGATGCGTCCACATCCCCTGCTGGATATGCCCGACACAGGCCATGTCGAAGGCATTCAGGACGATCTGGCGCCCCGCTTTGGCTTGGCTCACAGGTAGCGGCCCCGTTCTAGGATTTCGAGCGTGTATTCGCGGTAGGTCATGCCCAGCTCCTCGGCCCGGGCCAGGCGGCGCAGCGCGATCTCGCGCGGCGGCGTCTTCCAGGCCTTCTTGTGTGCCCTGCGCCAGAGATGCAGCCGGCCCGAAGCGCCGGGATCGGGCTCCTCCAGGGGCGGACCGCCATTGTGGCCGATCGGGGCGAGTGGGATCATGCGATCCCGTCCTTCGGGCGATGGGCCATGGGGTATTGCGTCATCCGGCTGGATCGAGGCGGCTGGTCACCGGGCGGTGTGCTATCTACTATGATGGACGCATGAGCAATATACAAGACGAGATGGAGCCATCCGACCTGACGGCCTCGCTGGCCGCCCGGCTGCGGGCGGAGCGGGAGGAACGCGGCTGGTCCATCGCCGAGATGGCCGAACGTTCCGCCGTCTCGCGGGCCATGATCAGCAAGGTGGAACGCGCCGAGGCCAGCCCGACCGCCGCGCTGCTCGGGCGCCTGGCCTCGGCGCTGGGGCTGACGCTTTCCACCCTGCTGGCGCGGGCGGAGGGCGATGCCGGGGGCGGGCGCGTGTCCCGGGCCGCCGCGCAGCCGCTCTGGCGCGACCCGGAAACGGGCTATCTGCGCCGCGCCGTCACACCTTCGGGCAGCGACCCGGAGCTGGTGCGGGTGGAACTGCCCGCGGGGGCGCGGGTGGACTACCCGGCCTCCACCTACCTGTCCTGGAAGCACGTGATCTGGGTGCTGGAAGGCGAGCTGCTGTTCCACGAGGGCGCGGCGCGGCACCGGCTCGCCGCCGGGGACTGCCTGGTGCTGGGCGCCCCGGCGGATTGCGGCTTCGAGAACGCCTCGGAACAGCCCTGCGGCTATCTGGTCGTGCTGTCACGCCGCTGATACCGGGCATGGGGGCTGGCAGGGCGCCCTGGTGCCAGGAAAACCCATGCCGACCGGATCAGTGGCGCTCCTTCATGGCGGCAAGCAGATGCTGCACCACCAGCGCCGAGGATTGCGGGTTCTGCCCGGTGATCAGGTTGCCGTCGCGCAGCGCGAATCCCGTGAAGTCCGGGCCGCTCTCGTAGTGCGCGCCCAGGGAGCGCAGCCGGTCCTCCAGCAGGAAGGGAACCGTCTCCGACAGGCCCGTGGCGGCTTCCTCGCGGTTGCTGAAGCCTGTGACCCGCCGTCCCTCCACCACCGGGGCGCTGGTGCCCTTGCGATGCGCCGCCACCAGCCCGGCCGGACCGTGGCAGAGGGCGGCGACCGGCTTGCCGGCCTCCATGGCGTGGCCGACCAGCGTGGCCAGCGGCCGGCTGGCCGGCAGGTCCCACATCGTGCCATGACCGCCCGGCAGGAAGACCGCGTCATGGGGCTGCTCCGCCACGTCCTCCAGCCCCGACGAGGCGCGGGCCAGGGCCATGGCGCCCTCATCGGCCAGGAAGCGGCCCACGGCGCCGTGGATGCCATTGGGCTCGGGCGAGGCGCCCGGCAGGCTGCGCGGGTCGAAGGGGATCTCGCCGCCGGCGGTGGAGGCCAGGAGCACCTCGAAGCCCGCATCCAGCAGGGCGTAGTAGGGCACGGCCAGTTCCTCCAGCCACAGCCCGGTGCGCTCCGGCCCGTCGCCCAGGAGGCCATGTGACGTCGCGACCACCAGCACCTGTCCCTTTGCCATCGTCCGGATCTCCTTCTGCGGCCGGGCAGCGGCGCCCCGGAAAGGGAGCGCCGGCTCGGCCGGGGCCCAACGGGAACGCCGCTGTCTGGACAGGGTTCACCCTGCGGGCCCCGTTCCGCAGCCCGGCGATGCGATGCCGGGGAAGGCGCGGCGCGGGCGCCATCGGATGCGGCGAGGGCCGGAAAGCCCGGATGCGGAATGGTTGCCGGATTCTTAGCGCCGGGGTGTGCCGTTAACCTTTTCTCAACCAGATGCCGGCACAGTGCCGGGCAGGCTTTCGAGGCCCGCACCGGACGCAGGGGAAAAATTCCATGCCACGACCCCATATCACCTGGCAGCCCCTGTTCCTGACCGAACCCGAGAGCTTCGCCCGGCTCCTGGAGGAACCCTCGCTGGACCGCCGCCTGCGATCCTGGCGGGGCTACGAGGACATGCTGCTGGGGGAGGCCCTGCGAGCCGGGCTGCATGACGACCGGGCCGCCCGGACCTCCCTGGAGGAGCTCTATGCCTTCGGCCTCGCCAACGGGCTTCCGCTGTGGAGCCGGCGCGAGGCGGTGCGGGCCCTGCGGGCCTATGCCGGGCGCTACCCCCTGCCGGGCAGCACCTGGGGCCCCTTCCTGCGGCTGGATCCGGACTGGCAGGTCGCCCTGACGGCGGCGAGCGCCTGGCTCGAATCGGAGGATACGCAGGCCGCATCGGCGCTGCTGAAGGCGCTGGAGGAGGAGCGGCTGGCGAATCGGGGCGGTGTCTTCGGTGCGCTGCTCCGCCACGGCGTCATCGCGCCGCTGCGGCGCCTCCGGGAAGGGCTGGAGGCGCGCGAGCTGGAGGACGTGGCCGCCTGTTGCAGCCGGGGCATGTCCTCCGAGGTGAACGCCTTCCTGACCGACTGGCTGGAGACGCTGGCGGCGGCGGAGAACGGCGCCCTGCGCGACATCCTGGGCCGCTGCCTGGAACTGCGGGCCGGAGAGGCCGATCCCCGGCGCGTCGCCGAGCACTTCCTGCCACGTTCGGCCGAGGTGATCCCGATCCATCGCCGGCGTGGCCGGCCTGCCGGCAGCCGCCATGCCCCGGCCACGCCGTCCATGCCCGGAAAGGGGCCGCAGCAGTAGAAGCCCACGCGGGGCGGGGCCGCCTGGGCTTCGGCACTGCGCTTCGTGGCCGTCCCCGGGGCAGGCTCCGCCCGCATCACCCCTGGTGCGGCGTCTTTTCCTCCAGCCGCCGCTGGGCGCGGCGCAGGAGCCAGCCCGACAGGCCCGGTGCGCGGGAGAGGGCGTTGCGCAGCGCCTGCAGGTCGGCCTCGGCCCGGGAACGCGCCAGGGCGGCTTCCACGGCATGGCCGCGCGCGACCTGCCGGGCCTCCTCCAGCTCCGCGAGGCGCCGGGACAGGGCGGCCCGGGCGGCCTCGGGTTCATGCGTCAGCGCCAGCCGCTCCAGGGTGGCGCGGGCCTCCCGCAATTCCTGCCGCAGCCGCGCGATCTCCGCCTCGGCCGAGTGGCCGGGCCGTTCCTGCTCCAGGACCGGACCTTCCACGGACTTCGCCCGGGGCTTCGTGGTCCGGCGGTTGGCGCCCTTCATCTGACGACGACCCATGGTCACCCCCTTCCTGCTGACCCTCCCCGGCTACCATTCCCGGGCGGAGGGGGGTAGCTCCAAGGGGTGTCGCGGAAGACGACCGGCGGGACCCGGCGCTCAGTCCTCCGGCACGTCCTTGAGCTCGAAGGCCACGGCCACCTGCGCCAAGGCAACGGTCGCGCGGCCGCGTTCCGTCGGGGAGGTGAGGAGCGGCCCGGAAAGCCGCGGCGCATCCGACGCCGTGGCCATGTTCACGTCGAGCAGGACATGCCCGGTACGCGACACATGGATGGCGTCGATATTGCGGATGATCATGGTGTGGCCCGTGGTCAGCAGCAGGCCGAACAGCCAGTCATCCGCCATCATACGCCCGGCGAACCAGGCGGGCATGACCTCACCGAGACGCAGGTCGTCGGCGCTGTCGATGGTTGTCCAAAAATCGTCCATGAACAACCCTAACGTGAAAACCCTATCCCACAATTCACAATATACTTCTTACTGTCAAACAACGCCGCCACTAAGAAATGAGACGGAACGTGGCGTTGCAACAAAGGCCAGCGACGGCGTCCGGCCGATGGGAGACGCCATGGCTGGGGCGTTTCACGATAGCGGGCGCGGCTGGCAATCCCAAACCGATCGGCGGAGCTCAGCGGACGAATGCCCTATCCCGAATCCAGGCGTTTGCAGGCCAGGGCCCATGCGGTGATCCCCGGCGGGGCCCACACCTATGCCAAGGGCGACGACCAGTTCCCCGAACTGGCCCCCGGCTTCATCGAGCGTGGCGAGGGTTGCCATGTCTGGGACGCGGACGGCAACGAGTACATCGAATACAGCCCGGGGCTGCGCTCCGTGGGGCTGGGGCACGGGCACCCCGCCGTGCTGGCAGCGGTGCGGGAGGCCCTGTCCCTCGGCACCAATTTCTGCCGCCCGCACCGGCTGGAAGTGGAATGCGCCGAGGCCTTCCTGTCCATGGTGCCCGCCGCGGAGATGGTGAAGTTCACCAAGGACGGCAGCACCGCCGTTTCCGCCGCGGTGAAGATCGCACGGGCCGCCACGAAGCGCGACATGATCGCCTTCTGCGCCGACCACCCCTTCTTTTCCTATGACGACTGGTTTATCGGCACCACGGCGATGGATGCGGGCATTCCGCCGGAGAATGTCAGCCTGAGCCTGCGCTTTCCCTATGGCGATATCGAGGCCCTGCGCGCGCTCTTCGCCGCGCATCCCGGACGGATCGCGGGCGTCCTGATGGAAAGCTGCAAATACGCCGATGCGCCGCCGGGCTATCTGCCCGCGGTCCAGGCGCTGTGCCAGGAGAACGGCGCGCTTTTCATCCTGGACGAGATGATCAACGGCTTCCGCCTCGCGAATGGCGGCGGCCAGGAATATTACGGGCTGGACCCGGATCTCAGCACTTTCGGCAAGGCGCTGGCCAATGGCTTCGCCATTTCCGCCCTGGCCGGAAAGCGCCGCTACATGGAGCTGGGCGGTCTGCAACACCAGGGGGAGCGGGTCTTCCTGCTGTCCACCACCCATGGCGGGGAAACCCATGCCCTGGCCGCCGCCATAGCCACGATGCGGGTGTACCGCGAGGAACCGGTGGTGGAGACCATGCAGCGCCAGGGCGACCGCCTGGCGGCCGCGCTGCGCGAGCGGACGGCGGCGCTGGGGCTGGCGGAGCATGTGCCGATCGAGGGGCGGGGCAGCAACCTCGTCTTCGGCACGCGCGACGCGGAGGGCCATGCCTCCCAGCATTTCCGCGCCCTGCTGATGCAGGAGCTGATCCGGCGTGGCGTCATCGGCCCTTCGCTGGTGATCAGCTATGCCCATGACGACGACGCCATCGACCGCACGATCGAGGCTTTCGAGGGCGCACTGCCCGTCTATGCGCGGGCCCTGCGGGAAGGTGTCGGGAAGTACCTGGTCGGCCCGCCGACGCAGATCGTCTACCGCCGCTACAACCACCACGGCTGATGCGGCCTCGTCCGGGCCGGCGATGCCGGCCCGCGGAACGCGACCGGAGGGTTGGGGAATTTACCCCCGGTCCCGTGGCCGGCTCAGATCCGGAAGCCTTCCCGGTTCTTGCCCTCGGACTCCGCCATCACGATCCAGGCGGGTGGGCGGCCGCGGCCGGACCATTCCTCGCCATTGGGGCCGCGATACTTGGCAGCCGCCGCGCCGGCGGTGGCACGGCGGACCTTGCGGCCGCCCCGGGCCGGTGCCTCGGCCTGGACAAGACCTTCGAGCGATAGGCCCAGGGCCGCCGCCTTCTCCTCCATTTCGGCCAGGAGGTCACGCTTCGCCTCCGCCAGTTTCTCCCGGCGCTTTTCCTCGGCGCTGGCAATCAGGGCGGTGAGTTCCTGAACCGAGAGATTGTCGAGGTTGATCGGGGATTTGTTGGCCATTTGTCTTCGGTTCAAAACGAGAAAGGGGAATAAATCGCCCCCATAGATGTGGAATTCCGCGCCGGGCGCAATATCCTTTATCCGAAATTCCGGAAAGCCGGGGTTTCAGGATGATTTTCCGCTTTCCAACGGGCTTCCACCCGGCCGGCAAAAGACGGGTTTCCGCCTTTCATGCGAAAGGCAAAGGTTGCGGGGATCACGCGGCACCCGTTCGGCAACCAAACTTTCCACGCGATTCCGGGATCCGGGCCGTCTCCTTTCCGGCGCCCCTCCCCGTGGTTTCCCCCGGCGGCCCGCCACGAAGCGCAGCGGACCCGCCGGGGCAGGGTTCAGTACAGGCCGACTGCCCGTTCGTATTCGCTCCGGAAGGTGGCGAGGGAGCTGGCCAGCACCGTGGCGGCGCCGTCCACCAGTCCGCAGCGGCCGGAGCCGGGCAGGAGGCGCGTCAAGTTCTCCAGAGCCGCGAGGTCGGTGGGGCGGCCGGCCCCGGCCTCGATGCGTTCGAGGATGCGCGAGACCTGGTGCGTGCCGATCTTGCAGGAGGGGCACTGGCCGCAGGAGCTCGCCGCGAAGAAGGCGACGTACTCCGCTGTCTTGCGCAGGATGCTGGTGCCTTCGCCCACCACGATCATGGCGCCGGTGCCGAGGCGCGAGCCGCGGGCGCGCAGGCTGTCGAAGTCCAGCGCGACGTCGAGGTCCCGGTCTGTCAGCAGCGTGTTGGAGGGGCCACCGGTGAAGACCGCCTTGAACGCCTTGCCCGCCAGCATGCCGCCGCCGCAGCGGAAGACCAGCTCGCGCAGCGAAGTGCCCATCGGTAGCTCGTGCAGGCCCGGCCGCAGCACGTCGCCGGACAGCGAGTAGAGCTTGGTGCCCGCCGCCTCCCCGAGGCCCAGCGCCCGGTACCATGCCGCGCCGTGCTGGAGGATATGCGGGACATGGGCGAAGGTCTCGACGTTGTTCAGCAGCGTCGGCGCGCCGTTCACGCCCTTTTCCGCGGGGAAGGGCGGCTTCAGCGACGGGAAGGGGAAGCCGCCCATGACGCTGGCCACCGCCGCGGTCTCCTCGCCGCCCACATAGAGACCGGCGCTCTCGCTGACGCGCATCTGCACCGGGGTGCCGACAGATTCCGAGACACGGGCCAGCAGCGGATGCGCGCGCCAGGCATCGGCGGCGGCGCGCAGGGCCTTCACGGAGGCCGTCTCGCGCGGATTGACGTAGAGGGCGATCATGTTCGCCTTCACCGCCAGGGCGCCGATCAGCGCGCCCTCGATCACCTGATGCGGCGTGCGGGAGAGCAGGAAGCGGTCCTTGAAGGTACCCGGCTCGTCCTCGTTGCCGTTGCAGATGATCCACTTGCCGCCGCCCTCGGGGAAGGGCGGCTGCGCCGCCACGGCGGCCCATTTGCGGTGCGTCGGGAAGCCGGCGCCGCCCAGGCCGCGCAGCCCGGCGGCCTCCAGGGCGGGGATGATGCCGGCGGGATCGTCGAGGGCGCGTTCCAGTCCCTCGCCGCCGCCAACCTTGAGCCAGGCGGCGAGGTCCGGGCCGACCCGGATCGCCTCGGCGGTGAGCACGGCGGTCATGCGGCCATCCCCCGGTCGGTGACGGCATCGAAGTGGCCGTAGGGCGGAAAGATCATCGGAGCCTTGCGGCTGAGCGGCAGGCCCTGCGCCACCAGGGCACGTCGCCAGTCGGCGAGATGCGTCAGCCCCACGTTGCGCGGCCGTTCCGCCCGCGCCTCGGCGGCGGCCCCGGCGCCGGCATGGCGGCCGAAGACCACGAGCTCCAGCAGGGCATTGCCCATCATGCGGTTGCGCCCATGCAGCCCGCCCGTCACCTCGCCCGCGCAGAGCAGGCCGGGGACGGCGGTGCGACCTGCCGGATCGATCTCCACGCCGCCGTTCTGGTAGTGCAGCGTCGGGCGGATCAGGAAGGGCTCCTCGGCCGGATCGAAGCCGCCGCGATGGGCGAGGTGGCGCAGGGTGACGAGGCTCTTCTCCAGGATGCCGGGCCTGCCCTTCTCCAGCGTCGGCGTGTCGAGGAAGATCCCAACCTTGCCGTCGCGTTCCACGCCTCGCCCCTCGGCGATCTCGCGCAGGATGGCGGAGGCCACCACGTCGCGCGGCTGCAACTCGTCCACGAAGCGCTCGCCCTTGCCGTTCACCAGGAAGGCGCCGGAGGAACGCGCCGCCTCGCTGACCAGGGAGCCCTCCATGTGCGGCGGCCAGGCGATGCCGGTCGGGTGGTACTGGAAGCTGTTCACCTCCCGCAGCGGGGCGCCGAGGCGATAGGCCAGCACCAGACCGTCCGCCGTGGCGCCATAGTGGTTGGAGGTGGGAAAGCCCGCGAGGTGCAGCCGCCCCGAGCCGCCGGTGGCCAGCACCACCGCCCCGGCCCGGGCCAGCACCGGGCGGCCATGCGCGAAGTCGTGCAGCACCGCCCCGGCGCAGCGGCCGCGGTCGTCGCTCAGCAGCTCCAGCGCCGGATGACGGTCGAGGATGGTGATCCCCGGCTGCAGCAGGGTCGCCTCGCGCAGCGCCCGCATCAGTTCCAGCCCGGTGAAGTCGCGATAGGAGAGCAGCCGGGCGGCGGTGGCGCCGCCGGGCTTCTTGCGCAGCAGCGTGCCGCCCATGCGCTGGCTGCCCTCGGTGAGGTCGAAGCTCATCCCCTCCTGGATCAGCCAGCGGATCGCCTGTGGCCCGCCCGACACCAACGCCGCCACCAGCGCCTTGTCGGCGGCGAAGTGCCCGGCGCGCAGCGTGTCCTCGAAATGCCGCTGCAGGCTGTCCTCGGCGCCGACCGCGGCCTGGATGCCGCCCTCCGCCATCACCGTGTTGCTGTCGCCGATGCGCAGCTTGGTGGCGAGCAGCACGCGGGCCCCGGCGCGCGCGGCGGTCAGCGCCGCGACGCAGCCCGCGCCGCCGCCGCCGATCACCAGCACGTCCGCGTCCAGCATCGGAGCGCCGGCGATGTCCACATCCTCCAGCAGCGAATCCGCCTGCAGCAGGTCCGCCAGGATGGCCGGGCATTCCTGGCCGGCGCTGGTGCCGACCCGCAGCGTCACCATGGCGCCGGGCTGACGGTCCGGATGGTAGCCGGCCAGCAGCTCCGGCACCGGCAGGTCCAGCGTCCGGGGCGGGGCGGGGGAGGCGGCGCGCCAGGCGTCCAGCGCCTGGGCATGGGGGATCCCGGCGGCGCTCATGGCGCGGCTCCCTTCGGCGGCGGATTGGCACCTGGCGCGCCGAAGTCGATCGGCTGGCGGCCGTCCTCTATCTCGTGCAGCCGCATGATCAGGTCGGAGGGGCGCAGCGTCAGCGAGGCGTTCATCCGCCGCACGAACTGGCCCAGATGCGCCGGGTCTATATGCTCCGGGCAGGCGGCGACGCAGAGGTTGCAGAGCACGCAGTGGTCGAAGAGCTCGGCCGCCGCATTGGCCTGCCCCACGGCGGCGAGGTTGACCATGCGCTGCACCTCGATCCCCTTGGGACAGGCGCGGTCGCAGCCGTTGCAGTGGCGGCAGTGCTTGGCCTCGGGGAAGACGGCGTCGATCTGGTCGATCGCGGTCCAGCTGTCGGTCAGCGCGTGCAGGTCATAGGCGTGCGGGCGGCGGGCCGGGAAATGGTCGATGAAGGAGACCTGCATCCCTTCCTCGGCCAGCATCTCGCAGGCCAGCGCCGTACTGGCCAGGCGCTGGCCCGGTCGGCGCACCAGCACGCGGCAGGCCCCGCAGACTCCCTGGCCCATGCAGCCGACATTCTCCGTCAGCGTCAGCCCGGCGGCCGTCCAGGCCTGCAGCAGCGAGGTTCCGGGGACTGCCTCGATGGCATGGCCATCGAATTGCAGGTGCAGGGTTCCGGGGGTCCGTGTGTCGTCGGACATGCGGGGCAATCTCCCGTCCGTGGAGGACATCGGGAAATGCCGGTGTCCTGGACGGGAAGGATAAACCCATCGCGCCGCCGCCTGAACCCGTCACCATAATATCCGGCTTGAAAAACCCACCGGTAGCAAGAAAATGATGCCGTCCCATCCGTCTTCTGCATGTGTGTTTAATCTGGACTTATTTGGTCTGGATGACGAGGACTTTGCGATGGTCCTGTGAAGCGTCCTGGCGGATGGAGGCCGGGGGAAAAAGGCGGAGCCTCGTCCCCCCGGGACGGCGCGACGCCAGGCGGCGAAGCGCAACCGGCCTCAGAGCTGTGGCTCGATCTTCCGTTCGCGGATCACCTTCGCCCAGACAGCGGTTTCCGCCCGGATGCGGGCAGCGAAATCCACCATGGATTCGTCGGAGAGGGTGAGGCCCTGGGCGGCAAGGGCGGTGCTCGTGCGCGGCTCGTGCAGGATGCGCGCGACCGTGGTGTGGATCTCCTCCGCCAGGGCGGGCGGCACGGCGCGCGGCGCCAGCAGCCCGTACCAGGAGGTGATGTCGAAGCCCTCCACGCCCAGCTCGCCCAGCGTCGGGATGTCCGGCATCACCGGGGTGCGCTGCGCCGTGGTGAGGGCCAGGGCGCGGAGCTGGCCATCGCGCACCGCCTCCAGCACGGCCGGCAGGTTGGTGAAGAGGAGCTGCACCTGCCCCGACATCACATCCGTCGCCGCCTGGCTGGAACCCTTGTAGGGCACGTGCAGCATGGGGATGCCGGTCCGCTGCGCCAGCAGCTCGCCCGCCAGGTGAAGCTGGCTGCCGAAGCCAGGGCTGGCATAGGTCACGCCATCCTTCTGCGTCTTTGCGAAGGCGAGCAGCCCCTGGATGTCGCGCACCGGCAGGCGCGGGTCACAGACGATGACGTTGGGCGCCGTGGCCAGCAGGTTCAGCGGCAGGAAATCCCGCTCCACGTCGAAGGGCAGGTCGCGCATCAGCGTGGGGTTGATGGTCAGGTTGCCCGCCGGCACCAGAAGCAGCGTGTGGCCGTCCGGCGCCGCACGGCGTACCGCGTCGATGCCGATATTGCCCTGGGCGCCCACGCGGTTGTCCACCACCGTATTCTGGCCGCTGCCGGCCTGCAGCCCCTGCGCCACGACGCGCGCCAGCACGTCCACCGGGCCGCCGGGGGTGAAGGGGGCGACGATGGTCACCTGGCGCGAGGGCCAGGAAGCGGCGCGGGCCGGGCGCAGCCCCGCGGCGGCGAGGGCGGCCGTGGCGCCAAGCAGGGCGCGGCGGCCCGGGGCGGGTTGGAACATGGGGAACTCCCGTTCAGGATCGTTGCTGGGACGTGTGACCGGCGTTCCGGCCCGCTTGTTGCGGGGTTTCTTCTACCGGACCGGAAGCGGGGGGGCTGCTTCCGGCTTTCCTGGCCCTGGCCCGGGGGATTCCCGGCCAGGGCCTGTCGGGGATGGCGTGGCGGCCTCAGCCGCCCGCCTTGCGGGGCCGGGGCTCGGCTTCCGCCGGCGCGTGGCCCAGGGCCCGGGAAATGGCGGCGGCGCTGGCCGTGACCTCCTGCGCCAGAGGGCCGCGCAGCTCGGCCTCCGTCACCAGCAGCGCGACGGTGGAGATGTTGATCGCCGCCACCGCGCGGCCCGAGACATCGCGGATGGGGGCCGCGATGCTCGTCACCCCGGCCTCGTAGCCCGCGACATTGGTGACGGTGCCGGAGGCGCGGTCCAGCCGGGCCTGTTTCAGCAGCGCGGGCAGGGTGGCCGGGGTGCGGCCGCTGTAGGATTCCAGCCGGGTGTCACGGTACAGCGCCTCGATCGCCGCATCCTCCAGCCCCGCCAGCAGCACGCGCCCCATGCCGGTGGCATGCGCGGGCAGGCGCGAGCCGACCTGCACCACCGAGGACACGGCGCGCCGCGTCGGCATCCGCATCAGGTAGACGACGTCGCGCCCCTCCAGCACCCCCAGATGGGCGGACCATTGGGTGCGGTCGCGCAGCGCCTCCAGATGCGGCGCGGCGACCTCGGGCAGGTCGCGGGAAGCGATATAGCCATAGCCCAGGCGCAGCACGGCCGGACCCAGCGCATAGGTGCGCGTCTGCGGGTCGTGCACCAGGAAGCCTAGCTGGTCCAGCGTATAGACCAGCCGGTAGGCGGCGGAGCGGGTGATGCCCAGCGCCGCGCCGATTTCCACCAGCGTCATGCGGCGGCGTTCGGGCGTGAAGGCCTGCAGCGCCTGCAACCCGCGCACGAGGCCGGGGACGAGGTAGCGGTCATCCGCCTCCCCGCCTGCCGCCGCCGGGGGCACCTCCGCATCCAAAATGTGTTTACCCATAAAACAGCGTATAGCAGGCAAACAGGAACGCGGCTACAGGAGTTTCCGGACGGCACGGCCGCACCTGCAAGAAAGGAGTTCCGGATGAACGTCATCGCCCCGCCCGCCACGGTCCCGCTGGAAGCGGACCTGCAGCGCCACATCGGCCGGCACGCGCAGAAGGCCTTCGACTGGGACGCCTTCCCCTCGAACC
Source organism: Roseomonas sp. FDAARGOS_362 (assembly GCF_002754815.1). Classification (GTDB taxonomy): domain Bacteria; phylum Pseudomonadota; class Alphaproteobacteria; order Acetobacterales; family Acetobacteraceae; genus Roseomonas; species Roseomonas mucosa. The sequence continues at coordinate 2,799,658 of NZ_CP024588.1, read as the reverse complement.
GCGGCTTTCCGGAACTCTCCCGCGCGCAGATGCGCTATATCGGCGCCGGCGGCTCGCCCAAGGTCGGCGACACCTCCACCATGAAGGCCGACAACTTCACGCTGAGCCTGATCCACAAGGAGCCGGGCAAGTACGCGGCCTGCCACGCGCATGAGATCGAGGAGAGCTTCCTCATCATCGACGGCGTGCTGACCGTGGGCTGGGAGCAGGACGGGCAGGTGGTCGAGGTCAAGCTCGGTCCCAAGGACATGATCCTGAACGCCCGCGACGTGCCGCACGGCTTCCGCAACGAGGGCGTGAAGCCCGTGCTGATGAGCATCAGCGTCGATGTCGGCAAGCCGCAGCCCCCGCGCTATGTCTATCACCCCAAGGACACCGACGCCGCGCTCGCCCGTGCCTTCGGCGCCAAGCCGGGCCAGACGGAGATGCTGTCCACCGAGGGCGCGCACCCGTTGCAGCAGCTCATGGCGCACCACGTCATCCGCTTCACCCAGCAGCCGGTGATCGCGGAGAAGGCAGGCTTCTTCCGCAAGGTCTATGTCGGCGAGGGTGGCGTGCAGTCCACCACCGCGCGCAAGGAGATGCTGGGCATCCCCCGCGGCGTCGGCGTGAAGCCCTATGTGCGCGATGTCGAGGACGCCTACCTCGTGCTCGAAGGCTGCGTCACCGTCGGCTGGGTCGGCGATGACGGCAAGGTCGTGGAAGCGAAGCTCGGCCCGCTCGACGTGGTGAAGACCCCCGCCGGGCGGCCGCACTACTTCCGCAACGACGACTTCAGCGACGCCACCGTCTTCCTGGTGGTGGGCGATTCCGGCAAGGAGACCGTCGTCTACGAAGCCGCCTGAACCACGCGGCACCGTTTCCGCCGGGAGGAGGCCATGTGCCTCCTCCCGGTTTCCATTTGTGGCCCCACGCGTGGCGTTCCCGTGGCGGGGACGGGAACGGCCGGGAGGCCCCGGCACTCGCGCCGCAGACGACGGCTGTCCGTCGCCCGCCAGGGCGTGAAAAAACTAGTCTCTGGATGTGAAATTTTGTGCTTTTCTCGCTTAACAGCGCCGGCAGCCGGTTTATAACCGCCGCCACGCGCAAGCGGGCGAACAGAAATTCACATCGGAGGACCGATGAGCAGCGACAACCGGTACCGGGCCTGTGTGGTCGGCCTCGGCTCCATGGGCATGGGCGCGGCGCGCTCCTGCCTCGCGGCCGGGCTGGCGACCTATGGCGCGGACCTGAACCCGGCGGCCTGTCAGGCGCTGACCGAGGCTGGCGCCGTGGCGGCGGGGCCGGATGCCTCTGCCTTCGCCGGGGAACTGGATGCCGTGCTGTTGCTGGTGGTGAACGCCGCGCAGTGCCGCGCCGTGCTACTGGGCGAGAACGGGCTGGCGCGGAAGCTGCGCCCCGGCACCGGCGTCATGGTCTCCGCCACCATCTCCGCCGCCGATTCCCGCGCCCTGGCCGCGGAGCTGGAGGCGATGGGCCTGCTGATGCTGGACGCGCCGGTCTCGGGCGGGGCCGCCAAGGCGGCGGCGGGGCAGATGACGGTGATGGCTTCCGGGCCGAAGCAGGCCTTCGACCGGCTGCGCCCCGTGCTCGATGCGGTGGCGGGCAAGGTCTATGAGATCGGCGACGAGATCGGCCTGGGCGCCACGGTGAAGATCATCCACCAGCTCCTCGCCGGGGTGCATATCGCGGCGGGGGCCGAGGCGATGGCGCTGGCCGCGAAGGCCGGCATCCCGCTCGGCACGATGTACGAGGTGGTGACCAATGCCGCCGGCAACAGCTGGATGTTCGAGAACCGGATGAAGCATGTGGTCGATGGCGACTACACGCCACATTCGGCGGTGGACATCTTCGTGAAGGACCTGCGGCTGGTGACGGAGACGGCGCTGTCGCTGGGCTTCCCGCTGCCGCTGGCCAGCACCGCCTACACGATGTTCGCCAATGCCAGCAACGCCGGCCATGGGCGCGAGGACGATGCGGCGGTGATCAAGACCTTCGCCGGCATCGAGCTGCCGGGCGTGGAAGGGAAGACCAGGTGATGCGCCCCCTTCCGATGCGCCTGGGAGTCATCGCGGACGACTTCACCGGCGCCACCGACATCGCCGGCTTCCTGGTCGCCAACGGGCTGCGCACCGTGCAGCTCAACGGCGTGCCGCCGGAGGATCTGGCGGTCGAGGCCGATGCCGTGGTCGTCAGCCTGAAGACCCGCTCCTGCCCGGTGGAGGAGGCGGTGTCGCAGAGCCTCGCCGCGCTGCGCTGGCTACAGGCGCGCGACTGCCCGCAGTTCTTCTTCAAGTACTGCTCCACCTTCGACAGCACGCCGAAGGGCAATATCGGCCCGGTGACGGATGCGCTGCTCGACACGCTGGGCGAGGACTTCACGGTGATCTGCCCGGTCCTGCCGGTGAACGGGCGCACCATCTACAACGGCTATCTCTTCGTGAACGGCGTGCCGCTGGAGGAATCCGGCATGCGGCACCATCCGGTCACGCCGATGACCGACAGCAACCTGATGCGGCTGATGGACGCGCAGTCGCGCGGGAAGACCGGCAACGTGCCGAGTACGGTCATGGACCAGGGTGCCGATGCCGTGCGCGCGGCGCTGGCGGCACTGAAGGCCAAGGGCTTCCGCTATGCCGTGCTGGACGCGCTGAGCGACGCGCATCTGGTGGTGATGGGCCAGGCCGTGGCGGAGATGAAGCTGGTCACCGGCGGCGCGGGCCTCGCCGACGGCATGGCGCGGGCCTGGAAGACCGAAGCCGATGCCGCCAGCGCCGCCGCCGAAGGCCGCCCTGCGAAGGGGCGCGCCATCGTGCTGTCCGGCTCCTGCTCGCAGATGACCAATGCCCAGGTGGCCGCCTATCGCGCCGCCGCGCCCGCCCTGTTCGTCGAGGTGGAGCGCAGCCTGGGCGATGCCGAGGCCTATGCGCGGGAGCTGGCGGACTGGGTGCTGGCGCAGCCGGCGGGCGAATGGGCGCCGCTGGTCTATGCCACCACCGAGCCGGCGAAGCTGAAGGAGATCCAGGCCCGCTTCGGTGCCGCCGAGGCGAGCGAGGCGGTGGAGCGCGTCTTCGGCGCCCTGGCGCGCAGGCTGGAGGCAGCGGGCTTCGACCAGTTCATCGTCGCGGGCGGCGAGACCTCCGGCATCGTCACCCAGTCGCTGGGCATCGGCGGCTTCCATATCGGGCCGCAGATCGCTCCGGGCGTGCCCTGGGTGAAGGCGGTGGGGAAGCCGCTCTCCCTGGCGCTGAAGTCGGGGAATTTCGGAGGCGAGCGCTTCTTCTTCGAAGCGCAGGACCTGGCGGCCTGAGGGTCAGGGTGAGGAGACGGACGACATGCCGCGTTTTGCTGCCAATCTCTCGATGATGTTCACCGAGCTTCCCTTCCTCGACCGCTTCGCCGCGGCCGCGGAGGCGGGGTTCCAGGCGGTGGAGTTCCTTTTCCCCTACGAGCACCCGCCGGAAGCGGTGGCGGAGAAGCTGAAGGCCGCCGGGCTGACCCAGGCGCTGTTCAACATGCCGCCGGGCGACTGGGCGAATGGCGAGCGCGGCATGGCCGCCATCCCGGGCCGCGAGCAGGAGTTCCGCGACAACGTCGCCATCGCGCTGCGCTATGCCAAGGCGCTGGGCTGCCGGACGCTGCACGGCATGTCCGGCATCACCGCGGGCATGGACCGCGCGGCCTGCGAGAACGCCTTCGTCGAGAACTTCCGCTACGCCGCCGACATGCTGGCGCCCGAAGGGATCACCCTGCTGGTCGAGCCGATCAACAGCCGCAACATGCCCGGCTACTTCATCGCGCACCAGCTGGAGGCGGTGGCGCTGGTGGAGCGCGTCGGGCGGCCGAACGTCTCCGTGCAGCTCGACCTCTACCACGCGCAGATCATGGACGGCGACCTGACGAAGCTGATCGGGAAGATGGACGGCAAGTTCGCCCATGTGCAGATCGCCTCGGTGCCGGATCGGCACGAGCCGGACGAGGGCGAGCTGAACTACCCGCACCTCTTTGCCGTGCTCGACCGCGTCGGCTACAAGGGCTGGGTGGGCTGCGAGTACAACCCGCGCGGCGAGACCACGGCCGGGCTGGGCTGGTTCGCCCCCTACAAGACGCCCGCCTCCGGGGCGCGCTGAGGCCGGCATGATCCCCGCCGAGCGTCAGAAGCTGATCCTCGCCCGCCTCGCCGAACGCGGCGTGCTGAGCATCAGCGAGCTGACCGAGCTGCTGGACGTCTCGCACATGACCGTGCGGCGCGACATCCAGCAGCTGGAGCGGGAAGGGCAGGTGATGTCGGTGGCGGGCGGCATCCGCCTGCCGGAGCGCATCTCCTTCGAGCCCTCGCATGTCAGCAAGGCGGTGATGGCCCATGCGGCGAAGGTGGCGATCGGCCGCATGGCGCTGGACTTCGTCCCGCGCGGCGGCATCCTCTACCTCGATGCCGGCACCACGACGCTGGAGATCGCCAGGGGCCTCGCCGGGCGCAGCGACATCGCCGTGGTGACCAACGACTTCGTCATCGCCGCCTTCCTGATGCGGGAGGCGGATTGCCGCCTCTACCACACCGGCGGGCAGGTGGAGCGCGAGAACCAGTCCTGCGTCGGCGACCCCGCCGCGGAGGCCATCCGCCGCTTCAACTTCGACCTCGCCTTCATCTCGACCTCCTCCTTCGGCCTGCGCGGCGTCTCCACGCCGTCGGAGAACAAGGTGGCGGTCAAGCGGGCGGTGGCGCAGAGCGCCTCCCGCAGCATCCTGGTGACGGACAGCAGCAAGTACGGGCGCATCGGCACCTTCAACGCCCTGCCACTCGAGGCGCTGTCCGCCATCGTCACCGATTCCAACCTGCCCGAGGATGTGCGCGACGCGATCATCCACCGGGGCCTCGCCCTGCACATCGCCGTGCCGGGGACGGAGGGATAGGAGCATGTCCATGCAGATCATCGTCACCGGCGGCGCCGGCTTCCTCGGCAGCCGCGTGATCCGCGCCCTCCTGGCCGGCGCCGGGAAGAAGGAAGGCCTGCCTGCCTTCGACCGCATCGTCTCGGTCGATCTCGCCCCCTGCCCGGTGGACGATGCGCGCGTCTCCTCCGTCACCGGCGACATCGCCGACCCGGGTTTCGTGCGCGGGCTGGTCACGGCGGAAACGGCGGGCATCTACCACCTCGCGGCGGTGCTGAGCGGCCAGTCGGAGCAGGATTTCGACCTGAGCATGCGGGTGAACGTGGATGGCACGCGCGCCCTGCTGGAGGCCGCCCGCGCCACCGGCAAGGCGCCCCGCTTCGTCTTCGCCAGCTCGCTCGCCGTCTTCGGCGGTGAGATGCCGGCGGTGGTGCCGGAGGTCATGGCGACCATGCCGGCGTCCTCCTACGGCGCGCAGAAGGCGATCGGCGAGATCCTGGTCAACGACTATTCCCGCAAGGGCTTCGTCGATGGCCGCGTCTGCCGCCTGCCGACCATCGTGGTGCGCCCGGGCAAGCCGAACTCCGCCGCCTCCTCCTTCGCCAGCGGCATCATCCGCGAGCCCCTGGCCGGCATCGCCTCCAACTGCCCGGTGCCGCTGGAAACGCGGATGTGGCTCTCCTCCCCGGATGTGGTGGTGAGCAACCTCGTCCATGCCCTGGCCGTGCCGGGCGAGCGCATCGGCGGCTGGCGGGTGCTGAACCTGCCCGGCATCTGCGTCACCGTGGGCCAGATGCTGGAAAGCCTGGAGCGCGTCGGCGGCCCCGCCCCGCGCGCCCTGGTGACCGAGGAGCCGGAGCAGCGCGTGATCGACATCGTGTGCTCCTGGCCCGGCGATTTCGAGGTGAGCCGCCCGCTCGCCCTCGGCTTCACCCGCGACGGCGATTTCGACGCCGTGGTGCAACAGTACAAGGACGAATTCGTCCGCTGACCTCCGACCTCTGCTGCAGGGACATGCGAACATGACCGAGTCCGAACTGCGTGAACTTCTCGTCGAACTCGGCGCGAGTCTCTTCGCACGCGGCTATTCCGTCGGCAGCGCCGGCAACATCAGCGTGCGCCTGCCGGACGGCTACCTGATGACGCCGACCAACTCCTGCCTCGGCCGGCTGAAGGCGGAGCGCATCAGCAGGCTCGACCCGGACTGGCGGCATGTGGGCGGCGACAAGCCCTCCAAGGAGGTCTTCATGCACCGCGCCGTGCTGACCGCGCGGCCGGAGGCGGGAGCGGTGGTGCACCTGCACTCCACCTACGCCACCGCCATCGGCTGCCTGGCCGGGCCGGAGGACACGGCGCCGATCCCGCCGCTGACGCCCTATTTCGTCATGCGCGTGGGCCGGACGCTGCCGGTGATCCGCTACTACCGCCCCGGCGACGCGGCGATGGAGCGGGACATCCACGAAGCCGCCCGCGAGGCCCGCGCGGTGCTGCTCGCCAATCACGGGCCAGTGGTGTCCGGCAAGACACTGACCGACGCGGTCTATGCCGCGGAGGAGCTGGAGGAAGCGGCCAAGCTGGCGCTGCTGCTGCAAGGCCGTGAAGCCAGGGAACTGACCGCGGAGCAGGTCGAGGACCTTCTCCGGACCTTCAACTGACAACACGGTCCGCCGCGCCCCGCTGACGCCGGCGCGGCCGATCTGGAGGAACATTATGAGCGCACATGCCGGCGCCGCGAGCCTTGCTCCGGCGGCGACGGAGGACGGCCTGTACCGCAAGGTCGCCTTCCGCATCATGCCCCTGCTGATGCTCTGCTACGTCGTGGCCTATCTGGACCGCGTGAACGTCGGCTTCGCCAAGCTGCAGATGTCGCAGGAGCTGGGCTTCAGCGAGACGGTCTTCGGCCTGGGCGCCGGCATCTTCTTTCTCGGCTATTTCTTCTTCGAGGTGCCGAGCAACATCATCCTGCACAGGGTGGGCGCCCGCGTCTGGATGGCGCGCATCATGATCACCTGGGGCATCCTCTCCGCGCTCTTCATGTTCGTGGAGAACGCCTGGCAGTTCTACGTGCTGCGCTTCCTGCTCGGCGTGGCGGAGGCCGGCTTCTACCCGGGTGTCATCCTCTATCTCACCTACTGGTTCCCCTCGAACCGCCGCGGCAAGATGTTCGCCATCTTCCAGGCGGGCAGCCCGGCGGCCGGCATCTTCGGCAATCCGCTTTCCGGCTGGATCATGCAGAGCTTCGACGGTATCCGAGGCTGGAGCGGCTGGCAGTGGATGTTCCTGATCGAGGCCGTGCCCGCCGTCGTGCTGGGCCTCGTTCTGCTCGCCTATCTGGACAATGGCGTGAAGAGCGCGAAGTGGCTGGCCCAGGACGAGAAGGACATCCTCGCGCGCAACATCGCCGCCGACAGCAGCGGCAAGGACGAGCACCAGTCGGTCTTCGTCGTGCTGCGCGACCCGCGCGTCTGGGTGATGTGCCTGATCTACTTCAGCTTCGTCATGGGCCAGTACGGGCTGACCTTCTGGATGCCGACGCTGGTGAAGGCTTCCGGCGTGTCGGGTGACTTCAACATCGGCCTGCTCAGCGCCATTCCCTTCATCTGCGCCATCGTCGCCATGGTGTTCTTCAGCCGCAGCGCCGACGCACGGCGCGAGCGCCGCTGGCACCTGGTGATCCCGGCGCTGCTGGGCGCGGTGGGCTTCGTCGTCGCGGCGACCGCCTCCAGCACCGCCATCGCCATCGTCTTCCTCTCGATGGCCGCGGCGGGCGTGCTGGCCTGCGCGCCGCTCTTCTGGTCGCTGCCCACCGCCTTCCTGTCCGGCGCGGCGGCGGCCTCGGGCATCGCCTTCATCAACTCGGTGGCCAACCTGGCGGGCTTCGCCAGCCCCTACCTGATCGGCACGCTGCGCGACATGACCCAGTCCTCGGCCATGGGCATGTATGTGCTGGCAGGCTTCCTGGTGCTCGGCGCGGCCATCGTGCTGATGGTGCCGGCCAAGCTGGTGAACCGCTGACGGCGCATTTCCCCCGCTCTGTTGGAAGACAGGCGCCCGCCGCAGCAATGCGGCGGGCGCTTCTCGTTCGGGCCGCGGCTTCGCGTGGCGTCCCGCATCCCGGGGGAAAGGCTCTGCCTTTCCCCCGGACCCCCTATCCGCCAGGACCCTGAGGGTCCTGGACCTCCCGTTCGTTGGCGCCCGCTGATGCCGGATCGCGCCGGAGAGCATCGCTCTCCGGCGGACTGCCGGTGCCACCAGCGCGGACAGGGTGCCTTATCTTCTTTTCAGGAGCCCCGCGTTGCCGCCTGCTCCCAGGGATCAGGCCGCAGAACAACGTCCACCGCAGGCGCCAACTCAGGCCCGGGGTCCGGGGGCCGGCTTCGGTCCCCGGCGGAGAGGGGGGCCGGGGCGAGAGGCAGAGCCTCTCCCCCGGGAGCCAGCCACGGAGCGCGACGCGCTACCGCGCCACCTTCACCCGTTCCCGCCGCCGCAGCAGCAGATGCACCGCCCCGGTATTCGCGGCATGGGCATGGGCGACGCCCAGCAGCAGTGCTCGCAGCGGCGGCAGGTTCAGCCAGTGCGGCAGCTCCCGTCGCAGCACGCCGCCTTCGCCGGAACCCTTGCCGGTGACGATGGCGACGCAACGCAGGTCGTCGGCATGGGCGGCCAGGATGAAGGAGAGCACGGCGGCATGAGCGTCCTGCACCCGGCGCCCATGCAGGTCCAGCACCCGCTCGGGCCGGATGCGGCCTTTCCGCAGCTCCTTCCAGCGCTTCGCGTCCAACCCCGGGCCCGGCTGGCCCACCTGCAGCTCCGGCATGGCCGGGCGCGCCGGCTTCGCGGGGCGGGCCGGGGGCAGCGGTGGCGGGGCGGGGGGCGCCTCGGCCGGGGCGAGGGGCGGAGCGGGTTCGGCCGGCGGCGCATGGCCGGGCAGCGCCGCGACATGGTGCATCGCGACCCAGGCCCGCCACAGGCGGCGGTCGGACTCGCTCAGCCCGCGGGGGCGTCGGGCCATGGGCGGTTGCCAGCCAGGAAAGCCAAGGGGAAAAGCCATGCCGTTGAAGGGACGGGGCCCGCGGCGGCCGCCGGTTCCCTGAATGACCCCGAAACCGGTCCGGTGCAAACGCTCGTTCCAAGGGCGTGCCATGCTGCGCGGCAGCCGCCGGGTGGCGCGGCCGGGCTCAGCCGGGGCGGACCTCGATCCCGGTCAGGCCCTTCGACAGCACAAAGAGCAGGTCCGGCAGGGCCAGGGCGACGCAGCCTTCGGTGGGCGCCAGGTCCGGGCGGGCGACATGCAGGAAGATGGCGCTGCCGCGCCCCCGCACCACCGGATCGTCGTTCCAGCCCAGCACGCCGACCACGTCGTAGAGCCCGTCCGGCCGCCAGAGCTCCTCGTGCCGCGCCGGGTGCGGCAGGGTGACGGCGCGGTTGTAGTCCGGATGCCCCGGATCGTCGCACCAGCCGTCCCGCGGCGCGATCGGCTCCACCGGCACGGCGCAGGCCGGCGGGTGCAGGCGGTCGGCGCGGTACAGCACCCGGCGCAGCGGCAAGGTCGCGATGGGGGTGGCGCCGTCGCCCTCGGCCTTGTCGGCGCGGATGCCGCCTTTGCCCAGGGCGCAGGGCCAGCGGTCGCGGCCGAGGATCAGATGGCCGGTGGTCTGGCCATCCGGCAGGACGAGGCCCATCACGTCGGGGGCATTCCCTGAATGTGTCGTTGCGCCAATGCTTCGTTACGCCGGAACGGCTACTTCAGCAGGTGGCCGAAGCGCAGCGCCTTGGTTTCCAGATAGCCGTCATTGACGCCATTGGCCACGAAGGCATGCCGCACCCGGCCCACCACCTCAATGCCGCAGGCGGCGAGGCCGGCGATCTTTTCCGGGTTGTTGGTCAGCAGCCGCACGCGCGGGATGTGCAACGCCCGCAGCATTTCCGCCGCGACCAGGAAGTTCCGTTCGTCGGCGCCATAGCCGAGCGCCCGGTTGGCATCGAGCGTGTCGAGCCCGCCATCCTGCAGCGCATAGGCGCGCAGCTTGTTCACCAGCCCGATTCCGCGCCCTTCCTGCGCCAGGTAGAGCAGCACGCCGCTGCCCTCCGTTGCCATGCGGGCGATGGCGCCGCGCAGTTGCGGGCCGCAGTCGCAGCGGAGGCTGCCCAGCAGATCCCCGGTGAAGCATTCCGAATGCACCCGTGCCAGCGGGGCCCCGCCGCGGGCCGCCAGGGCCTCGGGCTCGCCTACCAGGATGGCGAGGTGCTCGATCCCCCCATCCGCCGGGCGGAAGGCGACGATCCGGGTCTCGGCGGAACCTTCCAGCGGCACGCGGGCCTCGGCCACGGCGGCCAGGGTGGTGGCCGCCGTTTCCGGATAGGCGATGATATCGGCCGCCGGCACTTCGAGCAGCCCTTCCGGCAGGGCCAGGCGTGGCGCGGCGACCAGGGCGGGCAGCAGTCGCCCGAGCTTGGCCAGTGCCAGGGCCGCCCGGGCCAGGGGGGGCACAGGCACCGGCTCGGGTGCCACCGGCAGCAGGCGCTCCGCCGTCGGGTCCGCGAGGTGACGGAGCGCCGCCGGGTTCAGCAGGGCGGGCGAGGCCCGCAGGGCGACGGGCCCGGCCGCCGTGTCGGGATCGGTGTCCAGGATGGCGGCGGCACGCGTTGCCTCCAGCAACAGGACCGGCGGCTCCCCATCGCCCGGCATGGGGCCCGGAACGAATTCCGCGAGCCCCCGGCCCGAGAGCGTTTCGGCCGCCCCGACCAGCAGCCCGTTCCCGTCCGGCCCACGCAGCAGAACCGGCGTCCCGCGCCGGAGTTCCCCCAGGGCACGGTGCACGCCACGCAGGGCCTGGACATGCAGGACCTTGTCGGCGCCGCTTTCCACTGCGGCATCAGGGCGTCCCGGTGCGGGCCGGGCCAGGGGATCCATGGTTCTGTCGCTTCTCTTTGTTCGTTCGGAAGGGAAAAACGTGAGGGCCTGATGCGGAATGGACACAGAATGCCCCGGGGCTGTCAAAATGGCGGTCCTTGCAGTCTTGCCAATCTTCCAATAGCCACGAAATCGCGAGGCGAAGTCTTGCATGGCCGGTTCCCGGTCGGCACAATCCAGGAACGCTGCGGTTGTAGCATCTTGGGAATCTTGACAGTTGCGACAATGAGGATGGCATGTCCGGCCCCCGGCCTGTCCTGATCGTGGATGATGACCCGGCGCTTCGCGCCACTCTGAGCGAACAATTATCCCTCGACGGGGAGTTCGCGGTGCATGAGGCCGGGACGGCCGAGCAGGCGGAGCATGCCCTGCTGGAGCCCAGTGCGCGTTACGACGCGGTGCTGCTCGATATCGGCCTGCCCGATGGCAATGGCCGCGACCTCTGCGCCAAGCTGCGGCGTGATGGGGTACGTGTGCCGATCATCATGCTGACCGGCGCCGACGGGGAGAGCGACGTGGTGCGCGGGCTGGATGCCGGCGCCAACGACTACATCGCCAAACCTTTTCGGATCAACGAGTTGCTGGCCCGCCTCCGGGCCCAGCTGCGGGTCTTCGACAACAGCGAGGACGCCGTCTTCGTGGTCGGCCCCTATACCTTCCGCCCGGCTGCCAAGGTGTTGCAGGACACGGTGAAGAACCGCCGCATCCGGCTGACCGAGAAGGAATGCTCGATCCTGAAGTTCCTCTACCGCGCCGGCGGTCGTCCGGTGGCCCGGCAGGTGCTGCTGAACGAGGTCTGGGGCTACAACGCGGCGGTGACCACGCATACGCTGGAAACCCATATCTACCGCCTTCGCCAGAAGATCGAGCAGGACCCGGCGAATGCCTCCCTGTTGCTGACCGAAGGCGGCGGCTACCGCCTCGACCCGGCCGCGGGACGTCTGGCGGCCTGATTCGGCCGGCGGCCTCCTTATCCCTCTGACGGTTCCCTGTGGCGGCTGCCGGAGAGCCATTGCTCTCCGGCGCGATCCGGCATCGGCGAGCGCCAACGAAAATGGGTCCAGTACCCGCAGGGTCCTGGCGGATGAGGGGGTCCGGGGGAAAGGCGAAGCCTTGCCTCCGGGATGGCGCGACGGCAGGCCATGAAGCGCTGCAGACCGGCGGACGGATCGTGGCGGCCTCGAATAAGGCCGCCATCCGCCGGGTCAGGCGATGCGGCAGGCTTCCTCGAAGCTCAGGCGCGGCAGGCGGTCGCGCACCCCGGCGGGGTCGCCATAGCCCAGGTTCACCAGCATGTTGGACTTGATCCGCGTGCCGGCGAAGAAGGCCTCGTCCACCAGGGCGTTGTTGAAGCCACTCATCGGCCCTGCATCCAGCCCGACGGCGCGTGCCGCCATGATCAGGTAGGCGGCCTGGAGGCTGCCGTTGCGGAAGGCGTTGACCTGCCGCACCTCGGGGTCCGCGTACCAGGGGCGGGCATCCATGTGCGGGAAGAGCTTCGGCAACTGCTCGGTGAAGTCCAGGTCATAGGCGGCGATGGCCACGACCGGGGCGCTCATCGTCTTTTCCAGGTTGCCGCTCGAAAGGGCGGGGCGCAGCTTCTCCTTGCCCTCCGGGGAGGTGACGAAGACGAAGCGGGCGGGGGAGCTGTTGCCGGCGGTCGGACCAAGCTTCAGCAGGTCGTAGATCTCGCGCAGCTGAGCCTCGGAGATGGGCCGATCCTGCCACTTGTTCTGTGAACGGGCGGCGCGGAAGAGCCGGTCCAGCGCGGCGGTGTCGATCGTATCGGGCATGTGTCACTCCAGGACGGGGCGACCGCCGGCGGGAATGGGCCGGGATCGCGCGATCGGGCAGGCGGCCGGAGCATGCCCCGTGCCAGGGGCATGGAGAGGCCGGGTATGAGGGCCGGACAACGGCGCTGCGGGACAGGTTAGACCCCCTGTCCGGTCGGCGCCAATCACCGGCGCCCATGACCGCAATGCGTCAGGCAGCGTGACCGAGGCGCCTGGCGGGGGCGGGCCGGAACCGCGCATCCCCCTTTGGAAACAGCGGAAAGACGCTTCCCGCCGCCTGTCGCATCGGTCATGAAACGCCCCGGAAAATCCGGGCGTTCAGCGCCCGCCACTGTCAGGGACCGATCCTTGCCTGCCTTCCGCGAGAGCCTGCAGCTTCGCCTTCCGCCCGGTCCGCCCCCGCCCGCCCTGGTTGCCATCCCCGCCCGTGACGAGGCCGAGGTGATGCCCGTCTGTCTCGCCGCCCTGGCCGCGCAGGCCATGCCCGACGGCCTCCCGCTGGCCTCGGGCCGCTTCGGCGTGGTCCTGCTGGTCAACAACAGCCGGGACGGCACCGCCGCCCTGGCGCGGGGCATGGTAGGGCGCCTGCCTTTCCCGCTGCTGGTGCTGGAGGAAAGCCTGCCGCCCGAGCTGGCCCATGCCGGCGAGGCGCGGCGCCGCGCCATGGAGGCTGCCGCCTTCTGGCTGGAGCGGGACGCCGTGCCGGATGCCGTGCTGCTGACCACGGATGCGGATGGCCGCCCGGCGCGGGACTGGGTGGCGCGCAACCTCCTGGCGCTGGAGGCCGGGGCGGATGCGGTGCTGGGCCTGATCACCGTGGACCCTGAGGAGCATGAGCGCGCCCTTCCCGCTGCCCTGCGCCAGCGCAGCGCGGAGGAGGAGCGTTATGATTCCCTGCTGGTGGAGCTGGCGGCGCGGCTGGACCCCGACCCGGCCGATCCCTGGCCCCGGCACGACTGCGAATCGGGAGCCAGCATGGCTGTGGCCCTGGATGCCTATCGCCGTGCCGGCGGGCTGCCCTCGCAGGCCCTGGGAGAGGACCGGGCCTTCTGCGACGCGCTGCGGCGGATCGACGCGCGCCTGCGCCATGCGCCGGAGGCGGTGGTGGAGGTGTCCTGCCGCCTCCATGGCCGCGCCCAGGGCGGCATGGCGGATACGATGCGCTTCCTGATCGGCGCCACCGATGCCCCGATCGAGGGGCGGCTGGAACCGGCCCTCGATGCCGCCCGGCGCTACCGGCTGCGGGCGCTGGCGCGCCGGCTTTTCCGGGCCCCTCTGGACGCCGTCGCGGCGGAGGCCGCCGGATTCGGGCTGGAAGGTCCGGCCCTGGCAGCCCTCCTGGCGCAGCCCAGCTTCGGCCGGGCCTGGGAGGCCGTGGCCGCCGCCAGCCCGGCGCTGCGGCAACGCACCCCGCTGGAGCGTCACGACCTGCTCCCGGAAACGCGGCGCGTGGAGGCGCTTCTGGCTCCGCTCCGAGCCGTTCCGGCGGAGACACCGAACCCAGTTCCCTGACGGTGCGACAATGATGCAGGGGGCAGAATTTTCCCCCGGTTGGGTTGCCATGGCCCCCGGCGGACCCCCACTCCGCCGGAAAGCCAGGCTCTCCGGCGCGATCCGGCGGCAGCAAGGACCAACTCATCGGGTCCAGGGCGCGCAGCGTCCTGGCGGATAGGGGGTCCGGGGGAAAGGCGGAGCCTTTCCCCCAGGGTCAGCGCAACGCCGGAAGTGTAATTCGCGCGTCCTGGATTGATCAGCCCGCCCGGTCCTGCCCGATGGTCCGGCCTTCCGCCGGCACCAGCAGCCCGGCCTCCGACAGCGCTCGCGCTGCCGCCGCGACGGCCGGGAAGGGCTTGCCCGCGCGTTCCGCGATGTCCAGCAGGGAATGCGTGCCGTCGGCGAGGTTCAGCACCCAGAAGACGGTCATCTGGTCGAAGCGGGCGCGCGCATCCTCCTGGTCGTGCTGGCCGCCGATGGCCTTGTAGAGGCCACGCCGGCCGAGCTGCGGCTCGCCATAGGGCTGCATGTTGAGGGGGATGTAGTCCGCCTCCGCCATCGCCACGACCCGCTCCAGCGCCATAAGCGAATGCTCCAGCGATTCCGGCTTCACCAGCGAGGGGTTGTCGGCGGAGGTGTGGTATTCCGGAAAGCTGCCGTTGGGCGAGCGCATCAGGCAGCCGACCGGCAGGTTGAAGCCGGGCGAGCAGTACTGCCGCTCGTCATAGCCATAGGGGATGAAGGGCAGTACGCGCTCGGCGAAGCCTTCCTCCGCCAGCACATGCGTGGCGTAGCGGTCCACCGGCGCATCGCCGCGACGGGAACGCTTGTAGGTCAGCCCTCCGGCATCGCCCAGGCAGCTCAGCACCAGCCCGTGCCGGATCCGCCCGACCGTATCGCGGTTGCGGGCCAGCCAGGTGATGGCGCCGATCGTGCCGGGCAGGAAGACGAAGCGCAGGCCCAGCTTCCGGCCGTTCCGCCGCTTCTGCGAATCCGCCAGTGCCATGGCCACGGCGATGGAGGCGAGGTTGTCGTTGGCCAGCGAGGGGTGGCAGCAATGGATGGAGAAGAGGAACTCCTCCCCGCTCTCGCCCGGCAGGAACAGCTCGCCATAGCTGAGCGCGCCGGGCGCCAGGCTGGTATCCACCACGACGCGGTAGGCCTCGTCCTGCATCGCGTCGCGCTGGTTCTGCGTCAGGCAGAAACCCCAGCTCCTTGCGTAGTAGCCGGTGCGGTAGGGGATGAGGTCCGGCTGGTCCGGCAGGCTATGCAGGTGCCGATCCAATTCCTCCCGCGGCACCACCCGGTCCACCGGCAGGCTGTACTGCACGAGGTGCAGGTTGTTGTCGCGGAAATCCACCACCGTCTCGCCGTTCAGGCGTTCGATCCGGGCGCCCCGCACCGTCCATTCCTCCGGCACCTCCCAGTCCAGAACCGGCGTGCCGCTGGGCACCTCATGGATCTCCAGCCCGATGCGGTCGGAGATGTAGCGCAGTGTCTGCCGCAGGCCCGTCCCGGTGATGCTCCGGCAGATCGGAAACAGCGCCTCCACGTGTCCATGCAATTCCTGGCCAAGCCCACTCATCGGAAAACCCTTCGCTTCATCTCAATATTGGTATAAAGACAGTAAAATGATCTTCCAATCTACCAGGATCGAGGGCCTCTGGGCCATTGTGATCGAGCGCCACCGCGACGAACGGGGCTCCTTCGGTCGCACCTTCTGCGAGAAGGAGTTCACGGAGCGCGGCCTCAATGGCCGCTTCGTGCAGAGCAGCACCTCCGTGACGCGGCGCGCCGGGACGCTGCGGGGCATGCACTACCAGCGGCCACCCTATGAGGAGGTGAAGCTGGTGCGCTGCGTCCGCGGCACGATCTTCGACGTGGTGGCGGATGTCCGGCGCGATTCGCCGAGCTTCGGGACATGGCAGGGATTCCGGCTGGGGCAGGACGAGGATCTGAGCCTCTATATCCCCACCGGCTGCGCCCATGGCTTCCTGACCCTGACCGACGACGTGGAAGTGACCTACAGCATGTCCACGCCCTTCGCGCCGGGCTTCGCGGACGGATTCCGCTACGACGATCCGGGCTTCGCCATCGAATGGCCGGCCGCCCCCAGCCTGGTGGCGGAGAAGGACCTGGCCTGGGCGCCGTTCCCGGCAGGAGCCTGAGTCCCTCTCCGGCGGCACCTGCGTGCGCCGCCGCCATCCGCCGCCTGTGTGGCGGCGGGCCGAAACGGGCCGGCACCATCCGCCGGGCCGCCTATCGAAAGAGCGCCGAGATGGAGCGCGCGGGAAGAGACCGACACCAGGACGGGGAGCCAGCACCGGGGGCTGCGTTCCCTCCGTGGCCAGGTCCCGAACGCGCGGCCTTCCAGAAGCGCGGCACCGGCATCCGCGGGGGATTGCGAAGCATCTGCTATTTTGTTTCTAATAAGAAACAAATATTGGTGCCTCCGCTTCTTTCCCCGCCACACGATTCCTTTCGCACGAGCTGATGCGGACAAAGACGGCGGGGATGGCCTTATTCAGAATGCCGGTGCCCCCGCCCGCACGCTGGGCGAGAGGGGTGTCCGCGTTCCTTAGAAAAAGGCTCTTCCATGACCTACTTCTCCACCACTTCCTTCCCCAACTCACCGGTACAGCACCAGCTGGTCTCCGCCCGCATGGAGGTCCAGGGCCTCAGCCCCATCGCCACGGATGGCAGCCTGGTCCTGGACAAGGACTTCGCCGATATCCGCGTCCGCCTGGATGCCGAGGCCCGCACCTTCTGGTGCCACCTGGTGCCGCAGGGCCGCCCTTGCGTCTCGCCGGGCGTGCTGCGCGACCTGACCGAGATGCAGGCGGATGTCGCCCGCTGGCTGGCCCAGGCTGGCGAGAAGCGCCCCTTCGACTATTTCGTCGTGGCCTCGGGCATTCCCGGCATCTTCAACATGGGCGGCGACCTGAAGCTCTTCGCCGAGGCGGTGCGCAAGGAGCAGCGGGTGCTGCTGCAGCACTACGCGCACCGCTGCATCGACGTGGTGTACAACAACCTCGTCAGCTACGGCGCCCCGGTCGTGACCATCGCGCTGGTGCAGGGCGACGCGCTGGGCGGCGGCTTCGAGACGGCGCTGTCCTGCAACCTGATCGCGGCGGAGCGGGGCACCAAGTTCGGCCTGCCGGAGGTGCTGTTCAACCTGTTCCCCGGCATGGGCGCCTACAGCCTGATTGCCCGCCGCATCGGCGCGGTGCAGGCCGAGCGCATGATCCTGAGCGGCCGCATCTACACCGCCGAGGAACTGCATGAGCTGGGCCTGGTGGACATGCTGCTGACCCCGGGCCAGGGCGACGAGGAGCTGCGGCAGTACATCGCCGGACAGGGCCGCCGGCACAACGCGATGCAGGCGGTGTTCCGCGCCCGCCACATCGCCGCGCCGGTGACGCTGAAGGAGCTGCGCGACATCGTCGATGTCTGGGTGGATGCGGCGATGCGCCTGTCCCCGGCGGACCTGCGCAAGATGGAGCGCCTCGCCGCGGCACAGGAGCGCCGGACCAGCCGCGACCGGGGGATCGGCATCGCGGCCGAGTGACGGCCCGCCCTGCGCCCGCGACACCGGGCGAAGGAGAAGGGCCGGCGGGGGAGGCCCTCCCCGGCGGCTCCGACCCCTCAGGCTGGCGGCCAGGACGAGGCTCGCGGCGGGATCAGTCCCGCCGGGTCACCAGCACCGGCGGCAGGGCCTGGCGCCGCAGCAGCGCCGCCCGCACCACCTCGAACTCGGCAACGAGCCGCGCCGCCATTTCCACGCCGTTCTGGCGCACCATCTCGTCGCTGGCGAACTGCCAGTCGCGGCAGAGCTCCGGCAGGACCAGCGCGCCGACATTGGCCGCGCTGCTGCGCAGGGCATGCACCCGGTCCCGGAACGTCGCGCCATCCTCCAGGCGGACGGCTTTTCGCACCTCCTCCAGATGGGCGGCCGCTTCCGTGAGGAAGGAGGCGACCACGTCCGCGACGAACGCGGCGCCGCCCAGCGTTTCCAGATTCTCCAGCATCGTCTCGTCGAGCAGCGGCTGGCCGGCCAGGGCCGGCGGCGGCGCATCGGGCGGGAGGCTATGGGATGGGACCGGGATCGGCGCGAGAGCCGGCTCGGGCCGCGGATTCTCATAGACGGTCCAGGGCGGCATGGCCGTGGCGGGCCGGGACGGCTGTTCGTCCGGCGGCGAAACCACCGCCAAGGGAACTGTCTGGCGCCGGATCGGCACGGCCGGGGATGGCTTGTCGGCCAGGAGGCGCTCCACCAGGTCCAGCAGGGTTTCCAGGTCGATCGGCTTGGTCAGGCAGGCATCCATGCCCGCCTCCAGTGCCCTTTCCCGCGCCTGGCTGGTGGCGTCGGCGGTCAGGGCGACGATGGGCAGATGCGGCTGGCCGAGCGAGGCCATGCGGTAGAGCTTGGTCGCCTCCAGCCCGCCCATGACCGGCATGTTCACGTCCATCACCACGAGGTCGAAGCTGTCCCGCTCCAGCAGGTCCAGCGCCTCCTCGCCATTGCCGGCCAGGGTGACGGCATGGCCGCCGGTTTCCAGCATCCGCGACAGCACCTTCTGGTTCACCCGGTTGTCGTCCACCACCAGGATATGCCGCCCGGCCGTGCGTCCGCGGACCAGCGCCTGCTCGTCCTCCATCCCCACCCGCCAGAGCGTGTGGGCGGCGCGCAGCACGGGCGGCAGTTCCGCCTCCAGCCGCTGCGCCGACAGGATGGCCAGCGCCCCGAAGCGCCGCGACGGCTCCGGGAGGCCGGGCAGCGTATCGGGCCGGATCAGCAGGACGGGCAGGCGCGCGGCCTCCGGCGGCAGGTCGGGCTGAGCGGGCGGCCCGGGGGCCTCCTCCGCCTGCTCCGCCACGGCGGGCTCCTCGCCCAGCAGGATCAGCGTCCGCGGCCCCTCGCCCGCTGGGACGGCCGCGGCGAGCAGGCGGCGGGCCTCGTCGCGGCCCCGCGCCAGGGCGAGGCGCAGTCCGGCCGGCTCCGCCGCCCGTTCCAGGGCCGGCAGCAGGCTGGCGTCGCGCACCAGCACCACCGCATGCCAGGGCATGGGCGAAGGTGTGCCCTCGGCGGCGGCACGCTCCATGGGCAGGATGAGCCAGAGCGTGCTGCCACGGCCCAGGCGGCTCCGCACCCCGATCTCGCCCCCCTGCGCCCGGACCAGGCGGCGGGAGATGGACAGGCCCAGCCCCGTGCCGCCGAAATCGTTGGCGATCCGCTCATGGGCCTGGGTGAAGCTCTCGAAGATGCGCTCCTGGGCCTCCGGCGCGATGCCGATCCCCGTGTCCGACACTTCCAGCCGCAGCAGGATGCCTCCCGGCTGTTCCTGCATGTCCAGGGCCAGGACCACCCCGCCCTGGCGGGTGAACTTCACCGCGTTGCCGGTCAGGTTCAGCAGCACCTCGCCCAGGCGGCGCCGGTCGCCGCGCAGCAGGCCGGTGCTGCGCGGCGTGACGTGGAAGCCGAGGCGGAGGTTCTTCTCCAGCGCCTGGGCGGTGACCAGCCGCGCCGCGTCGCGCAGCACTGCCACCGGATCGAAGACCACCTGCTCGAAGGCGACGCGGCCCGCATCCAGGCGCGACAGGTTCAGCAGGTCGTCGATCAGCGAGATCAGGGAGCGCGCGGAGGTCTGGATCGTCCCCGTCATCTCCCGCTGCTCGGGCTGCAGCGGCGTGCGGCGCAGCAGGTCGTTCATGCCGACGATGGCGGTGACCGGCGTACGCAGCTCGTGGCTGACGCTGGCCAGGAAGAGGCTCTTCGCCTGGCTGGCCTGTTCCGCCTGGTCCCGCGCCAGGGACAGCTTGCGGATCAGCATCGCGGCATAGCCCGGCAGGACCACCAGCCCAGCCAGCAGGCCCAGCGCCAGCGGGTAGTTGGCCTGCCAGTAGGGCGAGACATGGATGATGGTGCCGAAGGCCAGGATGGACAGGCCCGCCGCGACGCCCAGATAAGCGATGCCGAAGCGGAAGCCGTTGCCGAAGATCACCCAGAGATAGAGCGGATAGAGCGCGGCCACATAGACACCGCCGGTGAGCAGCCCGCCCGAGAGGGTGCCCAGATCCAGCACGATCCCCGCCAGGCGTCGCAGGACGGAGGCGCCGGGGCGGAGCACCAGATGCCCGCAGAGCAGCAGTGTCGCGATGGCAAAGGCGGCGCAGAGCCACCGCGCCTCTTCCAGCGAGGCATCGGAGGGCACCACCAGGAAGAAGTACACCAGCGCGCAAAGGGTGATCGCCACCCGGTTCAGGGCGATCTCGTGCTCCTTGTCGGGACGGCGGCGAAGCCGGGCAACGATCCATCGCAAAGGTGAGGCCACGGGCACGATCCAGAACGTCGGAGAGCCGGGGAAACCCTCCTCCCGGCACGGTTATAGCCCGGGCGGACAGGGCGGGGCGACCGTGGCACGGTTCGTCGTTGCGATACGATTATAAAATATTCAGCCACAGGTTGTTGCGCAAGGAAATCCGCCCTCCCTGAATTATCCTTCCGAATCAACAACAAGTAACCCAGGAAACAAGAATGCAGCTTGCGCCTTTGAGCCGAGGCAACAGGGGACAAGCACAACCTGTAATGGTAGGATGGGGCACCCGCGCGCAAGCCGGCCGGAAACTGCCCCTACCTCGATTTCACCGCTTCGCCAGGTTCCGGAGCTTTGGTGCGCCCCTCCAGCCGGGATCAGGCGGCAGACTGGCGGCACCCACGCAAAGCCAACGAAAGCCCGGGGCCCCGGGACCGGCCGGGGCGAGAGGCAGAGCCTCTCTCCCGGCGGGCCATCACGAAGCGCAACGCAGAACGGCCAGGAAAAGCGGCTGGCCGGATCAGTGCGCCTCGGCCCAGGAATGTCCCGTCCCGACCTCGACGGACAGGGGGACATGCAAGGTCGCCACGCCCTCCATCACCTCCCGCACCAGCGTCGCCGTCGCCTCGACCTCACCCTCCGGCACCTCGAAGAGCAACTCGTCATGCACCTGCAGCAGCATGCGCGCCGAGAGTCCGGCCTCGCGCAGTGCCAGCGGCATGCGGACCATGGCGCGCTTGATGATCTCCGCAGCCCCTCCCTGGAAGGGGGCGTTGATCGCCTGCCGCTCGGCATTGGCGCGGATCTGCGCCTGCTTGGCGGTGATGTCGGGAATCCACAGCGCCCGGCCGAAGGAGGTGCGGACGAAGCCGTGGATGCGGGCCTCCTCCTTGATCTTCTCCATCGCGTCGCGGATGCCCGGATACTGCGTGAAATAGGCGTCGATGATCCCCCGCGCCTCGCCCGGGGAGATGCCCAGACGCGGCCCCAGGCCGAAGGCCGAGATGCCGTAGATGATGCCGAAATTCACCGTCTTGGCACGGCGGCGCAGCTCGCGGTCCACCGGCGCCCCTTCCGGCAGGCGGAAGATCTCCCGCGCCGTGCGGGTGTGGATGTCCTCGCCCTTGCTGAAGGCCTCCCGCAGCGTCGGCACGTCGGCCATGTGGGCCAGCAGCCGCAGCTCGATCTGCGAATAATCCGCCGCCAGCAGGACATGCCCCGGCTCCGCCACGAAGGCGCGGCGGATCTTGGCGCCTTCCTCGGTGCGGATGGGGATGTTCTGCAGGTTGGGCTCGGTGGAGGAAAGCCGGCCGGTGGAGGTGATGGCCATGCTGAAATCCGTATGGACCCGGCCATCGGCGGCGATCTGCGCCTGCAGCCCGTCCACATAGGTGGATTTCAGCTTCGAGAGCTGCCGCCAGTCCAGCACCTTGCGGGGCAGCTCGTGGCCCTGGGCCGCCAGCTCCTCCAGCACGAAGACGTCGGTGGAATAGGCGCCGGTCTTTCCCTTGCGGCCGCCGGGCAGGCCCATCTCGCCGAACAGGATATCGCCGAGCTGCTTGGGGGAGCCGACATTGAAGGCGCGGCCGGCGAGGCCGTGGATCTCCGCCTCCAGCGCCGTCATGCGCTGGGAGAAGTCCTCGCCGATCCGCGCCAGCTCCTCGCCGTCCACCTTGATGCCGGCGGTTTCCATGTCGCGCAGCACGGCGATCATGCGACGCTCGACCTGCTCGTAAAGGGCCAGCGCCCGGCGTTCGCGCAGCAGTGGCTTCAGCGCCAGCCAGAGGCGCAGCGTGACATCCGCATCCTCCGCGGCATAGGCGGTGGCCTGCTCCAGCGGCACCTGGGCAAAGGGCTTGCGCGCCCTGCCGGTGCCGGTCACCTCGTCATAGGTGACCGGCTGGTGCGCCAGGTGCCGGCGCGACAGCTCGTCCATCCCATGCCCGTGCCGCCCGGCATCGAGACTGTAGGAAAGCAGCATCGTGTCGTCCACCGGATCGACCGTGAGGCCGCCATTCTCCGGCCGGGCCAGCACCTCGGTGTCGTATTTCGCGTTGTGCAGCACCTTCAGCATGCCGGGCTCGGCCAGAAGCGGGCGCAGCAGGGCAATCGCCTCGTCGAAAGGCACCTGCTGCGGCGCCGGCTGCAACAGGTCGCCCGAGGCATGGCGCAGCGGCAGGTAGGCCGCCTGCCCCGGCGCGACCGCAAGGCAGACGCCCACCAGATTGGCCGCCAGCGCGTCCAGGCTGTCCGTCTCCGTGTCCACCGCCACCACCCCGGCCTCGCGCGCCCGCGCGATCCAGCGCTCCAGTGTGGCGAGATCGGCGATGGTCTCGTAGGGGCCGAAGGGCGCGGCCTCGGCCGGCACCGCCAGCGGTTCGGCGGGAACCGGCGCCTCCAGCGCGGCCGGCGGGCGGCGGGGGCCGCTGTCGCGCAGGCCGTCCTGGCTCAGCCCCAGCCGATGCTGCAGCGAGCGGAAGCCGTTGCGCTCCAGGAAGCCGCTCAACCGCGCCGGCTCGGGCGGCCGGGTGACGAATTCCTCCACCGGGTGCGGCAGGGGGGCGTTGCGGTCCAGCTCCACCAGCCGGCGGCTGATGCGGGCGTTCTCCGCATTCTCCTCCAGCGTCTGGCGGCGCTTGGGCTGCCTGATCTCGGACAGGCGGGAAAGCAGCGTCTCCACGTCCCCATAGGTCTCGATCAGCTGCGCGGCGGTCTTCACGCCGATGCCCGGCACGCCCGGCACGTTGTCGGTGGGGTCCCCGGCCAGGGCCTGCACCTCGACCACCTTCTCCGGCGGCACGCCGAACTTCTCCATCACCTCGGCGGCGCGGATCGGCTTCTGCTTGATCGGGTCCAGCAGCTCGACGCGCTCGTCCACGAGCTGCATCAGGTCCTTGTCGGAGGAGACGATCGTCACCCGCCCGCCATCCCGCGCGAAGGCGGCGGCATAGGAGGCGATCATGTCGTCCGCCTCGTAGCCCTGCTGCTCCACGCAGGCGACGCCGAAGGCCGCCGTGGCCTCGCGGATCATCTTGAACTGGGGCACCAGCTCCGGCGGCGGCTCGGGCCGGTGCGCCTTGTAGTCGGGGTAGATCTCGTTGCGGAAGGTGCTGCGGGAGGCGTCGAAGACCACGGCGATATGGCTGCCCACATGCCGGGACAGGAAGTTCGACAGCATGCCGGAGAAGCCGAAGACGGCGTTCACCGGCACGCCCTCCGGATTGGTCATCGGTGGAAGGGCGTGGAAGGCGCGGAAGATGTAGCCCGACCCATCCACCAGGATCAGGTGCCGCTCGCCCGGCGGGGTGGCCGGCACGCCGCCCGCCGCCCCCGGCATGTTGATGACGGCGGCTGTGGCCGCTTCCTGCTCCGGGGCCGTGCTGTCACGGGGGGTCCCGGAGGGCGCATCCTCGGTCATCGCCGCCCCTTTCCGAATTCCTGCCAGCGCCTCAGTGGTGGCCGTCATCCCCCGCGCCCTCGGCCAGCACATAGGTGCGCGAGCAGTAGGGGCAGGTGACCTCCCGGTCCTCGATCCGCATGTAGATGGTGGGATGCCCCAGCGCGCCCTTGCCGCCGTCGCAGGCCACCACCCGGCTCTCCACCGTGATCTTGTCCACCGGCGTCACGCCGGGAACGATATGAGGGGTATAGCCGGTGTAGCTGCTGTCGCGCATCGGATCGCTCGCCTGCAGGAAGGATGGGATCCCCTAGATAGGCCCTCCGCGCCCTCCGGGCCAGGGTGGGGGGCAAGGCAGGGGATCAGGGCTTTGCTGCCACTGCCAGCCGGGAGGCCTTGCCTTCCCCGGGGCCCCATCCACCAGGGCCCTGAGGGTCCTGGACCTCCCCTTCGCTGGCTCTCGCTGACACCGGATCGCGGCGGGAAGCATGGCTTCCCGGCGACTGCCGCTGCCACCAGCGCGAAGATAGTGTCTTTCCTTTTTCCGGGAGCTTGCCGGTCCGCCTGTCCCCAGGAATGGGCCATGGGCCGACCTTGCCGCCAGCACCAACTCAAGGCGGGGTCTGGGGAGATACTATCTCCCCAGCGGTGGGGGACCGGGGGAGGCGGAGCCTCCGCCCGGGGGCATCCGCCGGAAACCCCGCTTCAGGCTTGCTTCATCTCGATCAGCGAGCGCCGGACCTTCCGCCCGCGCTGGATGCGGTCCTCGATGAAGCCTGCCTCGCCCCAGCGCACCGCGCGGCCCAGGGCCTGGGAATCCTCGGTGAAGCGCGCCAGCATCTCCAGCAGCGCCTCGCGGTTGTTCAGGAAGATGTCGCGCCACATGGCCACGTCGCTGGCGGCAATGCGGGTGAAGTCGCGGAAGCCCGAGGCGGCGAAGCGCAGGATGTTGTCCTGCGTCTCCTGCGCCAGGTCGTCGGCGGTGGAGCAGATGGTGAAGGCGATCAGGTGCGGCAGGTGCGAGACGATGGCCACCACCTTGTCGTGCTTGGCGGCGTCCATCACCTCCAGCGTCGAGCCCGCGCGGCGCCACATCTCCGTGACTTTCTCCACGGCGGCGGGATCGGCGCCCGGCGGCGGCGTCAGGATCACCCAGCGGCCCTGGAACAGCGCGGCGAAGCCGGCATCGGGGCCGGAGAACTCGGTGCCGGCCATGGGATGGCCCGGCACCAGGTGCACGCCTTCCGGCAACAGGGGCAGCAGGTCGCGCAGCACGCTGCTCTTGGTGCTGCCGACGTCGCTCAGCACGCAGCCCGGGGCGAGATGCGCCGCGATCACCGACATCACCCCGTGATAGGCGCCCACGGGCACGCAGAGGACGACCGCGTCGCAGCCCTCCACCGCCCGCACCGGATTGGGCTCCACTGTATCGGCGATGCCCAGTGCCCGCACCCGCCCGATCACCGCGGCGGAACTGTCGTGCACCACCAGATGCCGGGCGATGTCGCCCCGCTCGCGGACCAGCCGCGCCAGGGAGGAACCAATCAGACCGGCGCCGATGATGCAGAGGCGGCGGAAGAGGGGATCGCTCATCCGCGCGCGAAGCCGGTGAGCGCCTCGATCACCATCTCGCATTCCTCGGCATTGCCGATGGTGACGCGGAGGTAGCGCGGCAGGCCATAGCCGCCCATGGCGCGCACGATCAGCCCGCGCGCGCGCAGATGCGCGTCGGCGGCCCCGGCGCGCTCGGCGCTGCCGAAATCCACCAGCACGAAGTTGGTCTCGCTCGGCCGCACCGGAAGGCCCACCGCCTCCAGCGCCGCGCTCAGCTTCGCGCGCCATTCGCTGTTGTGCGCGACGTTCTTCCCGATCCAGCCCGGCTCGGCCAGGGCGGCGATGCCGGCGGCGGCGGCGGCGGCGTTCACGTTGAACGGCCCACGCACCCGGCCCAGCACATCGACGATGGCGGGCGAGGCATAGGCCCAGCCCAGGCGCATGCCGCCCAGTCCATAGATCTTGCTGAAGGTGCGCAGCATCACCGTGTTGTCGCTGGCATCCACAACCTTCGCCCCGGCGTCGTAGCCCGGGGCGGTGACGTATTCCGCATAGGCGGAATCCAGCGCCAGCAGGATGTCGTCGCGCAGGCCCGCGCGCAGGCGCTCGACCTCGCCCTGCGGCAGCAGCGTGCCGGTCGGGTTGTTCGGGTTGGTGAGGAAGACCAGCTTCGTGCGCGGCCCGACCGCGGCCAGCATGGCATCCACATCGGCGGTCAGCTCGCGCTCCGGCACCTTGATGACGCGGCAGCCGGCCCAGAGCCCGGTCAGCTCGTACATCTGGAAGCCGTAGGCGGACATGACGAGCTCGGTGCCCTCGCCGCCATAGGCCATGATCAGCAGCGCGATCAGCTCGTCGGAGCCGTTGCCGCAGACGATCCGCGCCGGGTCCAGCCCATGTGCCGCCCCGATCGCCTCGCGCAGCGCCTTCGCCCCGCCATCCGGATAGCGGTGCGCCTCGGTCGCCATCGCCCGGATCGCCTCCACCGCGCCGGGCGGCGGGCCGAAGGCGCCCTCGTTGGAGGACAGCTTCACGATGCGGTTCACGCCCGGGATCCTGGATTCGCCGCCGACATAGGGCTCGACGGCGAGGATGGAGGGACGGGGCATCACGGTCATGGCAGGCTCTCCGGCTCGGCATAGGCGCCGAGCAGATCGGCGCGAAAATTCTTCAGGCGGGGGTCGTCGGCGGACAGGAAGCCCTCGATCTCGGCCAGGGCGCAGCCCTCCGCGCCTCTGTCGGCCGCGCGCCCGGCGCCCGTCTCGTGCGGGTGCGGCAGGTCGCGGAAGGGGATCAGCCGCAGCACCTTCAGCCCCGCCGCCGACAGCGCGGCGGCCAGCGCATCGCGCGACATGTCCGGCGCGTGGGCGAGGCGCAGCAGGGAACGGTCGCGCCCCGTGGCTTCCGGCGCCATGGCGGCGACCACCAGCGCCTGCGGCCGCTGCCCCGCGGCGGCGAGGAAGGGCAGCGCGGCCACCACGTGCAGGCGCGGCGCCTCCAGCCGCAGCCACCAGGCGGCCTCGGCCAAGTCGCCGTCATCGGGCATCGGCAGGATGGCGAGGTTCGCTTCCCCGGCGGACAGCGCGGCGAGCACCCGGCCCACCGTCGCGTGCAGGCGCAGCGTGCTGCCCTCGCCGTAATGGGCGCGGGCCAGGGAGGAGAGCGGGGATTCACCCGGATTCCCGCGCTGTGGCTGCAGCACCGCGAGGGAGAGCGGCCCCTGCTGCAACAGCGAGGCCGCGATGATCTCCCGCCAGACCTGGACCATCGTGCCGGCCGGAAGGGGGGGATGATGGCGGGCCAGCAGGCGGCGAAGGATTCCCGCCTCGCGCCCCGGGCGATAGGGGAAGCTGTCGTTCTTCACCCGGCTGGCGGCCATGCGGGCGGAAAGCGCCGCCCGGCGCATCAGCAGGTCGTGCACCGCGTCGTCGATCGAATCGATCTCGGCACGCAGCGAGGCCAGGTCGGGCAATGACAGGTCGGGCGACGGCAGGTCGGTCATGATATCCGGCGAACCCATAATGCCCTCCTTGCCCCGCGCCAAGGCGAAGGGAAAGACCAGGCCAGACCGGATTCGCGCCGGCCCGGCGGATTCGCAGGGCTGCCTCCCGCAGGACGGGACGGAGCATATCACGCTGGCGCCAACACAGGGGAAGCCGCGTTCCCCACCAGAAGGGGATGGATGGCCGCCCCTTCCCGTTGCCGCCTCCGCGGGATCGCCTTGCGCCCGGCGTTGCGCCGTCCCGGGTGAAAGGTGCTGCCTTTCCCCCGGACCCCCTATCCGCCAGGACGCTGCGCACCCTGGACCCGATTCGTTGGTCCTCGCTGCCGCCGGATCGCGCCGGAGAGCCTGGCTCTCCGGCGGACTGCCGGTGCCCCATCAGCGCGGTTACGGTGTCTTTCTTCCTTTTGGGAGTCCCGCCTTTCCACCTGCTCCCGGAGATCAACGGCAACCTGACGGCAACCACGAGCGCCAGTTCATGTCCGGGGGCCGGCTTCGGTCCCCGGCGGAGAGGGGGTCCGGCGGGAGAGGCGGCGCCTCTCCCCCGGCAGGTCACCACAAAGCCAAATGGCCGGGAAAAGCAGCCCCTCGAAGGGTCAGGGCAGCAGCAGCCAGGCCCAGAAGGGCAGGCTCAGCACCGCCAGGATATGCTGCCCGGTGGTCATGGCGGCGATGAGCGGGGCATCGCCGCCCATGGCGCGCGCCATGACATAGCCTGTCGTGGCGGTCGGCATCGCCATGAACAGCACGGCGACCGAGGCGGCCAGGGCGTCGAGGCCGAAGAGCCGCGCCAGCGCCAGGGTGAGGAGCGGCATCAGCAGCAGCTTCTGCGCCGCCACCAGGTTCTGCAGCAGCGGCCGGTCCCGCAGCGCCCCCGGGGTCAGCGCCGCCCCCACGGCGAGCAGGCCCAGCGCCACCGAGGCACCGCCCAGCGCGCGCAGCAGCGGCCCCAGCCCCGGCGGCAGGCCGCCGAGGGCGGACAGGGCGAAGCCCAGCAGGCAGGCCAGGATCAGCGGGTTGAGCGCCACCTGCCGCAGCACGGAGGCCGGGCGCGGCCAGCCGCGCTCGCCGCCCATGGCGAAGGCGATGGTCAGGATGAACTGCACGCAGGGCACGATCAGCCCGGTCGTCACCCCACCCAGCGCCACGCCGGGCGCCCCCAGGACACCGCCAGTGACGGCGAAGGCGACGAGGTTGTTGAAGCGTATCCCTCCCTGCAGCACCGAGGTCGCGCTGGCATGGCCCTGCCGCATCAGCCGGGCCAGCAGCAGCGCCACGGCGGTGCCGAGCAGAAGCGCCAACCAGATGCTGGCCGCCATGCCGCCGAATGGCAGGCTGCGCAGGTCCACCGCGGAGATCGAGGACACCAGCAGCGCGGGCATCAGCACGTAGAAGACCAGCCGCTCGATGCCTGCCCAGACCGCGCCATCGCGCAGCATGCGCCGCTTCAGCAGCATGCCGAGTAAGCGCGGCCACGAGGCCCTTGGTGCTTTGGGTTGACGGTCAGCCCGAGGCGGTGGCGGTCCAGCACCAGGGCATGAGTTCGTCGAGGCGGCTATTGGGCCAGCCGCCGACGAGCCGGGTGAGCAGGTCGGCGAGGTAGCGCTGCGGGTCGACGCCATTGAGCTTGCACGTCTCCACGAGGGAGGCGACGGCCGCCCAGCGGGCGCCCCCGTCGTCACCGGAGGCGAACAGCGCGTTTTTCCGGGAAAGGCAGAGCGGTCGGATGGCGCGTTCGACGGTGTTGCTATCCATTTCGATCCGGCCATCGTCGAGGAACCGCACGAGACCGTCCTGGTGGTTCAGAGCGTAGCGGATCGCCTCCGCGGTCGGGCTGCTGCCGGGCAGGCGCGCGAGGGCCTCCCGTAGCCAGGCGAACAGCTCCTCGGCAAGGGGGCGGCTCCTGGCCTGGCGGGCGGACTGCCGGACCTCCGGGAGGCTGCCCCTGACCTCCGCCTCTATGGCGTAGAGGGCGGCGATGCGTCGCAGGGCTTCGGCCGCGATCGGCGCTGTCTTGCCCTTCGCCAGCGGGATGAACTCGCGACGGACGTGCGACCAACAGAACGCGAGCGTCATGCTCCGCTCGGCGGCGATCGCCTTGTAGACGCCGTAGCCATCGCACTGGAGGATGCCGCCGTAGTTCCGGAGCAGCGCGCGGCCATGCTCGGCGCCGCGGCCCGGGGCGTAGTGGAACACCACGGCAGGCGGGTCCGTCCCGCCCCAGGGCCGGTCGTCGCGCGCGAGTGCCCAGGCGTAGCCCTTCTTCGTCTGGCCGCGCCCCGGGTCGAGCACCGGCATCGTGGTCTCGTCGGCGAACAGCTTCGGCGAGGTGAGCAGGATCTCGTGCATCCGGCGCACGACGGGCAGCACCTCGTGGGCCGCAGTGCCGGTCCAATCCGCCAGCACCTCCCGCCCGATCTCGATCCCCTGCCGCAGCAGGATCTGGGACTGGCGGTAGAGGGGCAGGTGGTCGGCGTAGCGCGACACCAGCACGTGGGCGACGGTGGCCTCCGTCGGCACCCCGCCCTCGACCAGGCGGGGTGGCGCCGAGGCCTGCAGCACGGTGCCGGGACAGGCCCGGCAGGCGAACTTCGGGCGGCGCGTGACGAGAACTTGGAACCTCGCCGGGATCACGTCCAGCCGCTCCGACGTGTCGGTCCCGATCTCGACGAGCGCGCCGTCGCAGCAGGGGCAGGTCATTGTCTCCGGCGCCAGCACCACCTCGACGCGGGGCAGGTGCGCGGGCAACCGCCCGCGCCCGGCACGGCGACGCCTGATCGTCCCCTCTCGCTGCTCGGGGGAGGTCTTGGCCACCTCGGCCGCGGCCTCGGCGATGGAGGCCTCAAGCTCCTCGAACGCGAAGTGGAGCTGATCCTCTGGCAGGCGCTCGGACCGCTTGCCGAACTGCATCCGCCGGAGCTTCTCCAGCAGGTGGCGCAGCCGTTCGTTCCGCTCCGCCAGCGCGTCACGCTCGGCCGCGATGCCGTCTCGCTCCGCCTCCAGCGCATCGCACCGGGACAACGCCGCAGCGAGCAGCGCCCGCAGGGCCGCGGGGTCGTCCGGGAAGTCCGCCGTCTCGGTGTCGGCCGCGCGCATCGCACGCCGAGCTTATGCAGCCGCGGTCGGCCTGGGAATCCGTTTCAGCGTCTGCATGCGCGACCAATCGAAGCCATCGAACAGCGCCGCGAACTCGACTGGGCTGAGCCGCATCACCCCATTGACGATCGGCGGCCAGCGAAACACGTTGCCCTCGAGCTGCTTCCAGACCAGCACGAGGCCGGATGCGTCCCAAACCAGGATCTTGATCCGGTCCGCGCGGCGCGAGCGGAACACCAGGACCACGCCCGAGAACGGATCCTGCCCCAGCATCTCGGCGGCCAGCGCCGCCAGGCCATGCGCCCCCTTGCGGAAGTCCACGGGCTGGGTCGCGAGGAGGATGCGTGCGCCCGCCGGGAGCGCGATCACGCCTCCAGCGCCGCAGCCAGCCGGGCGACCACCGCCGCGTCCGCCTCACCCCCCACCCGCAGCACGCGGCCGTTCCGCAGCACAACCTCGATCGCTGCCCCGACCGTCTCCCGCACCGGCGTGACCGCCTCTGCCACCGCGGCCGGGACGCCTGGCCCAACCACCAGCGGTACCAGCTGCGGCGGGCGCGGGGCCGTCTTGCGTTTCACCGGCCTGCCCTCGGCCTCGCGCCGCCAACGGTGGATCAGGCTCGGCGAGATGCCGTGCCGCTGGGCCACCTCCAGCACCCGTGCCCCCGGCTCGGAAGCCTCGGCCAGGAACGCTGCCTTCTCCTCGGCCGTGTAGTCCCGCCGTGCGCCGCGAGTGACGATCTCCACCCGCTCCACCGCCCCAGTGCTAGCACCAGTGCTGGCACTCGTGTTCGCCACCCATCGCGCCATCGCCATACCTCCGCGACGGCTTACCTCGCGGCATCAGCAGACCGGATCAAGAAGGGCGGTCACGCCGCGCTTACCATGCCGAGTGCGATCAGCCCGAAAGCGGGCACGAAGGCGTCGAACCACATGGTCATGGCCGGACGGGGCCGTGGGGAGGAGGTAGGGCTGCATCGATTCGCGTCATCGCCGGCAGGCTATGGCATATCGGTGGAGGGGGCAGGGGGCCCAGGGCCTTGGCAGGGGCAGGCCTTGCGGGTGCCCGCCCACCCCTTCACCCACCCCTGGCGCTTCCGCCCGATCTCTGCTGCTCTTGCGGCAAGAACCGGTTTCGGGAGGAATCCATGCAACGCCGCGCCCTGCTGACCGCCGCCATGGCGGCCGCGCCCGCCCTGCCCGCCGCCGCCCAGGCCCCCGCCGGCGGCACGGAGGCGATGCCGGAGATCCGCTGGCGCCTGACCAGTTCCTTCCCGCGCTCCACCGACATCCTCTACGGCACCGCCGAGAAGATGACGAAGCGCGTGGCGCAGCTCACCGACAACAGGTTCCAGATCCGCCTCTTCGCGGCGGGCGAGATCGTGGGTGGGCTGCAGGCGCTGGATGCCGTGCAGAACAACACGGTCGAGGCCTGCCACACCGCCACCTACTACTACACCGGCAAGGACCCCTCCTTCGCCTTCTTCACCGTCGTCCCGTTCGGCATGAACGACCGGCAGCAGACGAGCTGGTACCAGCAGGGCGGAGGCCAGGCGCTGATGGAGGAGCTGCTGAAGGACTACAACGCGGTGCCCTTCATGATGGGCAACACAGGCGCGCAGATGGGCGGCTGGTTCCGCAAGGAGATCAAGAGCCTCGACGACGTGAAGGGGCTGAAGTTCCGCATCGCCGGGCTGGCGGGCGACATGTTCGCCAGGATGGGCGCCGTGCCGACGCAGCTCGCCGCCAGCGACATCTACCCGGCGCTGGAACGCGGCACGATCGATGCGGTGGAATTCGTCGGCCCGCATGACGACGAGAAGCTCGGCTTCGCGCGGGTCGCGCCCTACTACTACTATCCCGGCTTCTTCGAGCCCTGCGCGCAGACGCATCTGCTGGTCAACCAGCGCGCCCTGGCCACGCTGCCGCCGCATTACCGCGCGGCGCTGGAAACCGCCTGTGCCGAGGCGAACACCGACATGCTTTCGCGCTACGACCAGAGCAACCCGGAGGCGCTGCGGCGGCTGGTGGGCGCGGGCACGCAGCTCCGCCCCTGGCCGCGCGACGTCATGACCGCAGCCTGGAAGGCGGCGAACGAACTCTATGACGAGATCGGCAACCGCAACGAGCGCTTCAAGCGGATCTGGGAAAGCTACCGCAAGTATCGCGACGAGGAGTTCCTCTGGTTCCGCGTCGCGGAATACAGCTACGCCAATTTCGCCTTCACCGCGGCGCAGACGGTGAAATAGCCGTGCCGGGCGAGGCCGCCCGCGCCTCCCCCTTTCCGGCCGCGCACGAAATCCTGTGGCCGGCCCGGGGTTGCGCCGGGGGGCGGCCTGTGTTCCGTCACCGCCTCCCGGAAGGTTAAGGAGACGCCGATGCGACATCTCGTGACAGGCCTCGCCGTCATGGCCCTGCTGGCCGCCGCGCCCGCCGTCACCCCCGCGCGGGCGCAGCTGATGGACACGCTGAAGAACGCCGCCGGCAACAGCCTCGGCAGCATCGCGGTGCCGTCCCCGGCCGCCGCCAGCAGCAGCAACATCGCAGGGCTCATGCAATACTGCGTGCGGCAGCGCCTGACCGGCGGGGCGGAGGCGGCCTCGGTGAAGGACCAGCTCCTGGGCAAGCTCGGCGGAACCGCCAAGCAAAGCGGCAACCCGGGCTTCGTCGAGGGCTCCAAGGGCGTGCTGGACGCGCAGGGCAAGAGCTTCGACCTCGCCAGCCTGAAGAGCGAACTCGGCCAGAAGCTCTGCGATCAGGTGCTGCAGCGCGCCAAGGCCCTGCTCTGAGGCCACCCGCCGCGCGGCCTCCTCGGCACGGCCGGCAGGGGCGCCCAGCGGGAGCGTGAAGCCTGAAGGGAGCCTGAAGGCCACCACGCCGGAACGCTTCCGGCCGCGCCAGGCTTTCCGGGTCCCTGCAGCCTGGGGAAAACGAGCCGGGGATCGCGTCGCGCCTGTGAAATTCTCCCGGACCCTCCAAACATTGTTGCGGCGAAGGCGTTCTTCCCCCGGTGGCCGGACTGCCGGGAGTGGTGCCGCCGTCCCGGCCTGGCTGCCTTTCTGCCGTGCCATGTGCCGGAGGCCCGCGACGAGACAGGAGGACAGGGTGCCATGAAAGCCGCCATCGGGTCGGGAGTCCTCCGCGCCTGCACCGGCCTTGCCCTGCTGGCCGCGTTGAC
The DNA here is from genome assembly GCF_002754815.1 of Roseomonas sp. FDAARGOS_362. GTDB lineage: Bacteria > Pseudomonadota > Alphaproteobacteria > Acetobacterales > Acetobacteraceae > Roseomonas > Roseomonas mucosa. Next base: position 2,766,024 of record NZ_CP024588.1, on the reverse strand, counting down.
TGCCTGCAATGAGAAGGACGCCAAGGGTAGCAGCGAGCCCGACCGTCTGGCGCAGGCCCAAGTGGTGACGGAGGCCGCCTTGCGCGCCGGGCTTGCCTCCTATGGCCAGCCGCAACTCCGTGCGGTGCAGAGTTATGTCCAGGCGATGCCGAACACGGTGGCAGTCTGCGGCCAAGTCAATGCGAAGGGAGCGAGCGGGGCCTTCGTGCCCTTCGTGACAGTGTTGACCTATTCCGATGGCGCGGATCCAGTGCTGGAGCAGCATGTCGCCCTGTCGGATGTCGAGGCGACGCGGGTCTATGTCGAGACCGTCTCCCGCTGCCGGGAGGAAGGCGGACCGAAGCCGACCCTGCGGCAGGCCGCTCCGCCACTCCTGCCGCCGATCCCGGCCAACCTGCCGCAGGTGACGCAGGTGACGGCCACCACGATGATGCCGAAGGGAACGGGCAGGGACCAGGCGCAACAGGCAGGACCGGCGGCTTCCGCGGCACAGGATGCCTCCGGCACGCTTTCGATGCGTCAGCCGGGCAATCTCCGCACACATCCGAATGGCGGCGGGCAGGTGCTGCGGGTGGTGCCAGCCGGGACCAGCCTGACGATCTTCGGCACCGCCCCGGGGGGCTGGTACCAGGTCGGGGATGCCAGCCCCGAGGGCTGGGTCCATGGCAGCCTCGTCACGTTGCGGCGTTAGAGCGAGTCTCCGGAGCCACCATCCGGGAGCGTGCGTCCGCAAACCCCTGAAGCCTCGATGCGTCGATGCCCCTTCGTGTTCGCGGCCATCCGGCGGGTGGCCTGACTCGCGGCCATGAGCAGCCGTTCGGCCCCTGGCGAACTGCCTGCCGTGCCAGTTGCGCCGGAGGCCGAGGCTCAGCCTGCGCTGGGTGGTTCCCCCGGTAGCCGCCCTGCCGCTCCCCTGCCGCCCCTTTCCTGCGCACCCTGCCGGGTGACGTGGCGCTGCCCCCACCGGTCCGGGCGGATCGCAACGGCGCTGGCCGGACACAGACGCATATCGCCCCCCATCGTCGCGGGGCGCGCGTGAGCGTAAGAAGACATCTAAATGAGAGCATTCCCCGTTGACTTGGATTAACCGGTTAGTCCACATCCAGCGCCGTCCCAGGCCGGACTGCCGGACCGGAATGCCGATCGGCCATGGGTCCCGAGATCCGATAGGGAGGGTGCCCCGGTGACACGTTTGGTCTATGTCCTGAACGGACCCAACCTGAACCTGCTGGGCAAGCGGCAGCCGCAGATCTACGGCCATGAGACCCTGGCCGATGTGGAGCGAGACTGCCGCGGGGCGGCTGCGGAACTGGGGCTGGAGATCCGCTTCCACCAGAGCAACCGCGAATACGAGATCATCGACTGGATCCATGAGGCGCGGGAGGTGGCGGCGGGCATCGTCATCAACCCCGCCGCCTTCACCCATACCTCGGTGGCCATCCTCGATGCGTTGAAGACCTTCGAGGGGCCGATCATCGAGGTGCACATCTCCAACGTGCATCAGCGCGAGAGCTTCCGGCACCATTCCTATGTGACGCTGGCAGCCAGCGGCGTGATCGCGGGCTTCGGCACCCAGGGCTACACGCTGGCGCTGCAACGCGTCGCCCGCCTGATCGGGGAGGCGAAGTGACGCCGCGCCAGACGGTCCTTTGCGGGCTCATCGGCCACGGCATCCAGGCCTCCCTGACCCCGGCGATGCATGAGCGGGAGGGTGACGAGCAGGGCCTGCGCTCCCAGTACAAGCTGATCGACCTGCAAGTTCTCGGCCTGGGCGTGGAGGCACTGCCGGAGCTGTTGCAGGCGGCCGGGCGCATGGGCTTCACCGGGCTCAACATCACCTATCCCTGCAAGCAGGCGGTGATCCCGCTGTTGGACGAGCTGTCCCCCGACGCGGCTGCGCTGGGCGCGGTGAACACCGTGCTGCTGCGCGACGGCCGGCGGATCGGCCACAACACCGACTGGTCCGGCTATGCCGAGGCCTTTCGCCGCAACATGGACGGCGTGGCGCTGGACCGGGTGGTGCAGCTCGGCGCGGGCGGCGCCGGGGTGGCGGTGGCGCATGCGCTGCTGACCATGGGCGTCGGACAACTGACGATCCAGGACATGGACCCCGCCCGGGCCCAGGCGCTCGCCGCCTCGCTGTCGGAGCGTTTCGGTGCGGGCCGGGCGGTGGCCTGCGCCGACCTGCCGGCGGCCATGGCGGCGGCCAACGGGCTGGTCCACTGCACGCCCACAGGCATGGCCGCGCATCCCGGCCTGCCGCTGCCGGCGGAACTGCTGCGGCCGGCGCTCTGGGTTTCCGAGATCGTCTATTTCCCGCTGGAAACGGAACTGCTGCGCACCGCCCGCGCGCTCGGCTGTCGGACGCTGAGCGGCGGCGGCATGGCGGTCTTTCAGGCGGTGCAGGCCTTCCGCCTCTTCACCTGGCGCGAACCCGACCCCGAGCGGATGCTGCGGCACTTCGCGGAAATGGTGGGCGGCAGGACGGGCTGACCCGCCAGGACCTCCGGCGCCGGGGAGGGCAGGGGCGTCCGTTTCCGGAAAATCTTTCCGGAAACGGGACTTGCGGAGCCGGCGCGAAAGGGCGAAGCCGTGACCGGGCGGCTTTGTCCCAGTCAAGGTTCCAGCCAGGGACCCAAACGGGCCCCGGCCAGGTTTTCGGGAGGCTCACGATGTTTCTCCGTCTGGATGGCACCACCTTTCAGGCGCAGGTCTCCGGCCCCGCCAATGGCGAGGTCCTGTTCCTGCTCCACTCGCTGGGCACGAATGCCGGGATCTGGGAGGAGCCGGCCCAGGCCTTCTCGAACCGCTACCGCGTCATCCGCCCGGACCTGCGCGGCCATGGAATGAGCGGCGTCACCCCCGGCCCCTACAGCATCGAGGGCATGGCCCGCGACATGCTGGGCCTGCTGGATCTGATGGGGGTGGAGAGCGCGCATGTCGCCGGCATCTCCATCGGCGGTATGATCGCCCAGTCGCTCGCCGCCCAGGCGCCGGGCCGGGTGCGCAGCCTGACGCTGGTGGACACGGCGCTGGCCATCCCCCCGGCCCAGGGCTGGATCGACCGCGCCGCCACGGTGCGGGCGGAGGGCATGGAGCCGCTGGTGGAAACGGTGGTGGCGCGCTGGGTGACGCCGGCCTCACTGGGCGAGCCGCGCACCGATGCGCTGCGCGCCATGCTGCGCCGGACCGATCCGGAAGGCTATGCCGGCGCCGCCGAGGCCATCGCCGCCGCCGACCTGACCGAGACCTCCCGCCGCCTGAGCGTGCCGGCACTGGTGCTGGTGGGCGATGGCGATCAGGCGACGCCGCTGGCCAGCGCCGAGGCGCTGCGCGACGCCATCCCCGGCGCGCGGCTGGAGGTGATCCCCGACACCGCCCATATCCCGACCATGGAGCGCCCGGAGGCGGTGGTCGCGGCGATGCGTGGCTTCCTCACCGCCCAGGCGCCGGTCGCGGCGGGCGACGCCTATGCTGCCGGGCTGGCGGTGCGGAAAGCCGTGCTGGGCGAGGCGCATGTCGCCCGTGCCGGCGCCGCGGTGACGCCGCTGGACCAGCCCTTCCAGGACTACATCACCCGCAATGTCTGGGGTGGCATCTGGACCCGCCCGGGGCTACCACGGCACACGCGGTCCCTTCTCACCCTGGCCATGATGGCGGCGCTGGGACGGGAGGACGAGTTCGTCCTGCATGTGCGCGCCACGCGCAACACGGGCGTCTCGCCGGAGGAGATCGCGGAGGTCCTGCTGCAGGTGGGCGCCTATGCGGGCGTGCCGGCGGCCAATCATGCGCTGAAACTGGCCAAGAAGACCCTGAAGGAGATGGAGGAGGAGACGCGATGAGCCGCGCGGCGACGCAAGGGGTGCCCCGGGCATGAGCGTCAACCCCGCCGACAGCGTGGTCTTCGGCACCCTCTATGGCAGCGAGGCGATGCGCGAGGCGGCGGGCGACCGCGCCTGGCTGCAGCGCATGCTGGACGTGGAGGCGGCGCTGGCCCGGGTCGAGGCCCGGCTGGGCCTGATCCCGGCGGAAGCCGCGCCCGCCATCACCGCGGCGGCGCGGGCGGGAAAGCTCGACATGACCGCGCTCGCCATCTCCACCCGCAACACCGGTTATCCGGTGGTGGGGCTGGTGAAGCAGCTTTCCCAGGCCGCCGGGCCGGAAGCCGGGCGCTGGACCCATTGGGGCGCCACCACCCAGGATATCCTCGACACCGCCACGGTGCTGGTGATCCGCGACGCGCTGGCGATCATCGAGCGGGACCTGGACCGGGTCTGCGCCGCGCTGGCGGCGCGGGCGGAGGAGCATCGCGGCACGGTGATGGCCGGGCGCACGCATCTCCAGCATGCCCTGCCGGTGACCTTCGGCTACAAATGCGCCGTCTGGCTCTCGCCCCTGCTGCGGATGCGGGAGCGCTTGGCGGAGCTGCGGCCGCGCGTGCTGCGGGTGGAGTTCGGCGGCGCGGTCGGCACGCTGGCCTCGCTGGGCGACCGCGGGGCGGAGGTGCTGGCCGGGCTGGCGCGGGAGCTGGACCTCGCCGAGCCGGAGATCCCCTGGCATGTCGCGCATGACGGCTTCGCCGAGCTGGTCTCCTGGTGCGGGCTGCTGACCGGCTCGCTCAGCAAGTTCGCCACCGACGTCATGCTGTTAATGCAGACCGAGGTGGCCGAGGTGGCCGAGCCGCATGCCCCCGGGCGTGGCGGCTCCTCCACCATGCCGCAGAAGCGCAACCCGATCGCCTGCGAATACGTGATCGCCCAGGCGCGCGGGGTGGGCGCGCTGGTGCCGCAGATGCTGGCCGCCCTGCCGCACGACCAGGAACGCGGCACCGGCCCCTGGCAGGCCGAGCCGCTGGCGATCTTCCAGAGCCTGCTGCTGACGCATGGCGCGCTGGAGCAGGCCGTGCTGGTGGCCGAGGGGATGACGGTGGATGCCGCACGCATGCGCCGCAACCTCGACAGCACCGGCGGGCTGATCATGGCCGAGGCGGTGATGATGGGCCTCGCCCCCGTGCTGGGGCGCGAGCAGGCGCACCATGCCGTCCACCATGCCTGCGACGTGGCGCTGAAGGAGGGGGTGCCCCTCGCCGAGGCGCTGTCGCGGGAGGAGGAGGTGTCCTCCCGCCTCGACAGGGAGAAGATCGAGGCCCTTACCGATCCGGCTGGCTATCTGGGCGCGGCCAGCCTCTTCATCGACCGGGTGCTGCAGCAGGCGGCGACCCTTCCGCGCCGCAACGGGAAGACCGCATGATCAACAAATTCGTCCGCTCGATCGCGGAGGCGCTGGAAGGGGTGAAGGACGGGTCCACCGTGCTGATCGGTGGCTTCGGCCCGGTGGGACAGCCCAATGCCCTGATCGAAGGGCTGGCGGAGCAGGGGGCGAAGGACCTCACCGTCGTCGCCAACAACGCGGGCACCGGGCGCACCGGCTTGGCGAAGCTGATGGAGCTGGGGCGGGTGCGCAAGATCGTCTGCTCCTTCCCGCGCTCCTCCGGCTCGGTGGTCTTCGAGGAGCTGTACAAGGCCGGAAAGATCGAGCTGGAGATCGTGCCTCAGGGCACGCTGGCGGAGCGGATGCGTGCCGCGGGCGCGGGCGTGCCGGCCTTCTTCACCCCGACCGGTGCCAACACGCTGCTGGCCAAGGGCAAGGAGGTGCGCGAGTACAATGGCCGCCCCTGCATCCTGGAGGAGGCCCTGCCGGGCGACGTCGCGCTGGTCGAGGCCTGGCGGGCGGACCGCTGGGGCAACCTCGTCTATCGGGAGTCCGGCCGGAACTTCAATCCGGTGATGGCCATGGCGGGCAAATGCACCGTCGTGCAGACCCAGCATCTCTGCGAGGATGAGCGGGGACTGGACCCGGAGACCATCGTCACGCCCGGCATCTTCACCGACCGCGTGGTGCATGTTCCCTACGGCGATCCCCAGAGCTGAGGCGGAGGAGCGAGACATGTCGGAGACGGTGAACTTCAGGCCGCTCAGCCGCCCGCAGATGGCGGCGCGCGTGGCAAAGGACATTCCCGAGGGCTGGTACGTCAACCTGGGCATCGGCGTGCCGACCCTGGTGGCCGACCAGATCCCGGCGGGCCATGAGGTGGTGATCCATTCCGAGAACGGGCTGCTGGGCATGGGCCCGGCGCCGGAGGAAGGCAAGGTCGATCCCTGGCTGATCAACGCCGGCAAGCAGCATGTGACGCTGACCCCGGGCGGCAGCTTCTTCCACCACGCGGACAGTTTCTCGATCATCCGGGGCGGGCACCTGGACCTCTGCGTGCTCGGCGCCTTCGAGGTGGCGCAGAACGGCGACATCGCCAACTGGGCGACCTCGGCCAATGACAGCGCCCCCGCCGTGGGCGGGGCCATGGACCTCTCGGTGGGCGCCAAGCGCCTCTGGGTGGTGATGGAGCACACCACCAAGGACGGCAGGCCGCGGCTGGTGGAGGAATGCTCCTATCCGTTGACCGCCGGGCGCGCGGTGACGCGGGTCTATACCAACCTCGCGGTGATCGACATCACGGAGCAGGGCTTCGTGGTGCGCGAGATGGTGCCGGGGCTGGATTTCGACACGCTGCAGGCGAAGACCGGCGCCCGGCTGCACCAGGCCGATTGAGAGGGGAGCGAACCATGGCTGACGCTTACATCTGCGACTTCGTCCGCACCCCGATCGGCCGCTATGCCGGCGCGCTGAAGGATGTGCGCCCGGACGACCTGCTGGCCCACACCTTCCGCGCCCTGGTGGAGCGCAACAAGGGCGTGGACTGGGCGGCGGTGGACGACTGCTATGTCGGCTGCGCCAACCAGGCGGGCGAGGACAACCGCGACGTGGCCCGCATGGCGGTGCTGCTGGCCGGGCTGCCGGTGGCGGTGCCGGGCTCGACGCTGAACCGGCTCTGCGGCTCGGGCCTCGATGCCGTGGGCACGGCGGCGCGCATGATCCGCTCGGGCGACGCGGAGCTGGTGATCGCCGGCGGCGTGGAAAGCATGACCCGCGCGCCCTTCGTGATGGGCAAGGCGGCGACGGCCTTCTCGCGCGAGGCGAGGATCGAGGACACCACCATCGGCTGGCGCTTCGTCAATCCGATGATGAAGAAGACCTACGGCACGGATTCCATGCCCGAGACGGGCGAGAACGTGGCGGAGCAGTTCGGCATCTCGCGCGAGGACCAGGACGTCTTCGCCTATCGCTCGCAGCAGAAGGCCAAGGCGGCGCAGGAGGCGGGATTCTTCGCCCGCGAGATCGTCCCCGTCACCATCCCCGGCCGCAAGGGCGACACGGTGGTGGAGGTGGACGAGCACCCGCGCCCCGAGACGACGCTGGAGGGCCTGGCCAAGCTCAAGACCCCCTTCCGCACCCCCGGCACGGTCACGGCGGGCAATGCCTCGGGTGTCAATGACGGCGCCGCGGCGCTGATCATCGCCAGCGAGGCGGCGGCCCGGAAATACGGCCTCACGCCGCGCGCCCGGGTGGTGAGCATGGCCACGGCCGGTGTCGAGCCGCGCATCATGGGCTTCGGCCCGGCGCCTGCGACGAAGAAGCTGCTGGCCCGCACCGGCCTGTCGATCGGCGAGATCGACCTGATCGAGCTGAACGAGGCCTTCGCCAGTCAGGCGCTGGCGGTGACGCGCGACCTGGGCCTGCCGGACGACGCGCCGCAGGTGAACCCGCATGGCGGCGCCATCGCGCTGGGCCATCCGCTGGGCGCATCGGGCGCGCGCATCGCGCTGACCTCGGTGAACGCACTGGAGACGCTGGGCGGCAAGCGCGCCATCGCCACCATGTGCATCGGCGTCGGCCAGGGCATCGCGGCCCTGATCGAGCGCGTCTGAGACGGACGGCAGGACCGGGGAGGAAACGGAACCATGGGCGAGCCCTGCATCATCAGCGTGGCCATCACCGGCTCGGTGCCGCGCAAGAAGGACAACCCCGCCGTTCCGATCACCATCCCGGAACAGGTGGAATCCACCCAGGCCGCCTATGAGGCCGGGGCCGCCCTGGTCCATGTCCATGTCCGCAATGCCGATGAGAGCTCCTCCTCCGACCCGGAGAAGTTCGCGGCCTTGCAGGAGGGCATCCGCAAGCACTGCCCGGACATCATCATCCAGTTCTCGACCGGCGGGCGCGGCCGCTCGCTGGACCAGCGCGGGGCGATGCTCTACCTGAAGCCGGACATGGCCTCGCTGGCCACCGGCTCGGTGAACTTCCCCACCATCGTCTACGAGAACCCGCCCGACTTCGTGCGCCACCTCGCGCAGCAGATGCTGGACTACGGCATCAAGCCGGAGATCGAGGCCTTCGACCTCGCCATGCTCTACAACACGGTGGACATGGTGAACCAGGGGCTGCTGAAGCCGCCGCCGCATGTGCAGTTCGTGCTCGGCGTGAAGCACGCCCTGCCGGCGAAGCGCGACATCCTGGAGTTCGAGGTCCGGAAGCTGCGGGAGATGCTGCCCGACGCCACCTGGACCGCCGCCGGCATCGGCCGCCACCAGCTGGAGGTCAACCACTGGGCGCTGGAGATGGGTGGCCATGTCCGCACCGGGCTGGAGGACAATATCCGCTGGGACAGGAACACCCTGGCGGAAAGCAATGCCCAGCTCGTGAAGCGGGTGGCGGAACTGTGCGCGCGGTACGACCGGCCGGTCGCGACGGCGCGGCAGGCCCGTGACATGCTGGGGATCCCGCAGGTCCCTGCCTCCTGACCTGAGGCTTACCGACCCGAGCATCCGGAAGACCGCCATGCTGCCCACGAAGTCGCGCTTCGCGCGCTCGATCGCCACGGTCTCGCTGAGCGGAAACCTGCTCGACAAGCTGGAGGCGGCGGCCGCGGCAGGCTTCGACGGGGTGGAGATCTTCGAGAACGACCTCCTCACCTTCGAGGGCACGCCCGCCGATGTGCGCAAGGCGGCGCGCGACCTGGGGCTGGCGATCGCCATCTTCCAGCCCTTCCGCGACTTCGAGGCCATGCCGGAGCCGCAGCGCGCCCGCAACATGGACCGCGCCGAGCGCAAGTTCGACGTGATGCAGGCGCTGGGCACCGACCTGCTGCTGGTCTGCTCCAACACGCAGCCGCACAGCCTGGACGACGATGCACGGGCCGCCGCCGACCTGCGGGAGATGGCGGAGCGGGCGGCGAAGCGCGGCCTGCGCGTCGGCTTCGAGGCCCTGGCCTGGGGCCAGAACATCCGGCGCTGGAGCCATGCCTGGAAGATCGTGCAGCAGGCGGGCCACCCTGGCCTGGGGCTGATCCTCGACAGCTTCCACACCCTGTCCCTGGGCGACGACCCTTCCGGCATCGCCCAGGTGCCCGGCGATCGCATCTTCTTCGTGCAGCTTGCCGACGCGCCGAAGCTGACCATGGACGTGCTGTCCTGGAGCCGGCACTTCCGCAACTTCCCCGGCCAGGGCGACCTGCCGGTGGAGGATTTCACCCGCGCGGTGGTGGCCTCCGGCTATCGCGGCCCCTTGTCGCTGGAAATCTTCAACGACGATTTCCGCACCCTTCCGGCCCGTGCCACGGCGCGCGACGGGCTGCGCTCGCTGATCTTCACCGAATCCCGCACCGGCGTGCTGGACCTGCCGCCGCCGCCGGTGGCGGAGCGGGTGGAGTTCCTGGAATTCGCGGTGGACGAGGGTGCGCGGCGCAAGCTCGCCACCTATCTGGAACGCATCGGCTTCCGCCGCGTCGGACGGCACCGCAGCAAGGATGTGGACCTCTACCGCCAGAGCGATGTTTCCCTGGTGCTGAACAGCGAGCAGGATAGCGCCGCCTCCGAGCATTTCCAGCTCCACGGTCCCTCGGTCTGCGCCTTCGCCGTGCGGGTGGACGATGTGGAGCAGACCCTGACGCGCGCCCGCAAGCTGCTCTGCTCCGACTGGCAGGAGCACCGGGGCGAGGGCGAACTGCCGATCTCGGGCATCCGCAACACGGACGGCACGCTGATCCTGCTGGCCGAGGCGCCGCGGCCGGGGAAAAGCTGCTGGCAGGACGATTTCGCCATGCTGGAGGAAGGCGTGGTGGCTGGCGACAGCGGCTTCGCCGGCATCGACCATGTCGCGCTCGCCCTGCCCAACGGCACGATGGATTCCGCCGTCCTGTTCTGGCGCAGTGTCTTCGGGCTGGAGCCGCAGTCGATCTGGGACCTCGCCGATCCGCAGGGGTTGGTGCGCAGCCGCGCCGTGGTGTCCGGCAACGGCGCGCTGCGCCTGCCGCTGAACATCTCGGAGGGGCAGAAGACCTCCACCGGCCGCTTCGTCACCGCCTTCGCCGGGGCGGGCGTGCACCACATCGCTTTCGACACGGCCGACATCTTCGCCAGCGTTCGGGACGTGCGCCGGCGCGGGGCGGAAACCCTGTCGGTGCCGGCGAACTACTACGACGACCTGCAGGCGAAATGGGGACTGGACGACGATTTCCTGCGCAGGCTGCAGCAGCATGACGTGCTTTACGACCGTGATGCGGGGGGCGAGCTGCTGCATTTCTACCTGCGCGCCTTCGAGCACCGCTTCTTCTTCGAGATGATCGAGCGCCGCGGCGCCACCGGCTTCGGCGCGGCCAATGCCACGGTGCGCATGGCGGCACAGGCCAAGCGGGGCTGATCCGGCACGCCTTGTCGGCGCCGCGTCACGGCAGCTTCACGCCGGGGCCGGGCAGGCCGCGCTAGAAAGGCGGTTGTCCCGCAGGAGATGCCGCATGTCCGATGATCCCGCCCGGTCTTCCGAAGCTGCAGGGCAGCCAATCCCCGAGGAGGACCGGCCGGTGGACGTGCCGGCCCTGCATGCCGAGATCCGGGCTCTGCTGAAGGCGGTGCGCGAGGAAGGGCGCGGCTTGGTGCGGCAATGGGAGGGCTCGCTCCACCAGCCCGACTTCCGGCCAGGCGCGGAGAACCTCGCCTGCTATCTGGCGCTGCGGCACCGGGACCTGCGGCCCTTGCAGCGGCCGCTGATGCTGCTGGGCCTTTCCTCGCTGGGCCGGCTGGAAAGCCGCGTGCTGCCCGTGCTGGAAAGTGTGGAGCGTGCCCTGGCGGCCCTGGCCGGGCGGCCGCCCGAGGAGCCACTGGTGTCGCCCGCCGCCTTCTTCGACGGGGAGCGCCACCTCGCGGAACGGACGCGGATGGTGCTGGGCCCGGCCTCGCCGCAGCGGCCGGTGCATCTGCTGGTCACCTGCCCGAGCGAGGCCGCCGACGACCCCGCCTTCATGCGGAAGCTGGCGGAGCGTGGCGTGGAGGCGGTGCGGATCAACTGCGCCCATGACGGGCGAGAGGCCTGGCAGCGCATGATCGCGCATGTCCATGCGGCCGAGGCCGCCACCGGCCGGCGCATGAAGGTGATCATGGATCTGGGCGGACCGAAGATCCGCACCGGCGAGGTGCGGGTGGCCGGCGCGCACCGCGTGGCGGAAGGCGACCGGCTGGTCGTCACCCCGCCCGGCGGGATCGGGGCGGTGGCGCTGGAGGGGCCGCATGCGGCGGTGGAATGCACGCTGGGCGAGGTGCTGACCATGGTCCGGCCGGGAGAGCGGCTGTTCATCGACGACGGCAAGCTGGGCGCCAGCATCGAGCGGGTGGAGAGCTGGGGGCTGGTGGCGCGCGTCAGCACCGTGGCGGGCGGCAGCATGAAGCTGAAGGCGGAGAAGGGCATCAACTTCCCCGACACCGACCTGCACTGCGCCGCGCTGACCGACCAGGACCGGCAGGACCTGGACTTCGTCGCGCGGCATGCCGATGGCATCGGCTATTCCTTCGTGCAGTCGGCCCAGGACGTGGCCCTGCTCCAGGAGGAGCTGCAGCGCCGCCGGCCCGACGACTGGCGGAACCTGTCGCTGATCCTGAAGATCGAAACCACGCGGGCTGTCCGTGCCCTGCCGGCCATCCTGACGCGTGCCGCCGGGCAGCAGCCGACGGCGATCATGATCGCGCGTGGCGATCTGGCGGTGGAGATCGGCTTCGCCCGGATGGCGGAGATGCAGGAGGAGATCCTCTGGCTGGGCGAGGCCGCGCATGTACCGGTGATCTGGGCGACCCAGGTGCTGGAGCGGCTGATCAAGAAGGGCGCGCCCTCGCGCGGCGAGATGACCGACGCCGCGATGGCGGCGCGGGCCGAATGCGTCATGCTGAACAAGGGCCCCTACCTGCACCGCGCCATCGCCGAGCTGGACTCGCTGCTCGGGCGCATGGGCGAGCACCAGCACAAGAAGACCCCGCGCCTGCGCCGCCTGCGGAGCTGGTAGCGGGCGGCCTCCGGCCCCGGGGCAAAGCCCCCGGGGCCCCAGGATCCGGGAGCAGCGATCCAGGTGTTGTAATGTTATAACGTTCCGTATAAACCCCAGGTCGTGTTCCTCAGCGAGACCCTGACCGCGCCCGATGACGGCGCCCTCCGCATCCTGGCCGCCGCCGACCCTGGCGTGCTGATGGAGATCCGCCGGCCCGACGTGCCGCTCGCCATCTGGCAGCGCCCGCCGCCGGAACCCACCGGCCTGCAGGCCCTGCTGCGCCTCGCCCCCTTCCGCGTGGCGGTGGAGGAGGAGGCCGAGGACTGCGCCCTCCGCCTCGCCGCGAAGCTGCCGGCGCCGTTGCCGCCCGCCCTGCTGCGCGACATCCGCTGGCTGGCGGTCAGCTTCTCCGTGATCCTCGGCCGCAAGCGCATCCAGGCCCGGCTGGAAGGCGTCGCCGGCGATGCCTGCCGCCGCTTCCATGCCGATGCGGTGGGACTGCGCCTGCTCTGCACCTATGCCGGGGCGGGCACGGAATGGCTGCCCCTGTTCGGGGCGGAGGCCGCCCGTGCCCACGACCCGCGGCAGGGGCCCGTGCCCGTGCGCCTGGGCACCGGCGATGCCGCGATCCTCAAGGGCGATGCCCACCCCTCCGCGCCCGGCCGCGGGCTGGTGCACCGCTCCCCGCCGATGGACGGCCCGCCCGTGCCCCGGCTGCTCCTCTGCCTCGACGAAGCCGGACGGATTCCGCTGCATGACCATGCCCTCTGACACCCGTCTCCCCGTCACCGTGCTCTCCGGCTTCCTGGGCGCGGGCAAGACGACGCTGCTGAACCACATCCTCGCCAACCGCGAGGGCCAGCGCGTCGCCGTCATCGTCAACGACATGAGCGAGGTGAACATCGACGCCGCGCTGGTCGCCGGCGCGCCCTCGGCGGAGGGCGTGCTGACCCGCACCAGCGAGAAGCTGGTGGAGATGAGCAATGGCTGCATCTGCTGCACCCTGCGCGAGGACCTGATGGTGGAGGTCGCCCGCCTGGCGCGGGAAGGGCACTTCGACGCGCTGGTGATCGAGAGCACCGGCATCGCCGAGCCCATGCCGGTGGCGGCGACCTTCGACTTCCGCGACGAGGCGGGGCGCAGCCTGGGCGACCTGGCGCGGCTGGACACGATGGTGACCGTGGTCGATGGCCCGGCCTTCCTGCGCGACTACGGCTCCGCCGACACGCTGCGCGCCCGGGGGGAGGTGGCGGGCGAGGAGGACGACCGGCTGCTGGTGGACCTGCTGGTGGAGCAGGTCGAATTCGCCGACGTGCTGGTGATCAACAAGATAGACCGCATGAACGTGGCGGAGCGGGAGCGGCTGGCCGTGCTGCTCGCCACCTTCAACCCCGGGGCCGCCATCATCGCCGCCGACCACGGCCGCGTCGCGCTGTCCGAGGTGCTGGGCACGGGGCGCTTCGACTTCGCCCGGGCGCAGCGCGCGGCGGGCTGGGCCCAGGCCCTGGCGGGCGGGCACCTGCCGGAAAGCGAGGAGTTCGGCATCCGCTCCTTCGTCTGGCGGGCGCGGCAGCCGCTGCACCCGGCGCGGTGGAAGGCGTTCATCGAATCCGACCTGTCAGGGGTGGTGCGGGCCAAGGGCTTCTTCTGGCTGGCCACGCGCATGGACTGGGCCGGCTCCTGGCAGCTCGCCGGGCAGGTCGGGCGGCATGAGGCGGCGGGCTACTGGTTCGCGGCGGTGGACCACTCGCGCTGGCCGGACGATCCGCAATGGCGGGACGGCATCCGCGCCCAGTGGCGGGAGCCCTTCGGGGACCGGCGGCAGGAGGTGGTCTTCATCGGTGCCGGGATGGACGAGGCGGCGCTGCGCCGGCAGCTCGATGCCTGCCTGCTGACCGGGGCGGAGATGCGGGGTGGACCGCGCGCCTGGGCCCGGTTGCCGGACCCTTTCCCGGCCTGGGGGTGAGCGGCGTGCCGGGAAACGACAACACCGTCCGGGAAGCGGTCTGGCGCCGCTGGGATGGCGACGAATGGGCCTGCTTCGACGCCCTGCCGCCCGCCGTGCGGCGGCGGATGCAGGAGCATGCCTATGACGCCTGGGCGGTGAACGCGCATCTCCTCTGGCGCCTGTGGCGGCGGCGCCATGCCTCCTCGGAACGGGCGGAACGGCTGCTGCTGCGCCATCTCGACCGCTGCGAGGCGCTGGAGCGCGCGGCCTTCGATGCCGCCCACCGCCAGCGCCACGGCATGGCCCTGCCACATGTCCTGGCCGGCGTGCCGGTGCTGCGCGGCGGGGCGGGGGATCGCGCGCCGCGGGCGGCGCGGCGCCGCCTTGCCCGCCGGCCCCCGCGCGGGCTAGGTTCGCCCGTCGACGGTCCCGCGCGAGCGGGTGAAAAGGGAAGGCCGTGCGCTCCGGCCGGGCCCCGCGCCCGGGAGCAAGTCGGCCGCTGCCCCCGCAACTGTCAGCGGTCCCCCGCTGGCCCGTCCGCCCTGCCGCCCCTTCCGGAGGCGGCAGAGCGGGTCACTGAGCCCGCGTCCTCCATGGAGGCCGGGGCCCGGGAAGACAGGGCCCGCGAAGCCGGCATGGCGCCCCGCGCCACGACCGGAAGCCGCGAGCCAGGAGACCTGCCGTCGTCGCTTCACCAGGCCGCCGGGCGGGGTGCTCCGGAGGCGGGAGCCTGATCCATGCCGTCCCTTCCGATGCTTTCGGCCCTGGCCCTTCCGCGACGGGGCAGGCTGTTGCGCCTCGCCGGCATCGCCCTTGGTGCGGGCCTCATGCTGTCCAGCGCCATGGCGCGGCCGGCGGCGGAGCCGACCCGCTATCCGCTGCACATCCGCAACTGCGGCCTCGACCTCACCTTCCCGAAGGCGCCGCGGCGGGTGGTCTCCATCGGCCAGTCGGAGACGGAGATCCTCTACGCCCTCGGCCTTGGCGACCGGATCGCCGGCACCGCGCTCTGGGTGGAGCCGGTGCTGCCGCAATTCGCCGAGGAGAACGCCCGCGTCCCCCGCCTCGCGGACAATGACCCGAGCTTCGAATCCGTGGTGGGCAAGGAGCCTGACCTCGTCACCGTACAGCTCGAATGGCATGTCGGGCCACGCGGGCGGGTCGGGCGGCGGGAGCAGTTCACCGACCTTGGCATCCCCACCTACATCTCGCCCTCGGATTGCACGGGCAAGGACAATTCCGGCAGCGGCGACGGGGTGCGGAGCCAGCCCTACACGATGGAGCTGCTCTACCAGGAGATCCAGGACCTCGCCGCGATCTTCGACGTACAGGACCGCGGCGCCGCGCTGGTGGCGCAGCTCAGGAAGCGCGAGGCCGACGCGGTGGCGGCGGTCGCCTCGGTGCGGGCGCAGGGCCTGCCGGTGGTCTTCTGGTTCTCCAGCCGCGACGTGAAGGGCGATGCCTTCGTCGCCGGCACCAATGGCGCGCCGGGCTACATCGCGCGGCTGCTGGGCCTGCGCAACGTCATCCAGACGACCGAGGAATGGCCGACCGTGAGCTGGGAGGCCATCGCCACCGCCAACCCCTCGGTGATCGTGATGGGCGAGATGACGCGCCGCCGCTTCCCCGCCGACGACGTGAACGTCAAGCGCCAGTTCCTGGAGGCGGACCCGGTCGCCAGCCAGATGCCGGCGGTGCGGGCGCGGCGCTTCGTGGTGGTGGGCGCACAGTCGATGAACCCGACGCTGCGCACCATCGACGGCATCGAGGCCGTGGCCAGGGGCATCCAGGACCTGGAGAAGCAGATCCCGGCCGACCGGAGCCCGGCCCAGGGAAGCGGGACGAAGCCGTGAGTGGCCTGGCCAGCGACGGAATGCCGCTGGAGGCCGCCCAGCCGGCGATCCGCGGCCTGGTGACGGCCCGGCCCGGCGCCACCGGCCGGGCCGCCCGGCTGGCGCTGGCCCTGCTGGCACTGCTGCTGCTCGGCCTCTGCATCGCCCTGGCCGTCTCGGTGGGCGAGATGCCGGTCCCCCTCGCCACCACGCTCAAGGCGCTGGCCAACCGGCTCCTCGGCGCGGGCTACGCGGTCAGCCGCATCCAGGAGGGGGTGATCTGGGACTACCGGCTCAGCCGCGCCCTGATGGCGGCCTGCCTGGGCGGCGGGCTGGCGGTGGCGGGGGCGGTGCTGCAGGCGCTGCTGTGCAACCCGCTGGCCGAGCCCTATGTGCTGGGCATCTCCGCCGGCGCCTCGACCGGCGCCGTGATGGTGGTGGTGCTCGGCCTGGGCGGCGGGCTGGTCTCGCTCTCCGGCGGCGCCTTCTTCGGCGCGCTCGCCGCGCTGCTGGCCGTGGCCGCCCTGGCCAGGGCCTCCGGCGGCGGGGCGGAGCGGGTGATCCTGGCCGGCGTCGTCGCCTCGCAGCTCTTCAACGCCATCACCGCCTATGTCGTCACCACCGCCGCGAATGCGGAACAGGCGCGCGGCGTCATGTTCTGGCTGCTCGGCAACCTCAGCGGTGTGCGCTGGCCCGACCTCGCTCTCGCCGCGCCCACCGTGCTGGTGGCGAGCCTCGTCTGCCTGTTCCAGGCCCGGGCGCTGGATGCCTTCACCTTCGGCGCCGATGCGGCAATGACGCTGGGCATCCCGGTGGGCCGGGTGCGCGCCCTGCTCTTCGCGGTGACGGCGGCGATGACCGCGGTGCTGGTCAGCATCACCGGCACGGTGGGCTTCGTCGGGCTGGTGGTGCCGCACGCAGCGCGCTTCCTGGTCGGCCCCTCCCACGCGCGGCTGCTGCCGGCCTCGCTGATCATGGGCGCGATCCTGGCGGTGCTGGCCGATATCCTCTCGCGCATCCTGGTGCCGCAGCAGACCCTGCCGATCGGCGTGGTGACGGCCCTGTTCGGCGCCCCGGCCTTCGCCGTGATCCTCTGCCGGTCCCGGCGTTCGGTGTGAGGCGGGGGGTGCCTCATGCTTGAACGTCGCGCCCCCCGGGGGGAAGGCTTCGCCTTTCCCCCGGACCCCCTATCCACCAGGACCCTGCGGGCCCTGGACCCGGTTCGTTGGCGCTCGCTGCGGCCGCATCGCGCCGGAGAGCCTGGCTCTCCGGCGACTGCGGGTGCCGTCAGCGCGGAGACGGTGTTTTCTTTCTTTCCGGGAGCCCCGCTGATCCGCCTGCCCTGCGGGATCGGGCGGCAGGCTGACCTTGCCACCCGGCGCCTCCCCCGGGGCCGGACACGGGCGCCACGCCCATGAGCGTCGCAGCGGAGCGTGTCTCCTGGGGCAGCGGGCGGCGCATGATCGTGGATGGCGTGACGCTGGCCGCACGGCCAGGGCGCATGCTGGGGCTGCTCGGCCCCAACGGCTCCGGCAAGTCCAGCCTGCTGCGCCTGCTGGCCGGGCTGCGCCGCACGGCGAGCGGGGTGGTGACGCTGGGCGGCGAGGACATCGCCCGGCTTTCGCGCGCCGCCATCGCCCGGCGCGCCGCCTTCGTCGAGCAGCATGCGGTGACCGAGGCGCCGGTCACCGTGCTCGACGTGGTGCGGCTCGGCCGCGTGCCGCATCGCGGCCCGCTTTCCGGCTGGACGGAGGCCGACGAGGCGGCCGTCAGCGCGGCCCTGCGGCAGGTGGGGCTGGAGGCGCTGCGCGGACAGCGCTGGCAGACCCTCTCCGGCGGCGAGCGCCAGCGCGCGCAGATCGCCCGCGCCCTGGCCCAGGCCCCGACCGAGCTGCTGCTGGACGAGCCGACCAACCATCTGGATATCAAGCACCAGCTCGAACTGCTGCGGCTGGTGGCGCGCCTGCCGGTGACCAGCATCGTGGCGCTGCACGACCTGAACCTCGCCGCCATGTACTGCGACGAGGTGGCGCTGATGCAGGGCGGTCGCGTGGTCGCCGCCGGGCCGCCGGAGACTGTGCTGACCGAGGAGCGCATCGAGGCGGTCTTCGGCGTGCGGGCGCAGGTGGGGGTCTCGGCCCTGCACGGGCGGCTGCTGGTGCAGTTCCGGCCAGGATAGGAGCGGGGCGCGGGCGGCCCGGGTTTCATTGACCAGGCCAGGAGGTAACCCTACGGTTACCTCGGCGGAGGCGGCCGCGCCGGGCATCGGCCCGGAGAGAAGACGGTCAGAACCGTGAGGGAGAACGTCATGCAGGCATCCTGCATCACCCGGCGCGCTGTGCTGTCCGCCTTCCGGCTCCTGCCTTGCGGCGAGCCCGAGGATGCGGGGCGCCCCTTGGCGAACCGGGCATCGCCCCGGCCATGACGGCACCCGGAAAAGCCGCGATGCGGCGCGCCTTTTCCACGCTGGGCTGCGCGGAGCTGGCGCTGGAGGATGTGCTGGCCCTCGCGGCACGGCACGGCATTCCTTGTGTGGAACTGCGCGCGCTGGAGGGCACGGTAGAACTGCCCGGCCTGTTCGAGCGGCGCTATGGCAGTCCGGAGCGCCTCGCGGCACGGCTGGCGGAGGCACCGGTACGGGTGGCGGCCATCGGCACCTCGCTGCGCCTGATCGGCAACGGACCTGGGGACCGCGACGCCTTCCTGCGCTTTTTGCCCTGGGCCGAGGCGATGGGCGTGGACAGCCTGCGCGTCTTCGACGGCGGCCGCATCGGGGATGCGGCGGAGCTGGAGGAGGCGCGGGAGACGCTGTCCTGGTGGCGGCACCTGCGGCGGGAGCGGGGCTGGCACGTGGAGATCGCCGTCGAGACGCATGACGCGCTGGCCGATCCCGCGACGCTGCGCCGTTTCCTGGAGATGGAGCCGGGGTGCCTGATCCTCTGGGATTCCCATCACACCTGGCGCAAGGGCGGCGCACATCCGGTCGAGGCGTGGCGGATGCTGCGCTCGCATGTCGCGCATATCCATGTGAAGGACAGCGTTTCGCGGCCGAGCGAACGCTTCGGCTACAGCTACGTCCTGCCGGGCGAAGGGGAATTCCCCATGGAGGCGCTGATGGCCGCTCTGCGCGCGGATGGCTATGCCGGGCTGCTGAGCCTGGAATGGGAGCGGCTCTGGCACCAGGACCTGCCCGATCTGGAAAGCGCCCTGCGATCGGCGGAGCGGAAGCATTGGTGGTGATACGGGGGCAGCCGATGATGAGGGTCCACGCCGTTCCGGCAGCAAGCCCTGGCGCATGACCGCGCTCGGCCTCACCGGGATCGAGCGCTTCCTGATCGGGGAGGCGCCACTGCATCCGGTGCGGCGGGAGGATCTGGAGCGGATCGCCTGAGCACGGCCGGCAGGGGCGGAAGCCAGCCTGTCCGCTCCCCGGCGGCATGGTCCTTGCTGCGACAGGGCGGCAGGGGGACAGGAACCGCATGAACCCGCCGGGCTTCCTCGATCTGATGGGATTCGGCCCACAGGGCTGGGGCGCCGCCATGCTGCTGGCCGCCCTGGTGACGCTCGCCGTCGCCCTGTCCGGCTTTCTGGTGGGGCTGGCCATCGGGGCGCTGGGCGCCTGGGCCAAGCTCGGCGGCGGAAGGCTGCTGCGGACGCTGGCGGATGCCTACACGACGATGCTGCGCGGCATCCCCGAGCTGTTGGTGATCTACCTCTTCTATTTCGGCTCCTCCGCCATCCTGACGCCGCTCGCGCATCTCCTTGGCGCCGGGGGGTTCTTCAGCCTGCCCGGCTTCCTCGCCGGCACGCTGGCGGTGGGCGTGATCTGCGGCGCCTATCACACCGAGGTGCTGCGCGGTGCCTTCCGCGCCGTGCCGGCCGGCGAGATCGAGGCCGCCCTTGCCGCCGGCATGCCGCGGCTGCTGCGCCTGCGCCGCATCGTGGCGCCGCTGGTGCTGCGCCATGCCCTGCCGGGGCTGGGGAATGTCTGGCAGATCGTGCTGAAGGACACCGCCCTGATCTCCGTCACCGGCGTGGTGGAGCTGATGCGCCAGGCGCAGATCGGCGCGGGCTCGACGCGCCAGCCCTTCAGCTTCTTTCTGGGGGCGGCGATCCTCTATCTCGTCATCTCCTCGCTCTCCGGCTGGGGATTGCGGCGGGCTGAGCGGCACGCCCTGCGTGGGCTGAGGAGAGGCTGATGGACCTGTCCCTCGATCTTCTCTTCCTCGCCGACACCTTCCTGCGCCTGCTGACCGGGGTGCCGCTGACGCTGCAACTGGCAGCGAGTTCGGTCGCCCTCGGCGCCGTGCTGGCGCTGCTGCTGGCGGCGATGCGGCGGTCCGGCCTGCGCTGGCTGGACTGGCCGGCGCGCTTCTACATCTTCGTCTTCCGCGGCACGCCGCTGCTGGTGCAGCTTTTCCTCATCTATTACGGCCTCAGCCAGTTCCGCGAGATACGCACGTCCTTTCTCTGGCCCGTGCTGCGCGATCCCACCTGGTGCGCGGTGATCGCGCTGACCCTGAACACCGCCGCCTATGGCGGGGAGATCATCCGGGGCGGCCTCGCCTCGGTGCAGCGCGGGCAAATGGAGGCCGCACGCGCCGCCGGAATGGGGCGCTGGCTGCTGCTGCGGCGCGTGGTGCTGCCGCTGGCGCTGCGCCAGGCCCTGCCGGCCTATGGCAACGAGCTGATCCTGATGGTGAAGGCCACCTCGCTGGCGTCGATCATCACGCTGATGGAGATCACCGGTATCGCGGCGAAGCTGATCGCGCAGAGCTACCGCACGGTCGAGGTCTTCGCCGTGGCCGGGGCCATCTACCTCGTCATCAACTTCGTGCTGACGCGCCTCGTCCATGCCCTGGAGCGCCGGCTGGACCCCGGGCGGCCCCCGGCCCTGGCGGCGGCCATCGGAAAGGGAGGGACCGCATGAGCGACGCGCCCGTCGTCAGGCTGCGGGATTTGCGCAAGAGCTTCGGCCCGCTGGAGGTGCTGAAGGGCATCTCGCTGGAGGCCCGGCGGGGCGAGGTGCTGTCGATCCTCGGCTCCTCCGGTTCCGGCAAGTCCACCATGCTCCGCTGCATCAACATGCTGGAAGTGCCCGACAGCGGCGAGGTCAGCATCACGGGCGAGGCCATTGCCCTGCGCCACACGCGGCACGGCACGCGGCCCGTGGATATGCGGCAGGTGAACCGCCTGCGCACGCGCATCGGCATGGTTTTCCAGAGCTTCAACCTCTGGTCCCACCGCACGGTGCTGGAGAACCTGATCGAAGTGCCGGTCCATGTGCAGAAGCGCCCGCGTGCCGAATGCGTCGCGGAAGCGGAAGCACTGCTGGCACGCGTCGGCATCGCCGACAAGCGCGACCACTACCCGGCGCATCTTTCCGGTGGTCAGCAGCAGCGCGCCGCCATCGCCCGCGCCCTGGCGCAGCGGCCGGAGGTGATGCTCTTCGACGAGCCGACCTCGGCCCTCGATCCGGAGCTGGTGGGTGAGGTCCTGCGCGTCATGCGCTCCCTGGCGGAGGAAGGGCGCACCATGCTGGTGGTCACGCATGAGATGGGCTTCGCCCGTGACGTCTCCTCGCGTGTCGTCTTCCTGCACCAGGGGCTGGTCGAGGAGGAAGGCTCGCCGGCGGAGATCTTCCGCGCCGGACGCTCGGAACGGCTGCGGCGTTTTCTCGCGGGCGGGGACAGGGCGGGCGGCGTCTCCTGAGTGTTCGGGCGTTGCGCTCCGTGGCTGCCCGCCGGGGGAGAGGCTCTGCCTCTCCCGCCGGACCCCCTCTCCGCCGGGGACCGAAGCCGGTCCCCGGACCCCGGGCCTGAGTTGGCTCCGCGTGGTGGCCGTCAGCCCGTGGGTTGATCCGTGGAGCAGGTGGAGACGCGGGGCTCCCGGAAAGAAGGAAGGCACCCTGTCCGCGCTGGTGGCACTGGCAGTCCGCCGGAGAGCGATGCTCTCCGGCGCGATCCGGCCGGCAGCGAAGAGGCAACGAACGGGAGGTCCAGGACCCTCAGGGTCCTGGCGGATAGGGGGTCCGGGGGAAAGGCAGAGCCTTTCCTCCGGGACGCGAGACGGTCACCATCACGCGCCGGCGACGGGCGGCAGGAGCCGCCCGCGCATCAGAAGCGGCGCTCGAAGACGTTGATCACGTCGCCCGGCTGGATCAGGCTCTGGCGGGCGACGAGGCCCTCCTGGCCCTTGCCGTCGGTGATGCGCACCACGGAGGCGCGGTCGGTCACGGCGCGGTAGGTGAAGCCGCCGGCCACCGCCACGGCGGTCAGCATCGTCATGCCGGGCTGGTATGGATACTCGCCGGGCTTCGCCACCTCGCCCAGCACGAAGACCGGGCGGTAGGTCTGCACCTGGGCCACCACGTTCGGGTCGCGCAGCAGCTGGCGGCGCTTCATCTCGGCGGCGAGCCGGGCCGAGAGCTCCGAGGAGGTCAGCCCCGCGGCCTTGACGCTGCCGAGCAGCGGGAAGGCGATGTTGCCGGCGTCGTTCACCCTGAACTCGCCGCCCAGCTGGTCCTCGCCGAAGGTGGTTACGCGGATCCCGTCGCCGACGCCGAGGCGGTAGGCGGAGGGCTGGGCCTCGGTCAGCGGCTGCAGGTCACGGCCCGGGGCGCAGGCGCTGGCCATCAGGCTCAGGCCCAGCACGGCGGCGGTGGCCAGGCGGAAGGGCCGGCGGGGCCGCGCTCGCGTGGCGGAAAAGGGAGAAGAGTGCGGCACGGACAGAAGTTCCTCCGAGGGGTTGAGGGCAGGAAGGCTCCCCGGCCCGGACCGGCCGGAGCCGGTGGGTGGGGAGCATGGGCGAGGGGTGCCGGTGCGCCGGGGGGGACGCTGTCCGATCCTCACAGGCCGAACCCCACCCGCAGCAGCGCGAGGTGGCGGTCGTAGTTGGAGCCGCTGTCGCTGCCGTCGCGGTTGGTGAAGTCGTAGCTGAGGCGCAGCGAGATGTTGCGGTTCACGAGCCAGGTGGCATAGGCGCCGGTGCCGATCACGGTACTGTCGCCGCCGCCGGTGTACTTGGCGTGCAGGTAGTCGGCCCGCGCACCGATCAGCACGTTGCGCAGCAGCTCGTGGTCCAGCGCGATCTGGGCTTGGTTGTAGGTATAGCCCTGCAGCGTGTCGGTGGAGGTGTCCTCGATCCGGCGCGAGGCGAGGCCGCTGATCGTGGTCAGCCGCGTTGGCGACCAGGCGACCGCCGCCTCGAAGACCGGCGAGGAGCGGTTCTTGGCGCCCGTCGCGTCGAAGAAGCGGACCTGGTAGCCGACCAGGGCACGGTAGCGGAACACGGCGCCGCTGCTGTCGTCGAAGCCGGCCAGGGCGAGCACGGTGTTGGAGCCCAGCTTGCCGTAGTTGGGGTCGTAGTTCACGTAGTCGGAACGGCCGCCGCGCACCACGGCGACCAGGTCGCGCCGGGGCGCCACGGCGTAGCGCGCGGTGACGCCGCCGTCATAGACGTTCCGGTCGCGCAGCTTCTGGTTGAAGGTGCTGTTGCCGTCGAAGGCATCCACGAAGCGGAAAGCCCGGAAGATGAGGTCCGGCGTGATGGAGACGTTGCTGAAGGCCGCGCGATAGGCCGCACGGAGGTCGTAGGCGTTGAAGGCGCGCGGCTCGGCCACTGTCTGGGCGTCGAAGGCCGTCGCTTCCTCGTGCAGGCGGAAATAGGAGGCGCTGGCCGACAGGGTGTCGCGACCGATGTCGTAGGAGCCGCCGACCGTGGTGCTGAAGTTGGTGCGGCTGGGATCGGGCGTTTCCGCATTGCGCCCGGTCACGCGGCGGTCATCCACGCCGGCGCTGGCATAGAGGCTGTTGCGCGCCCAGTTCGAGCGCAGATCCAGGCCGGCATCGGTGCTGAAGGTGCCGATCGTGTCGCCCCGCTTGGTGCCCATCGGGTTGGTGTCGACACCCATGGACTCGCCCAGGCTGGGGCGGAGGGTGAAGGCCCCGAGACGGACACCGAGCGGCTGCACCTCAGGACGCGGGCGCTGGGTGACGTCCATGTCCTCGGGCCGCACGTTCTCCGGGAAGGCCTCCAGGGAGAAGCGGGAGTAGTAGTTGTTGGGCAGGTACTGGTCGAGCAACTGGGCACGGGCGGAGGTAGGGCAGAGGAGCGTGGCGGCGCCCAGGACGGCGGCGCCCAGGGTGGCCGCGCCCAGGGCCGTCATTCCCGGAGTCGTCATGCTCGGGGCCGTCGCGCCCGGGGCAAGGCTGGCGCCATCCTGCCGGGAGGTCTTACCGGGCATGGCAGACCGGGCTTGGCCCTGGTTCCTGCCTGTCCGACTGCGCCGAAGCCCGCTTCCGCCCCTCAAAAACATCCCATGATCCACGATTCGTTTCATCCGGAGAGACACAGCTTACAGCATATGCCGCTCCGGGGGGACAGAATCCGGAGGAATAATAGAGCCGTAACGTTCTGCGGCGCCGGTTATGGCTTTCCGGCCACAGATTCCAGCCCGACACGCACAGGTAGCGGCTTTCAGCCCCCGTGCCGCCGGGAGACTTCCCGCACCGCGGACAGCACACCTTCCCGCATGCGGTCCTCGCTGAACAAGGCGAGAGCGCGGCGCTCGCCGGCCTCGACTCGGGCCAGGGTGGCCGTGGGGTCGTCCCGGATCTGCAGCAGCGCCGCCGCCAGGGCCGAATCGTCGCCGGGCGGGACCAGCAGCCCGGCCTCGTTGTCCCCGGCGATCTCCGGGATGGCGCCGGCCGCGGCGGCGACAAGCGGCGTGCGGCAGAGCATGGCCTCCACCAGGGTGCGGCCGAAGGGTTCCGGGTCAGTGGAGGGATGCACCACCACATCCATGGCGCGCATCAGCGCTGGCACGTCGTGGCGGTGGCCCAGGAAATGGACGCGCCCGGCGATGCCCAGCTCCTCCGCCAGGCGTCTGAGGCCGGCGGCGTACTCGTCCTCGCCGAACAGGGCGTCGCCGGTGACGATGCCCACCGCCCCGGGCACCTTCGCCACGGCGCGCAGCAGCACCGCCTGCCCCTTCCAGGGCGACAGGCGGCTGAACACGCCGGCCAGGAAGCCTTCCACCGGCAGGCCCAGCGCCGCGCGGCGTTGCGCCATGCCGGTGCCGGCCATCGGGTCGGGCGGCAGGGTCACGCCATTGGGCACCACCCGCACCCGGTCCGCCCGGCCGCACAGCGCGATGAAGGCATCCGCCGCGGCCTGCGACGGCACGATCACCCGGGTGGCGAGCGGCGCCAGCGTGCGCAGCAGCCTGAGCTGGCCGCCGCCGAAATGCGCCGGGGTGAGGATGTCGTGCAGGTGCCAGACCAACGGCCGCCCGGCCAGCTTCGCCGCGAGGGCGGAAAGCACGAAGGCTTTTTGCGAATTGGCATAGACCATGTCGTGCCGCCGCGCCGCGGCCGCGATCTCGCGCACCATCCGCAGCATGCCGCCCAGCATCGGCAGCGCGGCGCGCGCCATGCCCTGGTCGCGCTTGATGTCCGTGAAGCCGGAAGGGCGCGAGGGCATCAGGACCCGCAGCGGGTAATCGGCCAGGGCGGCCTTCAGCGGCCCGTCCTCGAACAGCCAGACCGAGGATTCGGCTCCGAAGGCGCGCAGGTTGGCGAGCAGGATGAACTCCGCTCCGCCAGTGCGGCTGGAATGGTTGACGAAGAGCACGCGCGGCGCCGTGGCGGCGCCCGCCGTCGCAGGCCGGGCGTCCGATGCGGTCGCCGAGGGGAGGTCGTGGCCGTCCATGCCGTGTCCAGTGCCCTATCCGGTTCGGGCCCGCACCGGGAAGGGCGCGGGCAGGGGTTGCGAGGGGATGTTCAGCGCGGGGTGAGGCGAAGCAGCGTGACCTGGGCCGTCACCGGCAGGGTGATGCCGCCGCCGGCGAGGGCGGCCTCCTGGAAGCGCGAATCCTCGTTGGGCCGGTTCACAGCGGCCTGGCGGATACGGTCGCCCAACGCGATCCGCACCTGCTGCGGCGGCACCGGCGTTTCGGTGAAGCTGTGCACGTCCCAAAGCGACTTCGCCAGCCAGAGGGCCAGAAGGAAGCTGCCGTCGCGCTTCTGGAACAAGGCGGTCTCCAGCCCCTCCATCTCCCCGGACAGGCCGACCGGCAGCCGGGCGGGGGCGAAGGCCTTACCCGGGTCGGAGAAGGCGGCGATCAGGTTGCGCATGGCATGGAAAGCCGGCTTGCGCGACCCGTCATGCCGCAGCCAGCCGAAATTCTGTTCCGGATCGTCCTTGTCCGTACCCTGGTCGAAGAGCTCGTACTTGAAGCTCCGCGCCACGCCGAAGCGGCGGTAGTACAGGAACAGGCGCGGCTCATAGGCGGCGGAGACGGCTTCCGGGCAGCCGGAATGCGGGTTCGTGGACCGCGCCTTCTGCGTGATGGCGTTGTGGTAGCCGGCTTCCGTGGCGACAAAGGGCGCCTTGGGCCCCAGCAGCGGCGTGACCAGCAGGTCGCGCGCCCAGCGCAGGCTGCCATAGCCGTTGTCGCCCCAGCCCCCGGTCTCCGGCATGCGGCCGGCCGGATAGGGGTGGACGTTGCCATACTGGGCATAGGGGCCCTGCCGGGCGAAGCGCGCCCGGTTGCCCGCCTGGATCAGCGCCGAGGCGATCACCGGGATGTCCCGTGCCCGGCCGATCCCGGACAGGATGCGCTGGTGGTCGATCGCCATCTCCGGCGTATGGCCGGGACGGCCGCCCCACCAGCCATCGGGCTCGTTCACGCCCTCCAGCATGGCGATGTTCTCGCGGCCGACCTCGTCCAGCGCCCGGGACAGCTCCACCGAGGAGGTCGCCTCCGGCCCGCTGAGCAGGGTCAGCCGGATGCCGAGCTGGGCCACCTGCCGCAGCCGGGCCAGCACCCCGCGGTCGAGGCCGACGCCATCGCGTGCGTGGCGGATGCGCAGCTCCCGCAGCGCCGGCAGGATCACCTTCTCCCAGCGATCGCCCTCGATGTAGCTGTTGCCGGGCCAGCAATGGATGTTGACGCCGATGCTGTCCACGAGCGAGTCGGCGGCCATGGCCTGGAGGCCTTGGCTCCCCCCCGGGCCCTCCGCGCCGCCCGGCCCGGGCGCCGCCAGGGCCGGAGCGGTTCCCGCCGCCCCCATGGCCGCTGCGGCCGCCAGCAGTCCCGCCCCGACCTGCCGCCGCGTCGGGCCGGTGTCGCCGCGCCGCATCGTCACGACTGGACCGGCTCGGCCGCCGCCAGCCGCGCCCCGGGCAACGGCTGGCGCGGTGCATCGCCCCCGTGCAGCCCGGCGGGCGCCTGGGCCCGGGCACGTTCCAGCGCATCGTCCACGACGGCCTTGAAGCGGCTGCGGAAACGTTCGGTGGAGAAGCGTTGCGCATTGGCCAGGCAGTTCTCCGGCGTGAAGCGCGCCCGGCTGCCCTCGAAGGCATGGACGGCGGCGATCACCGCGTCCTCCGTCTGCTCGGCGAAGAAGAGCCCGGTCGGGGCGTCATGGTCGGGGCCCAGCACGGTTTCCGCCAAGCCGCCGGCGCCATAGGCGATCACCGGCGTGCCGGCGGCCTGGGCCTCCACAGCGGTGATGCCGAAATCCTCGATGCCGGCGAACATGAAGGCCTGCGCCCCGGCCAGGAGGCGATGCACCTCCGGCGTCGGCACGCGGCCCAGGACCTCGACATTCGGCACCTTCATCTCCCGCAGGCGCTTCAGCTCCGGCCCGTTGCCGACGATCTTCAGGCGCTTCTCCGGCATGCGGGCGAAGGCGCGGGCCAGGAGCTCCACGCGCTTGTAGGGCACAAGCCGGCAGACGGAGAGGTAGTAGTCCTCCTTCTCCACCGAGCCGGGCGGCGGCAGCGTGTCCACATAGACCGGTGGGTGTACCACTCCGGCCTCCCGCCGGTGCGTGCGCCGCAGCCGGTTGGCGACAAAGGCGGAATTGGCCACCATCGTCTCGGGCCGCTGCGCCGCGCAGAAATCCCAGATCCGGGCGGAATGCAGCATGCGTCGGGCCAGCCAGCTCTTCGGTCCGCTTTCCATCTTCGCCTCGCGCAGGTACTCGTGCTGCAGGTCCCAAGCATAGCGCATCGGCGAATGCACATAGGACACATGCGGCTGGTCGGGCCGGGTCAGCACGCCATAGGCCACGCTGTGATGGCTGCTGATCACAAGGTCGTAACCGGTCACGTCGAATTGTTCGACGGCCAGCGGCCACAGCGGCAGCAATGAGCGATACAGGCGCTCGATCTTCGGGATCTTCTGGAGAAAGGACGTCCGCACCGGTCGCCCGCCAAGAAAGCCCCGCTGGTCGGGTGGCACCACGTCCACCACGGCGAAAATGTCTGCCTGTGGGTAGAGCGACAGGATCTGCTCGATCACCCGCTCCGCACCGCCATAGGCAGAAATCGAGTCGCTCACGAGGGCTATGCGCATTGTCGGTTTCCTGTTGAGGACGGTCACGCGGCTTGTTCGCTTTCCATAGGACGTTCCTTGATCGGCCCGAAGATGGGCGATTCAACGGGTGTGCATGTTTCATCCATCGATCACAGGCAAGCCAAGATCAACTCCTGGTTGAGTAAAGTATATCTTTCTCAACTTGAAGTAAGAGTTGTTTTCGGAAAATGATCCGAGTATCTTTATCAAGATTGTTCGAAAAGTTTTGCTCGCTTTTGCCCATATTGCAGTGCAAAAGATAGGGCGACCCCACGAACCGTGACAGCACGACCACTCCAGAAGTCGAAGATCCGGTTCGCGTTCAACTGACCGGTATTGTGTTGAGGGATACAACATGGGCGACCCAAGACGCATTAAGACCAATCCGGCGATCCGGAAGATGCTGTCCCAGCCGGCAGCCTTCCGCCCGCAGCGGCGGCAGCGACCCCGCCGGGGCACGCTCCGGCTGTTCATGGCGATTGGTGATTATGCGCAGGTTCTGGCGGTGGGCCTGGCTCTTTGCCTCGCCTTCCAGGCTGCTCCGGCACCGGACCTGAACCTGAGCCCCGGCCGTGTGGCCGGAATCGGCCTCCTGGCGGCAACGCTGGCTCTCTTCGTGCGGCGCGGCCTGCGGCGCACCAGCGCCCACCATGTCGGCTCCACCTACGTCTCTTCCGTGCGCAGCGCGGCGGCGGTGATGATCGCCTTCAGCGGTATCGCCGTGGGCCGCCTGCTGCTGGGCTCCACGACCGGGCTGGGCGGCGACCTGCTGCTGCTGATGAGCTGGGCCGTCATCTCCACCGCGCTCGCCGCGGCGCTGCGCCTCCTGGGCACGCGGCTGATCGCCGGACCGGAGAGCCTGACCACCAATATCGTGGTCCTCGGCCCTTCGCCGCAGGCCGGTGCCCTCGCGCGCATCCTGACCGAGCGCAGCCGTGGCCACCGCCAGGTGCTGGCGGTGCTGCAGGACGACATGCCCGAGAACATGGTCATGCTCGACCAGCTGATCGAGCAGGGCGAGGTGGACATCATCGCCCTGGCCGGCATGGACGCCGAAGGCATCCAGGCCATCTGCGAGGAATTCGGCGATCGCCCCGTGCATATCTGCGTCGGCTTCGACGCGGTGGCGCTGGAGCGTGCCGCCCGGGGTTCCAGCCACCTGGACGACCCGGTCCTGCTGCGCCTGCTGCCGGGCCAGTTCGACGACTGGCGCGACTCGGTGAAGCGGGGCCTCGACATCGCCCTGGTGATGGCTTCCCTGCCGCTCATCGCGCCGGTGCTGATCATGGCGGCCATCGCGATCAAGCTGGACTCGCCCGGCCCGGTCTTCTTCCGCCAGTGGCGCTTCGGCCTCGGCACGCAGCCCGTGCAGATCCTGAAGTTCCGCAGCATGTACACGGACCGCGGCGACACCACCGGCGAGGCCCGCACCACGGCACGCGACTCGCGCGTGACCCGGGTCGGCCGCATTCTCCGCCGCACCAGCATCGACGAGCTGCCGCAGCTGCTGAACGTGCTGCGCGGCGACATGTCCCTGGTCGGCCCGCGACCGCACGCGACGCATATGAAGGTCGAGGGCAACTACTACTTCGAGGCTGTGGAGCACTACCGCCTGCGCCACCGCGTCAAGCCCGGCCTGACCGGATGGGCCCAGGTCAACGGCTCCCGCGGCGAGGTGGATACGCTGGACAAGGCCTATCGCCGCGTCGATCTCGACCTCTGGTACATCAACAACTGGTCGATCACCCTGGACCTGAAGATCATCTTCAAGACCGTGTTCGGCGGCTTCGCGACGCTAAAGGCCGACTGAGGCCACAAAGGGCCGGCGCGGCGAGACTTCGCCTCTCCGTACTGTGGCCCTTGCCAGACAGGTTCAGGCATGAATGCCTGGAACCCACCCGACCTACCGGTCCCCCTTCCTGAACAGGAAGGGGGATTTTTTGTCAGAACATCCAATAGGCCACGAGACCGACCAGAAGCCAGAAGACGGCCCCCAGTGCGGAGGCCCAGGCCAACCCCCGCCATAGCGACCCGGCCTGTTCATCGTCCGGGGTGGCAACAGGAATTTCGCTTTGCCGTGGCGTGGGCCAGGGAAAGGGATAGGTCGAGTTGCGCGACAAGGGGCGCCGGAGCTGCTCCGGCTGGCTTGGGGCGCGGGGTGACAGATCCAATGCGTCCGTCACGATGGGTGTCTCCGACACGAGGCTCGCTGGATTTAATCCCCAGCACGCGAAGTCGTAAAGAGCAAATACAACTATAGGAAGTGATCTAAAAGT
Organism: Roseomonas sp. FDAARGOS_362; assembly: GCF_002754815.1. Taxonomy (GTDB): domain Bacteria; phylum Pseudomonadota; class Alphaproteobacteria; order Acetobacterales; family Acetobacteraceae; genus Roseomonas; species Roseomonas mucosa. Next base: position 2,735,399 of record NZ_CP024588.1, on the reverse strand, counting down.
CTCAAGACCACAGTGAAAAAACTTCCTTTCAGGAACCGACCGCGAGGCTGCGGCAGATGCCCTTGGCCGGATCATCGGCGATCGTGGTTGAAAAGGCCTTAAGGTGCCGGTTCGGGGGAGATGCACCCTTCCGGAATGCCGGGTGCTCCGGAGCGAGGCACATGCTCCGGTCAAGGGGATGCTTCAGGCGAATACCGACACCGCCTGAGCTGCGGCGCCGCGCCCGTGGCTGCCCCTGGCGAGCAGGTGGGTCGGCGGGGCTCCCGGGAGGGAAACATCTCGCCCGCGCTGGTGGCGCCCGCAGCGGCGGGGAAGCCATGCTTCCCGGTGCGATCCAGCATTGCCGGGCACCAACGAATGGGGTCCAGGGCGCGCAGCGTCCTGGCGGAGTGGGGGTTTGGGGGCGAGGCAGCGCCTTGCCCCCAGCACGCGGCGGACCCATGACGCGCAAAAGGGCCAGCAAGAACCGCCGCCTGTATCAGCCGGGGCGGAACGGTCGCGTCAGATCAGTTCGCGATAAACGGCCGCGATCCTTTCGCTGATCACCGGCCAGGCAAAATTGGCCTCGGCATAGCGGCGGCAGGCTGCCTCGTCCGGCAGGCGGCCCGGCATGGTCAGCGATGCGGCCAGCCCCGAGGCGATGCTGTCCGCATCGCTTCCGGGCAGGACCAGATCGGGCGAAAGACCGGAAACCACTTCCGGAAGCCCGCCGACCGGCGTCACCAGGACCGGCGTGCCCGAGGCCAGGGCCTCGACCGCGATCAGGCCGAAGCCCTCCAGCGCCGCGGTGGGAACGACGACGAGGTCGGCGGCCCGGTAGGCGACCGGCAGCAGCTCGTCCGGCACGAAGCCGGCGAAGCGGACCGTGTCCTCCAGCCCGTGCCGCCGCACCAGTTCCTCCAGCGCCAGACGCTCCGGCCCCTTACCGACGATGTAGAGCACGGCATCCACCTGCTTCTGCCGCAGGGTGGCCATGGCCTCGATCAGTCGGTCCAGCCCCATGCGCCGCACCAGCCGACGCACGGCGAGCAGCACGGGGCGGTCCTCCACCCAGCCCATCCGGGTCCGTGCCTCGGCGCGGCTACCCTGCGTGGTGAAAGCCGAGAGATCGGCCCCGCCCGGCACCAGCCGCAGCGCGGAATCCCGTACGCCGTAATGCTCCTGCGCGATCCGGCCGAAGGCTTCCGACAGCACGATCACCCGCTGTGCCCGGCGATAGACCGCTGTCTCGATCAGCTTCTTGACGCGCACCGAATGGCTGCTCGCCCCTTCCGCCGCGCTTTCCAGCGCCCAGGGGCCATGGAAATGCACCACCAGCGGCAGGGCGCGCAGCTTGTCGAGGATGGGCAGGGTGTAGAGCGCGAAATGCGAAGTCGCGAGTGCGGGGCGGGGCCGCAGCAATTCGTCCGTCGCCGCGCGGATCGCGCGGGCGCGGCTCAGCATCGACGCGTCGGCCGGGAAGCTGCGGAAACGGCCCTGCGTGTCGATCTCGGCCTGTCCCTTGCCGGGAACGATGCCGCAGGATTCGAAGCCCAGTTTCTCCAGGCCGAGATGGAGGTTGTAGAAGACGTTCTCGGCGCCACCCTTGTGTTCCGGGAACCAGCCGCTGCCGACCTGGAAGATGCGCTGTGTCACGGGCGTGCTACGCCTTTGTCCGGGGGCTGGGGATTTGCTGCATGCCAGAACGGCGTTGGAGAGACATTCCTGTCATGGAAGAACTCCGGCGATAAGGGGCAGGCTGGGATATCGGGGAACCCGCTTCACGACGGGCACCCACCGGCGCGCAGCACGCCGGGTCATCGCATGAATTGTTATTTTATGAGAAACATGAGACTCCGTCCAATTCCCCTGCCTCTCGCGAAACGGCTTTCCCGCTATCACGGCGAGGACCAGGGTGTCGTGCTCCGGGACATGACGTTTTCGCCCTTTCCGGCGAAAGGCGCGGGACGGATCTCCCAGTGAAGGAACGAGAAGAGATGGGCAGCATCCTGGTGACCGGCGGCGCCGGCTATATCGGCAGCCATGCCGTGCTGGCCCTGCGCGATGCCGGCTTCGCGCCCGTGGTGCTGGATGACCTGTCCACCGGCTTCCGCCAGGCGGTGCCAGCGGATGTTCCCTTTGTCCAGGGCTCCGTCGGCGACGAGGACCTGATGGCCGAGACGATGCTGCGGCACGGTGTCTCGGCGGTGATGCATTTCGCAGCCTTCCAGATCGTGCCGGAAAGCGTCGAGCAGCCGCTGGAATACTGGCGCAACAATGTGGGCGGTGTCGCCGCCACCCTCGGCGCCTGCCTGCGCAGCGGCGTCCGCCACCTCGTCTTCTCCTCCACCGCGGCGGTCTACGGCATCCCCGAGACGCTGCCGGTGCCCGAGGATGCGCCCTGCGATCCGATCACGCCCTATGGCTCCAGCAAGCACGCGGCGGAGCGGATGATCCTCGATGTCGCGCGGGCCTTCGGGCTTTCCACCGTGACGCTGCGCTACTTCAACGTCGCGGGCGCCGATCCGGCCGGACGGGCGGGGCAGCGTTCGCACCAGGCGACGCACCTGATCAAGGTGGCCTGCGAGGTGGCGACCGGGAAGCGCGACAAGGTCGAGATCTTCGGCACGGACTACCCGACGCCGGACGGCACCGGCGTGCGCGACTATGTGCATGTCTCGGACCTCGCTGATGCCCATGTCGCGGCGTTGCGCCATATCCTGCGGAACCCGGTCAATCTCACCATGAACTGCGGCTATGGCTGGGGCTATTCGGTGCGGGAGGTGCTGACGGCGGTGGAGCGGGTGAACGGCGCACCGCTGCCGGTCGTCGAATCGCCGCGCCGCGCCGGCGATCCGCCGTCGCTCGTCGCCGCCGTCGACCGGCTGCAGCGGACGCTGGACTGGCGGCCCCGCTACGAGGCCCTGGACTTCATCATCCGCAGCGCCCTGGACTGGGAAACGGTGCTGGCGGCCGAGACCCTGCCCTGAGAACGGGGCCGGGATAGCTCCGCCCCCAGCATGGATGGCCGCGGGAAGAGACAACCCGCGGACCCAGCTGGCCGCAGTCTCGCCGCCTGGAAAGGCGGTCAGGAAGCCAGCGGCACCGGCGCGCCGGAATGGCGCTCCGTCACCAGCCCGGCATAGACCTCCTCCAGCCTGTCCACCACCTTCGTCCAGGCATAGTGCTTCTCGACATAGGTGCGGTTGGCGGCCCCCATGCGCTGCTGCATTTCCGGCGAGCGCAGCAGCTTGAGCAACGCCCCGGCCATGGCCTCAGGATCCTCCTGCGGCACGATGAAGCCGCCGGAGCCGTCGGGCGGGAGGAGATACGGCAGGCCGCCCGTGTTCGTCACCACCAGCGGCTTGCCGCAGGCCATGCCCTCGATCGCCGTCGTGCCGAGGGGCTCGCCATGCGAAGGCAGGACGTAGATCGCGTGCTGGCGGAAGAACTCCACCGAGCTGTCGCGGGGAACATGCCCCTTGGTATGGATGCGGTCGCGGCAGGGAAGCGTCGCGATCAGCGCGTTCACCTCCTCCCAGTGATCGCCCCGCCCGATGATGCTGAGCGTGGCCTCGGGCACCTCGCGGCTGACGATCTCGAAGGCCTTGAGCAGGTCGAAGATGCCCTTCCGGCGGGCGACGCTGGTGTAGAAGAGGATGCTCAGCGGCCCCTTCTCCGGCGGTTCGCCGGAGGGGGAGAAGAGATCGGCATCGATGCCGTGATGCATGGTGACGATCTTGTCCTTCACCATTCCCGGTGCGGCGATTCGGTCCATCGCGGCCGGGGTGGTCAGCATCAGGTTCGTTGCCTGCCATTGCTGCAGGAAGCAGATCGCCCAGCGCACACCGGTCTCCAGCCGCACCTTCAGGCTGTCGCGGTTCTGGTCCGGCCAGCGTGCCACATAGGTGCCGAGCAGCACGGGCAGCCCGCATGCCACCATGCCGAGCGAGAGCCCGACGAAGACGGGATTCATCTGGTGGACGATGTCGATCGTCTCTTCCTTGCGCAGCTTCTCCAGCAGCAGCCGCGTCCGGACCATGTATTCCAGGCGCTTCAGAGGGCCCGGCCAGGACTGCCGGATCGGATGGAAGGTCACGTTGCCCGGCATGGGCTCCTTCAGGTCCACCTCCTGGCAGGCGACATGCAGGCGGTAGCCCCGGTTCGCGAGCTCGCGCAGGAAGCCGCAGGCGATCAGCCCATCCCCGTAGAGGCGATGATCCGTCAGCAGGTCGGACGGATGCACGATGAAGATGGTGGGCTTCCGGGTGGTCATGGATCAGCGCCTCACTGACGTCGCGGTTCCGCCGGGACGGCCTTGGCCATGGGCACTGCCCGCCGGGGCATCGCCTGCGATGGCCATCGGCCGGCACGGACCGGTCCTGGCAAGATGGGGGTGCCCGCTACGGGCGGATTCCGGTCGGGCATCGCTCAGCGCAGCCGGTCGGAGGGATCGGAGGCCGCGGCAGGCCAGGCGGGGGCGAGCTTCGCCTTCGGGGCGCCGAAATAGGACTGCCCGAAGCGGCGCGCCGCCTGCTGCAGCGGCGTATCGACGAGGTGATGGAAGGCATAGCCGATCAGGATCGCGATCGCCGAGGTCACCAGGATCACTGGAACCTGGAAGCCTGCCGGCATGAGGCCGTACTTCCAGATGAACTTGCCCATCAGCACGAGCGTGCTGAAGTGGACCAGATAGACCGAATAGGAGATGGCACCGAGCATGATCAGGAATGCCGGCATGCGCAGCTTCCCACGCCATTCCACCAGGGTGCCGCCGAGCAGCGCCGCACCGGAGAAGCCGCCGGCCAGGATCGCGGTGTGGAAGTCGAGGGTGTTGGTAGGCTCGGGCGCCCGCAGCGCGATCAGCCAGAACAGGCCGGCGCAGCCCAGGGCCAGCAACAGGGTGCCGGCGAAGGGGCTGCCGCGGAGCCGCGGCGACAGGGCCAGCCAGGCGCCAAGCACGCCGATCCCGAATTCCAGGGCCTGCGGCCGCAGGAACTGCGCCCAGGGCGCGGTCAGGTCGGCGCCGATCAGATGGAGCAGCACGATGAGTGCCTGCCAGAGCAGGATCAACCCCATGCCGAAACGGAGGTTCAGGATGGCCAGCGCGAAGACCGCGTAGAAGAAGACCTCATAGACCAGCGTCCAGGTCACGTTGACCAGCGGGATGTTGGCCTGGGGGAGGAGCAGGAAGCTCGCCACCACGCTCCAGGCATTGAGCTTCTGCGTTTCGCTGGCATGCGCGCCCGTCAGATAGGTGGCCAGGGCCAGGGCGCTCATGATGAAGACGGCGGGATAGATGCGCGAGAAGCGGCGCCACAGATAGCGTGCGCAACGGTCCGGCCGCCCGAGATCCGCCTGGTGGACGAGGGTGATGATGAAGCCGCTCAGGACGAAGAAGATGTCCACGCCGAGGGCGCCGTTGGACAGGATGCGCCCCATGATCCCGTCAACCGGGTTCTGCCCCACGACAACCTGCGCATGGAACAGCACGACCAGCACAGCCGCAAGGCCGCGCATGGCTTCGATCCACTCGATCCGGTGGGATGTCGCGGGCGATGCGTTCGTCATAGCCTGGGGCTCCCCCACCTGTGCTTCACCGCACTGTCATGCGGCCATCGCCGTCATGAAGCCATCCTAACACGGCTGGCCGTGAAGGTCAGGGCGGTGGCGAGCATGATCCAGTTCAGGACACCGACTTCGGCGATATGCACGGCCCCCAGCGGAATCTGGATAAAGGCGATGATCACCAGCACGCGGTACAGATAGAGCTTGGAACCGGGTGTCGGATCGGACTGGAAGGTCGAGAGGATCAGCATGAACAGGCTGATGAAGTAGAAGGCACCGCCGAAGATGCCCAGGGCGCGGACGCTGTCCAGGATGCCGCTGTCCACCACCGCGTTCGCCGAGCCGCTGACACTGGCATAGTAGTTCAGCCCGAAGCCGTCGCCGATCAGCAGGTTGTCGTTGTCGATGAAGAAGCGGACGTACTGCATCATGCGCTCCGCTCCGCTCGCGTCGGAGTTGAGGCTGCTCAGCGAATTCAACCGCTGCTCCAGGGCGAACTGCATCTCCGGTATCAGGGCCAGGAAACCGGCGCTGAAGACCAGCACGATGGCGCCAAGGGAGATCCGCATCTTCTCCTGCGGCGTGCCCCAGAGAAGGAGCAGGACCAGGCCCAGCGATGTCGCCCCCCAGAGCGTGCGGTACTGCGCCAGGGCGAGGCCGAGGGCACAGGCAATCATCACCGGCACCGAGATGCTGAACGACCGGCTCATCGCGATCAGCAGCGCGATCATCAGATAGGCCGCCATGGAGCCCGGGGCATTCATGGTGGAGAAGACGCGCAGCGAGAAGGCGCCGGGCACGCCGACGGAATCGAAGCCCAGCAACCGGACGTTGTTCACCCATTCCGCATCCCAGGGGGTGGGATAGATGAACTGCATCAGCCCGTAGATGCCCATGACGGGTGCCACTACCAGCAGGGTGGAGGTGATGACCTGCCGCATGGCCGCGCCGCGCTGCCACTGCGACAGGATGTGGATCGCGAGCAGCGGTCCGGAGGCCCATTTCAGCAGGTCGGTCATGCCGAGCATGAAGCGGTCCTGCAGCACGGCGAGCAACGCGCCATAGGCGATGCTGCACAGGATGGCCAGGAAGGGCCCCGTATAGGGGTTGCGCCCCGGCGCCAGGTACCGCAGGGCCGAGAAGGCGCCGAGCATGCAGATCAGGTAGGGCGCGGTCAGGATCAGGCTGGAGACCTGGAAACCGCCCTGGTAGTCGGCCAGCCGCCGCACCAGCGAGGCGAAGCAGAAGAGCAGGATCGTGTAGCCGATATACCAGGGCGAGCGGTGCAGGTAGAGGAAGCCGCCCAGGAACAGGGCCATGGCCGGATAGAGGATCCGCGCCAGCGGCGCCGCCCCGCCGAGATAGAGGACGATCGGGACCAGCAGCGCCGCCGATACCGACAGGAAGGCGCCGAGGCTCAGCAGCCCCGGATCGGCCAGCCGATCATCCAGCGTCGGGCGGGAATAGCGGCTTCTTGCGGCAGTGAAGGTGATCGACACGCCAGCGAACCTCGTTTCTGTGCCCGGTCAGGACCGGGCGAGCTTCCGTGCATAGCCCAGCAGCTCTGCAGGCAGCACGGAAAGGCGGGGACGGGGCAGATCAAGGACGCGTGGCATGCCGGCCAGCATCATGATCATGCGCACCAGCGAGGACATGGTCGCCGCCACCGCGGCACCCATCGCCCCCATCACGGGAACTAGCAGGAACAGCCCCAGGCCCAACGTGGCGAAGGCCGCCACCTGGGCGATCGAGACATAGCCGGGGCGCCCCATGGCCAGGTAGAGCTGGCTGGAGACCTGGGCGAGGGCCGAGAAGGCCTCCTCGATCACCAGCACCAGGAAGAGAGCATGCGCCGCGCCGAATTCCTTGCCGTAGAGCAGGGACAGCGCCGGACCGCCCAGCACCCAGACGCCGATGCCGGCCAGGATCACCGCCACCAGCATCAGGCGGAAGGTCCGGTCGTGCAGGGCGCTCGCCTCCTCGGGAGACTTGCCGGCCATGGCGGGCAGCATCACGGCGCTGGCCGCGGTCTGCAGCACCATCAGCAGGCGCGACAGGCTGAAGGCCACGAGATAGAGGCCGAACTCCTCTGGCGAGATCACCGCCACCAGGAAGAGCCGGTCCAGGTAGAAGGTCAGGCTGCCCAGCGTGCCGATGCCCACCGCGCGCACGGTGTAGGACACGAGTCCCGGCAGCCAGCGGCCCGGATGGCTGAAGCGCGGCGGCAGGATGCGCCAGAGCTTGTACGCGATCACGCAAAGGCAGACCGCGGTCGAGGTCCACATCGCAAAGGCCGACACCGCCGGCGTCAGCCCGATGGCGAAGGCCACAGCCACCAGGAAGACCAGGTACAGCGCCGGGTCCAGCCAGCTCATCGTGTTGAAGGAGCCGAAGCGGTCCAGCGCGGTGAAGGAGTTCTTCAGCAACACGGCGAAGAGCGACATCACCGTCACCACGGCGGCATAGGGTGCCAGCGCCACCACCTCCGCCGGGTAATGGCCGGACATGGCCAGCGGGATCGCCACCACCGCCGCCACCGCGCCGATGATGCCTAGCACGAAGGCCAGGAGGATGGAGGCGCCGAGCACCTCCGCCTGCTCCTCGGGCTTCGCGTTGCGCATGTAGTAGACCTGCGCCAGCGGCAGCCCGCCGATGATCATGGTGGACAGGAAGGTGGGCCAGAGGGTGATGGCGCCAAAGGCGCCCCGACCTTCCGGCCCGAGGAGACGAGCGGTGATGATGCCCGTCCCCACGTTCAGCGCCAGCACCAGGAACTGCGTGAGCAGCGTCTGGGCGAAGGCGAAGCTGGTGCCCCGCCCGCCCAGCACGCCCCGGACCAGCCGGGTGGAACCCTGGCGAAGGCCCAGCAGGCGCCCCCCGGTTTCGCTCCGCCCGCTCATACCGCGTCGCGCTCCAGGCGTGACGCGAAGGCGGAGTTTGGCAGGGACACTGCGGTCATGGAGTTCTGCTTCAGCCGTTCAGGTAGGAAAGCGAGAGCTGGTTGGTCGGATAGCCGGTGGGGCCGGTCCGCTTCGGGTCGGTCGCATTGAGCACGAAGCCCGCGATCGGCAGCCGCGCGGTGCGGAAGGCCTTCACCGTGGCGGCGACCGCGGCGGACGGCGTGGAGCCCGCCCGCACCACCAGCAGCGTCTCGTCCACCGAGCGGCCGATCAGCAGCGCGTCGGAGACGGCGGAGACCGGCGGCGTGTCCACGATGACGTAGTCGTAGGTGGACCGGGCCGCGACGATCAGCGGGCGCAGGCGCGACGGCTCCAGCAGGTCCTGCGGCGTGGCGTTGGTGCCCTCCGAGGCCAGCACGTGCAGCGGCGAGGAGGGGTCCTCCCGCGTCGCCTGGACCAGGGAGACACGCTGCTCCAGCACCGCGATGGCGCCGACATCGACCGGCTTCTTGAACAGCGTCCGGGCCAGGTTGCCGCGGCGGAAATCCGCCTCGATCAGCAGCACCTGGAAGCCGGAGCTGGCCAGGCTGCGCGCCAGCGACAGGGCGACGCTGGTCTTGCCTTCCGCGGGCAGCGAGGAGGTCACGGCGAGGACCGGCGGGATGCCGCCCTCCCGCGTGGCCAGCATGCTGCGCAGGGTACGAACCGCCTCCGCGCCGATGGAGCGCGGATGGTCGGCCACCTCGTTGGCCAGCGTCATGTTGCGGCGGGCAGGCTTGGGCAGGGCGGCCAGGACCGGCACGCCGATCTCGGCCTCCGTCTCCTCCACCGTCTCGAAGCCCTTGCGGCGGCGGTCGAGCAGCAGCGCGACCATCGCGCCCGTTGCCACGGCCACCAGGATCGCCACGCCCAGGAACATCTTCTTGTTCGGGAAGGCGGGGAACAGGGCCGGCGTGGCGCGGGAGGTGAGGATCGCATCGGCCTGCTGGATGCCGACCTGCGTCGCCACCTGCTTCTGGCGGCTCAGCAGGCTCTCATACAGGGCGCGGGTGGCCGAGGCCTCGCGCTCCAGCCCCATCAGCTCGGCGCCGCTGCGCTCGCTGGTGGCGAGCTGCGACTGCAGGTTCTGCACCGTCTGCGTCAGCTCGGCCACGCGGGTCCGGGCGATGGTCGCCTCGTTGGCCAGGCTGCGCTGGATGCGGGCCTGCTCGGCGCCGATCATGCGCTGGATCTCGGCGATCTGCGCGCGAAGCGGCTGGGCGGTCGGGAGGTTCGGACCGGCCTGACCGGCAACCTCGGCCAACCGGGCCCGGGCCTGCACCTCGGCGTCGCGCAGGCGGCTCAGGGCGTCGGAATTGACCACCTCGGTCACGCTGCCGGCCGTGCTCGGGTCACGGGACTGGCGCAGGCGCGCTTCCCGCGAGGCAAGGTCGGCGCGGGCCTGGGCCAGCTGCGCGGCCACGTCGGCGAGCTGCTGCTGCGCCAGGGTGGAGCCGGCGCGGTTGCCGCCGCCGACACCGCCGCCCAGGCTGAGCAGGCCGTTGCGCTCGCGATAAGCCTGGATCGCCCGCTCGGACTGGCTCAGCCGGTCGGACAGGGTGGCGACCTCACGGTCCAGCCAGCTCGTGGCGCTGGCCAGGGCCTGGTCCTTCACCGCCCGCTGGCGCGCGATGTAGACCTCGGCATGGCGGTTCGCGATGCGCGCGGCATCGGCCGGGGAGGAGGCCTCGAAGGAGACGGAGATCACATAGGAACGGCCGTCATTGAAGATGGTGAGGCGGTTCCTGTAGGCGTTCACCACCTGCGCCAGGCGGGTGTCCGCGTCCACCGGCTTCTCCTCCTCGGCGGCAGGGAGGATTCCCGCCAGGAAGGGGATGCGCGAGGCGATTCGCGTCAGCAGCGAAGGCTGCGGCAGGAATTCCGGATCGTTGACGAGATCCAGGTCCTTTACGACCTCCCGCGCCACGGCATCGCTGTTCAGGATCTCCACCTCGGTACGCACGACGTTGGAATCCATCGGCGCCGACGGGTTGGCGAGCGTGGCGCTCACCTCGGTGAAGCGGATCTGGCGCGTGTCCAGCGCCACCAGGGCAGTGGAGCGGTAGCTGGCCTGCAGGTTGAAGATGACCAGCGAGGCTAGGCCGACCACCAGGATGAGCCAGACCAGCATGAAGAAGCGGTGGCGCCAGATGGACTGCATGACCATGCCGATCGACATCTCGCGCGGTGCGTTCTGCACGATCTCCGCGCGGACATTCTGGGGCTGGTTGGAACTCGGTAGCATGTTCATGCGGCGTTCTCCGGGCAAATGGCCACTGGATGGGCCGGTTCCAACAATTGAGTGGCCCGCATGGGGCCTCGCGGGATGGCGTGGACGGGGCTCATGGCGTTCTTCCACTCGGAGCGGTTGGCGGCGGACCTGGAATCATGACCTTGGCCGAAGGCCGGGGTATAAAGTCGATCGGCCGCGGCGCCGCACGGGCCGGCGACCGGCTTCTTCGTGCCACGGGCCGAATTCAACCGGAGACTGGGCATGCCAGCCTCATTCTCGCCGCATCTCTTTGATGGAGAGCAAAGAGGCACGCCGAAGCGCGAGGTCATGACTTTGTGGCCTCCAGGTTGTTCCTACGGGTTGTCTCGGCTCCGGTGGCGGTTGTGCCGGGCCAGGGCGGGTTCCGAAAAAGGGTGTGCATGGTTAAGAGACAAAAATCAACATCAAAAATCGTAACGACGTATCATTAATGATACTTTTTTCGTGAGTTTGAGATTGTGGTGTTGTTGTTGTGCGGGAGCAACCTGCTGCGCTTATACTTCAATTCCTAAAAATTCTGTGAATATTATGTTGTAATTACGAATTATGCAATGTAATAACCTATTATCTCATAGAAATTTTTTTGAAAAGAACAATAAAAAACGCTTTGCTTTTAAAAAATACATGTAAGTACTATGTTATTTTTCTAAATTTTGTTCTTATTTACTTGAATTAAGCATTGAAAATTATTTTCTACTTGAATTAAAAATAACATATCATGTAAATATCATAAATGCTGCACAGCAACAAAGAATAAGTAGAAAACTTCTCCCGAAAATCATGAATTTTTCATGCTGGCCTGAGGAAATCCTTGCCATAGCCGTCTGTATATTACCAATGCGCTTGGCCTTCGCCATATGCCTATGTATTCATCACAGCAACCTTGGCGCGTACTGCCCATGGTTTGCCCCGGAAGGCGGACCCGATCGTCGGTGAAATCGCTGACATTTTGCCGAGAAGCCGCGTTCCAGGCAGGCACCGATGGCCAAGCACGGCAGGTGGCGGGCACGGAACCATTCCCCGGGGAAAGCAGGTCAGGTACCTGGGCCGAGAGGTTGGCAGCCCCCTACCGCCCGGCGCCCTCTATCTCCGCCGAGCCCAGATAGCGGAACAGTGTCTGCTGCCACCATTCGCCCCGCAGCGAGTCGAGGAGGGCCACGTCCAGGGAACGGCGCAGCGCGTTGTCCTCCGGCAGGGCCACGGCGTAGTTCTGCACGTCGAGATTGATGCCGAGAAGCTGGAGGCTGGAGAAATCCTGCCGGATCATCCAGCTCAGCAGGGGGCGATCGTGGACGAAGGCATCGACCTGATGCTTCTGCACGGCCGCCAGCCCCTCCCGGGGGCCGGGGAAGCCGCGCCAACTCACCCGCTGCGCCGTCAGGAACTCCGCGGCGGAGGAGCCCTCCACCACGCCGACCCGCATGCCCCGCAGGTCGTTCACGTTGCGGACCAGGCCCTGCAGGCGCTGGGTGGTGAGGGCGGAGCTGATGCCGGCGATGAAGACCGCGATGATCACGACCGAAGCGATCATCCAGACCGTGGCCAGGATGCGGCCCGGCGTGGTCACCGGCCCGTCCTGCGCGGCACCGGCCTGGGTCATGGCCACGGCGGACCACCAGACCCCCGCCGTCAGGCCCCGCACGGGGCCGCCACCATAGGGCTTGTTGTGCCGCCGCTCGAACAGCCAGATCAGGACACCCACCGCCAGCGCGATGCCGAGCAGCGCCAGCACCGCCTGCAGGAAGCTGAAGGACAGGAAGGTCCGCAGCACCGGCAGCCAGGCCGTCACTCCCTCGGAGGGCACGGCCACCCCGAGGCCGGTGGCATAGAAGGGCTGGGTGAAGTCGATGACGCGCTTGCGGGCGGCGGTGACGGTGATCGCCGCCACGCCGGCATCGACACGCCCGGCCGCGACCGCATCGACCAGGGCCTGGACGGTCGGCAACTCCTCGAAGCGGTAGCGCAGCCCTATCCCGTCGGCGACATGGCGCCAGAGATCGATGCTGATGCCCTGCCACTGCCCCTCCGCGCTTTTCATCGCGAAGGGGGCCGCGTCCTTCGTGCCGATCACCAGTTCCCGGTCGGCGAAGCCCGGCGGGGGTGCCGCCGGGGCCAGGGCCGGCTGCGCCAGGGCGGGGCCCGGCGGCAGCCAGGCCGTCAGTGCCAGGGCCAGCAGCAGGAAAGCCAGCGGCCCTGGGCGCCGCATCAGAGGGTGCCGGGCGAGGCCGGCAGCGTCGAGGGCGGAGCATCCCGGCGCAGCTCGTCGCGGATCTCCGTCAGCAGCTTCTCGGTCGGCGTCGGCCCGGCGGGCGCCTTCTCCTCCAGCGCGGTGGTGAAGTGGAAACGCGCCAGCAGCTTCAGCAGGAAGAAGATGGCCAGGGCCACGATGCCGAACTTGATGATGGCATTGATGAACCGGCCGATGGCGAGCACCGCGGCGCCACCGTTGCGCGTGGCTTCGAGCGAAGGCTGCCTTTCGCCGGACAGCACGACGAAGACGTTGGAGAAGTCGATCCCGCCGACCAGGAGGCCGATGATCGGGTTGATGATGTCCTCGACGAGACTGCCGACGATGGTGGTGAAGGCGGCACCAATGACCACGCCGACGGCCAGGTCGACGACATTGCCGCGCTGAATGAAGGTCTTGAACTCGCGCACCCAGGCTGGCTCGCTGACTTTGATCGTCATGGAATCTCGCTTGCTGGAATTGTTGCCGCAAAGAGCCTAGCCATGTTCCTGCGGGCAGCGGAACCCCACGTTGCCGTGCGTGTCTCCAAAGACCATAGGCAGCCGTCTCAGCATTCGATGACATTCACTGCGAGGCCGCCCAGCGAGGTCTCCTTGTACTTGTGCGACATGTCGAGCCCGGTCTGGCGCATGGTCCGCACCACCTGATCCAGGCTGACCAGATGCGCCCCGTCCCCATGCAGGGCGAGGCGCGCGGCGTTGATCGCCTTCACCGCCGCCAGGGCGTTCCGCTCGATGCAGGGCACCTGCACAAGCCCGGCGATCGGGTCGCAGGTCAGGCCCAGATTGTGCTCCAGCCCGATCTCCGCGGCATTCTCCACCTGGGCGTTGCTGCCGCCCAGCGCCGCGGCCAGCCCGGCCGCCGCCATGGCGCAGGCAGAGCCGACCTCCCCCTGGCAGCCGACCTCGGCGCCGGAGATGGAGGCATTGCGCTTGATGATGGCGCCGATGGCGGCGGCGGCCAGGAAGAAGGTCTCGACCCCCGCCGCGCCCGCCCCGGGGACGAAGCGTTCATAGTAATGCAGCACCGCCGGCACGATCCCGGCCGCACCGTTGGTGGGCGCGGTCACCACCCGCCCGCCGGCGGCGTTCTCCTCGTTCACCGCCAGGGCATAGAGGTTCACCCAGTCCATGCCGATCAGCGGGTCGGCCTCGTTGCGCCCCTCCCGCGCCTGCAAGGCGCGCCACAGGGCCGGGGCGCGGCGGCGCACCCGCAACCCGCCGGGCAATTCGCCTTCCCCGCGCAAACCGCGTTCGACGCAGGCGCGCATCGCCGCCCAGAGGCGCGCGATCCCGGCGGAGACCTCGGCGGCCGGGCGCAGGCTTTCCTCGTTGGCCCGCATCAACGCGGCGATGGACAGGCGAGCCCCCGCCGCCCGGGTCAGCAGCTCCGCGGTATCGGCGAAGGGATGCGGAACCTCCGGGACGCCGCCGGAGGCATCGGTGGGCGCCTCCTCCGCCGCGCCGACGACGAAGCCGCCCCCGACCGAGAAGTATTCCCGCGCGAGGCCCTCCGATGAGCCCCCTGACCAGGCGGTGAAGCGCAGCCCGTTGGGGTGGCGTGGCAGGCTCTCGCGCATGTGGAAGACGAGGTCCTGCGCCGGGTCGAAGGCGATCTCCCGCCCATCCGGCAGGGGCAGGCGGTGCGTGGCGCGGAGCCGCCGCACCCGTTCCGCCGCCTCGTCCGGGTCGATTGTGTCGGGCTGGGCGCCGGTCAGGCCGATCAGCACCGCCGTATCCGTGGCATGGCCGCGCCCGGTCAGGGCCAGGGAGCCGAACAGCTCTGCCCGCAGCCGCGCGATCCGCAGCCCGGCTCCCGCTGTTTCCTCCAGAAAGCGCCGCGCGGCCACCATCGGCCCCACCGTGTGGGAACTGGAAGGGCCGATGCCGATCCGGAACAGGTCGAACAGGCCGATGAAACTCTGCCGCGAAGAGGTCACGCCGGACGGTACTCCCTGACAGGGCTGATCGCAGTCAACAGCATCCGCCCGCCAGCCTACATCGCCGGGCCGCCTGCCGTCGCCCCGGTGCCGCGATTCCGCCAGGGCCGCCCGCCATCTCCCCTATCGCCGGCCGGCCCGGGCGGACTGCGCTGCGGCCTCGGCACGCAGCATCTCCAGGAACCGCGCCGCCAGCACGGCGACGGGCCGGCCGGGCGGGGCCAGCACGTTCACCGGGAATTCCACCGTCGGCTCCAGCGGGCGCAGCACCACCCGCCCGGCGAACTGCGCCGCCGTGATGGCCTCCACCACGGTAAAGCCCAGCCCTTCCGCCGCCATGGCGCAGGCGGCCGCGGCATTCTGCGTCTCGGCCACCGGGACGGGCGCCACGCCGTGCCGCTCGAAGAGCTCGTCCACCAGGTCGCGCAGCCGGTACTGGCGTCCGAGGGAGATGCAGGGCTCCCCCTGGAGCTCCGCCAGCATCACGCGCCGCCGCCGTGCCAGGCGGTGCCCAGGCGGCAGGACGAGGATGCCGGGCAGGCGGATGGGCTCCGCCACGGCACTGGCCGGTGCGGCCGAGAGCGACAGGGCGAAGCCCAGATCGGCCAGACCGCCCGCCACCATCTCATGCACCTCCAGCGAACTGGCCACCGTCACCGAGACACGGAGCTGCCGCACCTGCCGTGCGAAGCGGGCCAGCACACTGGGGACGAAGCTGAAGCCGAAGGAGGGCAGGGTGGCGACACGCAGCTCGCCCATCCCGCCGCTCCGCATGTCGTTGGCGATCCGGTCCATGCGGGTGGCGGCGGCGAAAAAGCGTTCCGCCTCCGCCTCGAAGCGCCGCGCCTCGTGCGTCGGCGTCAGGCGGCGGCGGCTGCGGTCGAAGAGGGCAAGCCGTGTCTCCTCCTCCAGCGCTCGCAGCAGCTTGGTCACGGCGGGCTGCGACAGGCTCAGCATCTCCGCCGCGCGCGTGACCGAACCGCTCTGCATGACGGCACGGAATGCTTCCAGCTGGTGCAGTCGGCGGGGCGTCATGGCGGGTTCGCTACCTCAGGGAATGAAACCGGGACGATTATGAATTTGCGCTTCCGTTCCCGCCAATGCCAGCCTGGAAGGCATGCGGGACCGATCCGGTGCCGGGATGCATGGGTTTTGGGCGATACGCCTTTCGCACGTGCAGCAACGGATCGGGCGTCCGGGGATGGCCCGGGGATGGCAGCAGGGAAGACGACAATGATGCGCAGACTGCTTCTGGCGGCGACGGCCCTGATGGGGGCGTCGATCGGTGCGGCGGGCACGGCCTCGGCGCAGGACCGGCTCGTGGTGGCGGCCTATGGCGGCTCCTACGAGAAGATCATGCGGGAAAGCGTGATCCCGGAATTCGAGAAGGCGAACAACGTCAAGGTCGATTACCTCGCCGGCAACTCCTCGGACAGCCTGGCACGGCTGCAGGCCCAGCGCGGGCGGCAGGAGATCGGCGTCGTGCTGCTGGATGACGGGCCGATGGCCCAGGCCGTCTCGCTCGGCTTCTGCCAGCAGGTCTCGGACCGGAAGGCGCTGGACAGCGTCTATCCCATCGCGGTGATGGGCGGCGGCAAGGCGGTGGGCACCGGCTTCGGCTATACCGGCATCGCCTACAACGCCGACCTGTTCAAGCAGCGCAACCTGCCGGTTCCCGCCTCCTGGATGGATCTGGCGAAGCCGGAATACAAGCAGCGCCTCTCCATCCCCGGCATCGACAACACCTATGGCCTGCACACGCTGGTGATGATGGCCCGCGCCAATGGCGGCGGCGAGAACGACATCGCCCCGGGCTTCAAGGTGATGCGCGAGAAGATCAACCCGAACGTGCTCGCCTATGAGAGCAGCCCGGGCAAGATGAGCGAGATGTTCCAGTCCGGCGAGATCTGGCTCTCCGTCTGGGGCTCCTCCCGCGTCGCGGCGATGAAGGAATCCGGCTTCCCGCTGGAGATCGTGCGGCCCAAGGAGGGCGCGGTGGTGCTGATGACCGCGACCTGCGCCGTGGAGGGCGCGCCGAAGCCGGAGCTGGCGCAGAAATTCGTCGCGCACCTGCTCTCGCCCGCCGTGCAGGTGGCCTTCTCCACCTATTACGGCTCCGGCCCCACCAACAAGGAGGTGAAGCTGCCCGAGGATGTCGCCAGGCGCGTCATCTATGGCGAGGACCAGGTGAAGCAGCTCGTCACCATGGACTGGGACGTGATCAACAAGAACCGCACCGAGTGGACGCGCCGCTGGCAGCGTGAGGTCGAGCGCTGAGCATGGCGCCCGCCTTTCTGGAACTGGACGGGGTCGGCAAGCAGTACGGCCCCGTCACGGCGGTGCAGGACGTGACCATCCGCGTGGCCCAGGGGGAGTTCCTGGGCCTGCTCGGCCCCTCCGGCTGCGGCAAGACCACCACGCTGCAGATGATCGCGGGCTTCGAGGCGCCGAGTGCCGGGCGCATCGTGCTGGAGGGCCGCGACCTCGCCGCCGTGCCCGCGGCGAAGCGCGGCATGGGCATCGTCTTCCAGTCCTACGCGCTCTTTCCGCACATGACCGCGGCGGAGAACGTCGCCTTCGGGCTGGAGATGCGCAAGGTGCCGAAGGCGGAGCGCGCGAAGCGGGTGCGCGAGGCGCTGGACCTTGTTCATCTCGCGCACCTGGCCGACCGCTTCCCGCGCAACATGTCGGGCGGGCAGCAGCAACGCGTGGCCCTGGCGCGCGCCCTGGTGATCGAGCCGCGCCTGCTGCTGCTGGACGAGCCGCTCTCCAACCTCGACGCCAAGCTGCGCGAGGAGATGCAGGTGGAGCTGCGCGAGCTGCAGCGCCGCGTCGGCGTCACCACCGTCATGGTGACGCATGACCAGCACGAGGCCATGGCGCTCTGCGATCGCGTGGCGGTGATGCAGGGCGGGCGGCTGATGCAGATCGACGCGCCCTGGCGTGCCTATGAGGAGCCGGCGGGCGAATTCGTCGCCGACTTCCTCGGCCGCAGCAACCGCCTGCCGGCCCGTGCCACCGGGCGGGGCGAGGCCGAGGCCGGCGGGCACCGCTTCGCCCTGCCGCCGGAACTCGCCGCCGCCCCCGGTGACATCCTGCTGACCATCCGCCCGGAACGCCTGCGCCTGCGTCCCGCCACCGAGCCCGGGCTGCGCGGCGAGGTGCATTCGCGTGTCTTCCTGGGCGGCTCCTGGCTCTACCGCGTCGATACGGCGCTGGGCGCGGTCATGGTGACGGCGCAGAACACCGGCGCCGCGCCGGTCGAGGAAGGTTCCCCCGTTTCCCTGGACTGGGACGCGCACAGCCTGCGCCGGCTGGCGGCATGAGGGGGGCGGTATGAGCAGGCGCCTCGCCTCCCCCTTGCTGCTGACGCTGCCCTCGGGCCTCGTCTATGCGCTGGTGCTGCTGCTGCCGCTGATCGGCGTTGCTGTGCTCAGCCTGCAGGGCTTCGATTTCGACAAGGGCATCCTGCCGCGCTGGAACCTGGCCAACTACGCCGACCTAGCCACGGATTCGCTGTTCCGCGAGGTGCTGGAGCGCACCTTCCGCCTTTCCCTCGTCACCACCGCCATCTGCCTGCTGATCGGCGTGCCGGAGGCCTGGATCGTCCACCGCATGGCGCCGCGCTGGCGCGGGCTGATGCTGCTGGTGGTGGTCGGGCCGCTGCTGGTCTCCGTCGTGGTGCGGACCTTCGGTTGGATGGTGCTGCTCGGCACCAACGGGCTGGTCAACGACGCGCTGGTGGCCATTGGCATCCCCGGCGCGCCCTTCCGCCTGATGTTCACCGAGCTCGCCATCGTCATCGGCCTCGTCCATGTCATGGTGCCGCTGGTGGTGCTGTCCGTCTGGGCCAGCCTGGGGCGGCTCGACCCCGCCCTGGCCCGCGCGGCGGAAAGCCTCGGCGCCGGGCGCCTCACCACCTTCCGCCGGGTGATCCTGCCCAACATCATGCCGGGCGTTCTCGGCGGCGCGCTGATGGTCTTCTGCCTCTCGGCCTCCGCCTTCGCCACGCCCGCCATGCTGGGCGGCAAGCGGCTGCGCGTGGTGGCCAGCATGGCCTACAACGAGTTCCTCAACACGCTGAACTGGCCGCTGGGCGCCGCCATCGCCGTGCTGCTGCTCATTGCCATCCTGCTCTGCACGTTGCTCTGGACGCGGCTGGTGGAACGCCGCGCGCTGCGCCGGCTGGGAGTCGGGGCATGAACCGCAACGGTCCGCTGTCCCTGGCCTTCCACTGGCTCTTCATCGCCTTCATCCTGGCGCCGCTGGTGGTCGTGATCCTGGTCTCCTTCACCGACAAGGGCTTCATGGCGATGCCCTTCGACGGTGCATCGCTGCGCTGGTACCGGGCCATCGCCGAAAATCCGCAGTTCCTGGACAGCTTCTGGGTCAGCCTGCAACTCGGCCTCGTCTCGGCCACGCTTTCCGCGCTGATCGCCGTACCGGCGGCGCTGGCCATCGCACGTGGGCGCTTTCCTGGCCGCGACGCCATCGCGGCCTTCCTGGTCTCGCCGCTGATGATCCCGCATGTCGTGCTGGGCGTGGCGCTGCTGCGCTTCTTCTCCGGCCTCGGCCTCGCGGGCTCCTTTGCCGGGCTGGTGGCGGCGCACCTGATCGTGGTGACACCCTACATGGTGCGGCTGGTGACCGCCGGCCTCGCCGGTCTCGACCCGCGTGTCGAACGCGCCGCCGAGAGCCTGGGCGCCGGGCGCCTCACCGTCTTCCGCCGCATCACCCTGCCGCTGATCCTGCCCGGCGTGGCGGGGGGCTGGATCCTGGCCTTCATCACCAGCTTCGACGAGCTGACGGTGAGCCTCTTCCTTGCCTCGCCCTCCTCCACCCCGCTGCCGGTGCGGCTCTTCACCTATATCGACCAGATGACGGACCCGCTCGTGGCCGCCGTCTCCGCCGCGCTGATCGGGCTGACCGCGCTGGTGCTGGTGGTGCTGGATCGGTTCTACCCGATCGATCGTCTGCTGACCGGGGAGCGGCGGTGATGCGCGTTGCGTTGTCCGGCGTCTCGCCGTCCCGGGGGCAAGGCTCCGCCTTTCCCCCTGACCCCCTATCCGCCAGGAACCTGAGGTTCCTGGACCTCCCATTCGCTGATTCCAGCTGTTGCCGGATCGCGCCGAAGGGCCTCGCCCTTCGGCAACTGCCGGTGCCACGCGCGCTGAGGCCGGTCTGTTACTTCCATGAGTCCCGCCTGTCCGCCAAAGCACCGGAAATGCATCCGGCCCCGGCGTTCCAGGCGGCGCCAAACTCAGGCGGGGTCCGGGGAGACACTGTCTCCCCGGCGGAGGGGGGCTGGGGGAGGCAGAGCCTTCCCCGGGGCCCGACAAGGCATCCCCGCTGCAACAAGGACGATAACCGATGAGCACCCACGACGCGATCGTGGTGGGCGGCGGGCTGGTGGGCACCGCCATCGCCTATGGCCTGGCGAAGCAGGGCCTCGCGACGCTGCTGCTGGATGAGGGCGATGTCGCCCACCGCGCCAGCCGCGGCAATTTCGGCCTGGTCTGGGTCCAGTCCAAAGGGCTGGGCGCGCCGCACTACCAGCGCTGGACGCGCGGCTCGGCCGAGGAATGGCCGGCGCTGGCGCGGGAGCTGGCGGAGCGCACCGGGCTCGACACGGCGCTGCACCAGCCGGGCGGCCTGCATATTTGCCTCTCCGAGGAGGAGTTCGAGGCCCGCGCCGGCTACATGGCGCGGCTGCAGCGGGAGGCCGGGAATCTCGGCATGGAATACCGCATGCTGCGCCATGCCGAGGTCCGCGACATGATGCCCGGCATCGGCAAGGCGGTCGTGGGCGCGAGCTGGACGCCCTATGACGGCCATGCCAGCCCGCTCTACCTCCTGCGCGGGCTGCACGCCGCCTTCCGCGAGGCCGGGGGCGTGTACAAGCCGAACGCGAAGGTCGAGGAAAGCACCGCCGCGCCGGGCGATTTCTCGGTGACGGCGGCGGGCGAGGCGCATCGCGCGCCGCGACTGGTCCTGGCGGCCGGGCTGGGCAACCTGGAGCTGGCGCCGCGCTTCGGCCTGTCCGCGCCGGTGCGGCCGCAGCGGGGCGAGGTGCTGGTGACGGAGCGCACCCGCATGCTGCTGCCCATGCCCACCACCACGGTGCGGCAGACCGACGAGGGCTCGGTGATGATGGGCGACAGCAAGGAGGAGGCGGGCTACGACAGCCTGACCCAGACGCCCGGCATCATGCGCGGCATGGCACGGCGCGCAGTGTTGTCCTTTCCCTGGATCGCCGAGCTGAACATCGTGCGCGCCTGGTCGGCGCTGCGCATCATGTCGCCGGACGGGCTGCCGCTCTACGAGCAGTCCGAACGCTTCCCCGGCGCCTTCACCGCCAACTGCCATTCCGGCGTCACCCTGGCCGGGGCGCATGCCAACCGGCTGGCCCCGATGATCGCCGCCGGCGAGCTTCCGCCGGAGATGGCCCCCTTCAGCGCAAGGCGTTTCAACGATGTTCGCACAGCGGCCTGAGGCCCGCGCGCCCGGCGCGGCGCAGGTGGAGGTCTTCGTGGATGGGCGCAGCGTGCAGGTGCCGGAAGGCGCTTCCGCCGCCGCCGCCGTGCTGCTGGCGGGCCTTCCCGCCATCCGCAGCACGCCGGTGAAGGGCTCGCCGCGCCTGCCCTACTGCATGATGGGCGTCTGCTTCGATTGCCTCGCCGAGATCGACGGCGTGGCCAACCGGCAGTCCTGCATGGTGACGGTGGCGCCGGGCATGCGGATCGTGCCGCAGCAGGGCGCACGCCGGGCGCGGCCGGAGATGGTGGGGGAGGGCGCGTGATGGCCGCCGGTTCCATTGTCGATCTGGCCATCGTCGGTGCCGGTCCGGCCGGCATGGGCGCCGCCATCGAGGCGGCGGCACTGGGCCTTTCCGTGACCGTGCTGGACGAGCAGCCGGCGCCGGGCGGGCAGGTCTTCCGCGCCGTGGAGGCCGCCTCCGGCGACCCGGCCCTCCAGGGCGAATTCGCCACCCAGGGCGCCGCGCTGGCGCGCCAGTTCCGGGCCACGAAGGGCATCGGCTACCGCCCCTCCACCACGCTCTGGCACCTCGACCGGCAAGCCGGGCTGCTTTCGGTGCTGCATGGCGGCGCTTCCTCGGAGATCGAGGCGCGGCGCGTGCTGCTGGCGACCGGAGCGCAGGAAAGGCCGGTGCCGATCCCTGGCTGGACGCTGCCGGGCGTGATGGGCATGGGCGCGGCGCAGATCCTGCTCAAGACCGCGGGCGCGGTGCCGCAAGGGCCGGTGGTCCTGGCCGGGCAGGGGCCGCTCACCTGGCTGCTGGCGGTGCAGCTCCTGCGCGCCGGGGCGGGGCCGGTGACCCTGCTGGAAACCACGCGCGGCGGCGCGGCCGGGGTCGGGCTGCGGCATCCCGGCGGGCTGTGGAACGGGCGCGGGCTGCTGCTCAAGGGCCTTGCCCTGGTGCGCGAGGCGAAGCGACGCGGGCTCAGGGTGGTGCGCAACGTCCGCGGCCTCCGTGCCGAGGGCGAGGCGCGGGTCGAGCGCGTGCGCTGGGAGAGCGGCAGCCTGCCCTGCGACACCCTGCTGCTGCATGAGGGGGTGATCCCCTCCACCCATGTCTCGCGCGCCATCGGGCTGGAGCACCGCTGGGACACGGCGCAGCTCTGCTGGCGCCCGGTGCTCGATGCCTGGGGCGCCACCAGCCAGGAGCGCATCGCCATCGCGGGCGATGGCGGTGGTATCGGCGGCTGGGAGGCGGCGCTGGCCACCGGGCGGCTCGTGGCTCTGGACGCGGCGCGGCGGCTGGGCCGGATCTCCGAGGCCGAGCGCGACCACCGCGCCGGACCGTATCACGCCGCCCTCGCCGCCGCGCTGTCGCTGCGCCCCTTCCTCGATGCGCTCTATGCCCCGGCACCGGAGGTTCTGGCCCCGCGCGACGACGCCACAGTCGTCTGCCGCTGCGAGGAGGTCACGGCGGGGCAGGTCCGCCTCGCCGCCCGCCTGGGTGCCACCGGTCCCAACCAGGCCAAGGCCTATCTGCGCGCGGGCATGGGACCCTGCCAGGGGCGGATGTGCGGCACCACCGTGGCGGCGCTGATCGCCGCGGAGCGGGGCATCTCCATCGAGGATGCCGGGACCCTGCGCCCCCGCGCGCCCTTCAAGCCGCTGACGGTGGGCGAGCTCGCTGCCCTGCCGCCAGAGGAAGTGGCCTGAGCGCCTGCCGCCGCCGGCATCCGGCGGCGGCAGGCAGCAGGGCACTTTCCGCCGGCCGGGTGGCCGGAGGCGCCGCCCGGAATTCCTGCCACCAACTGAAAGTCATTCCATGATCCGACGCCATGCCCGCACCCCCATCATGCACCGCGTGGTGGAGCATAACGGCGTGCTGTATTTCGGCGGCATTGTCGCCGACGACCGTTCCCTTTCCATGAAGGGCCAGACCGCGCAGATCCTGACCAAGGTCGGCAAGCTGCTGGAGGAGAACGGCAGCGACAAGGGCAAGGTCCTGGCCGCCACGCTCTACATCACCGACATGGCGCTGAAGGACGAGATGAACGCCGCCTGGACCGAATGGTTCGGCGCGGAGGACCTGCCGACCCGCGCCACCATCGGCGTCGCCGATCTCGGACCGGACACGCTGATCGAGGTGGTGGTCACCGCCGCGCGCGGCTGACCGGTCCACGTCGCGCTCCGGGTTGGCCCCCGGGGGAGAGGCTCTGCCTCTCGCCCCGGACCCCCTCTTCGCCGGGGACCGAAGCCGGTCCCCGGACCCCGGGCTTGCGTTGGCTCCACATGGTGGCCGTCAGCCCTCGGGTTGATCCCTGGGCGCAGGTGGAGACGCGGGGTGCCTGAAAAGAAAGATACCGTGTTGAAGGGCAAGAGGGATGAGAGGGTATACGTGCTCCCGACCGAAAGCGGGCCATCGCTTCCGTCCACGATGTCAGTCTGCTTCCACGCTGATTGGCAAGCAGATGTGGCACTCCACGCCTTCGGGATGGAAGCCGAGCTTCACCGTGCCGCCGAGATCATGCACCAGCCCGCGTTCCAGCAGCCTCGAACCGAAACCACGGCTGGGCGGCGGGATAACGGGCGGGCCGCCGTGCTCGCGCCACAGGATATCCACGAACCGGCTGCCCCCCTTGCCCTTGCGCAGGCTCCAGCGGACAGCCACGCCGCCCTCGGGCACCGACAGCGCGCCGTACTTCGCCGCGTTGGTGGCCAGCTCGTGGAAGGCCAGCCCGAGCATCTCCACCGCGCTGGCCGGCAGCCGTACCGGCGGGCCTTCCAGGGTCACGCGGTCGGCGTCGCCGTAAGGGAGCAGTGCGCGCTCCACCACCTCGGCCAGCGGAGCCCCGTCCCCGTCGCCGCTGGTGAGCAGCTCGTGCGAGCGCGCCAGGGCGATTAGCCGGGCGGTCAGCACGTCCCGCACCTCCGGGCTCACGCCGGCCCGGTGCAGGGTCTGGCCCGCGACCGCCTGCACGGTGGCCAGGACGTTCTTTACCCGGTGCCCCATCTCGGCCAGCCGCAATGCCCGGCGCTCCTCCTCGGTCCGGCCCGCGGTGTCGTCGCGGAACACGTTGAGGAAGCCCTCCACGCGCCCGTCGCCGTCGGTCAGCGGCATCATCGACCCGCTGGCCCAGAAGCGGGCGCCGTCACGCCGCAGGTGCCAGCGCTCGTTGAGCGCGCGCCCGTGCTCCCTCGCCCGGCACAGCTCGCCCACGAATACGCCGGCGGCGCGGTCCTCAGCGGTGAAGAACACCTCGCCCGAGCGGCCGAGGATTTCGGGCTCAGCGTAGCCCAGGATGGCGCGTGCCCCGGCGTTCCAGCCGGTGATCTGCCCGCCGAGGTTCATAGTGATCACGGCGTAGTCGGTCGCGCTGTGCAGCAGCCGCTCGGCGTGCTCGAGCTTCGCCCGCAGGATCCTGTTCTCGGCTCTGAGGGCCGCGACAGAGTCGGACGATAGCTCATCAGGCTGATGCCCGCCTCCGTCCACCCAGGGTGAGGACGTCTCGGAGGAGGTGTGCCCGTCCAGGTTCGGTGTGGCACCGGTGGCAGGCTCCGTCGACACTCGCAGGCTCCACGTAACACGTTCGCAGGGCCTCTCCCCTGCCAGTCACGGCAGCGGTTGACTGTCGGCTTCCGTACACTTGGCACGGGCAAGCCAGCATCATCGGATCCAACGGGGGGAGATGCGATTCACCAATAATTCTGGGCCGAGGGTTTGCTCAAGACCTTCTGTCCCCTATGTCTTGGGCATCACCCGCGGAGACCCTCCGGCGCGGGTGGCTGAGAGATGCCAAGCACTCCCGCCGACACCTGTCGCCTGGGATCTGTTCTTGGCCCATTCGTCCGCACCCGTGCCGCGCAACCGTCTGCTCGCTGCCCTCCCAGCCGAGAGCCTCAATAGGCTCTGGCCCCAGCTGGAGCCGGTCGAGATGGCCCTCCGGCAGAACCTGATGATGCCGGACGAGCCGATCACGGCGGTCTACTTTCCCGAGGTGGGCTGGGCCTCGATGCTGGCACTGCTGGCGGACGGCAACTCCGCCGAGGTCGGCCTCATCGGCAACGAGGGCATGATTGGCCTGCCCCTGTTGCTGGGAGTTGATAGCGGCGCCGTGGAGGCCCTGGTGCAGGGACCCGGTACCATGCTGCGGCTGGGCGCCAGCGCCTTCCAACAGTCCCTGGAGGAGATCCCCGAGCTGGAGCGGCTGCTGATGCGCTACGCCCTGGCCTTCCAGGAGCAGGTCACCCAGACCGCGGCCTGCAACGGCCACCACGCCTTGGACCAGCGGCTGGCGCGCTGGCTGCTGATGGCCCACGACCGGGCCGAGGGCGACGAGTTCCCGATGACGCAGGAATTCCTCGCCCTGATGCTGTGCGTGCACCGTCCTGGCGTCACCGTGGCGGCTCGGCTGTTCCAGCAAGCTGGACTGATCCGCTACGGCCAGGGCCGGATCGTGATCGCCGATCGCGACGGCCTCGAAGCCGTCGCCTGCGAGTGCTACGGCGCCGTACGGCGCCGCTTCGGTCACCTGCTAGGTTTGGCCAAGGGCTGACCGTGTCTGCTCGTTAAGACCCCGTTTCATAACGGCTGAGCCAGACGCCGGACGAGGATCATGGCGGCGGCGAGGGTGAAGAAGGCGACGGCGGAACCGACGGTGGCCTCGTGATCGCGAGCGAGGCGTCGGCAGCGGCCGAACCAAGCGAAGGACCTCTCCACCACCCAGCGCCTGGGTTGCACGGCGAAGCCTTTCTGGCCGGGTGCGCTGCCGATGATGGTAACGGCGACGGGGGAGGCTCGGGCGACCCGCGGACCGGCGTAGGCGCGGTCGGCGAAGCAGCGGGCCAGGAACGGCCAAGGGCGGCGCGACATGGCCAGGAGGGCCGCACCCCCTCGGCTGTCATGCAGGCAGGCGGGCGAGATGGCGGCGAGCAGGAGCCTACCGTCCGTGTCCACCAGGGCGTGGCGCTTGCGGCCCGTCACCTTCTTCCCGGCATCGTAGCCGCGGACACCTTTCACGCCGACACCGCCCGAGCGGACGGATTGGGCGTCCAACACCGCCGCTGTCGGTGAGGCCTCTCGGCCGACCCGCTCGCGGTCGGCCATGATGAGGGCGTGCGCCAGTCGCTCGAAGGTGCCCCGGCGCGAGAGGCGCAGGAACCAACGGTGCACGGTCCCGGGCGGCGGGAAGTCGCGGGGCAGATGCGCCCAGGCGCAGCCGGTACGGAGCACGTAGAGGATCGCATCGACCACCCGCCGCATCGGCCAGGACCGGGGTCGTCCGGTCTTTGCAGGGCTTGGCAAGAAGGGCTCGACCAGGGCCCACTCGGCATCGGTTAGGCACGTTGCATAAGGCTGGGAGCCGCGCGCAAGCTGCGCGCGGGCGGCAGGGGTCCACATGGGCCACCTCGAAGGACGTCAGACACCCTCCGAACGCGCAGAACTCCCGCCGCTCATCCCGCCTCAGCCGTTATGAAACGGGTTCTAAGGGCCTTTCGGAAGCGGCTTGCCGCCGAAGCTAAGTCTGCTGTCCACCTTACCCGGTGCTTCCCCGGATTAGATGCCGGATTAGATGACCGTCATGGTTCTCGGCTTCCAATGCAAAAGGCCTTTGCGATCGAACTATCGCGTGCGCGAAGACCAGGAGCTTCCGAGCGATCACCAATAGAATGACTTTTGGGGGCTTACCCGCCGCCCTCATGCGCTGCACGAAGCCGGCCAAGGCAGGATTGCGGCGCCTGCTGCTAAGCGCACACATGTACAGCGCACGACGAAGGCGCTCCGTTCCCATCCTGCTGATGCGGCCTGGGCGGCGTACTGTGCTGCCGGAGCTGTACTCCTGAGGGGACAAGCCGGCAAAGGCTGCAAGGCCCTTCGGGGGGAACCTATCAATGTTTGGCACTTCGGCCAGCAGCACAGGGGCAGTGACTGTCCCGATCCCTGGTATGCTCAACAACAGCTCATGGTTACGGCTCAGCACAGGATCGGATGCCACCACTTCCTGCACCGCATCCATGACAGCTTCGATCTCCCGATCCAGCCAATCCAGGTGAGCCGCGATCGAAGCAGCAACCGCAGGTGATGCCGTTCCGGACTTCTGGCGATTTATCTCCTGGACTCTTGCGACCTTCAGCCCCTCGCAGCGGCGCACCAATTCGCGCAACTCCCGCAGATGAGTGGCCGGTGGCACCCAGGCCGAAGGGTCATGTGCCCGGCAGGACCGGGCGATTGAGGCTGCGTCCAGTTTGTCGGTCTTGTTGCGCAGCAGTTCGCTTTGCCCGTAGGCCTTGACCCGCATACCGTGTCCACGCCCGTGGCACCGGCAGTCCGCCGGAGAGCCATGCTCTCCGGCGCGATCCGGCGTCAGCGAGAACCAACTCATCGGGTCCAGGGCACGCAGTGTCCTGGCGGATAAGGGGGGCCGGGGGAAAAGGCGGAGCCTTGTCCCCCGGGACAGCGCAACGCCAGACCGTGAGGCGCGACCCGGTGGGCGGCGCCTACCGGCTCAGAGGCCGAGCAGGCCCGGCAGGCCGCCGATATCGGGGATCTCGTGGTAGCCGTAGAAGGTGTTGCCGCGCGGCTCGTGCCCGCGGTTGACCCAGGCCTTCATGGTGATGCCGAGGTCATGAGCCGTCATCAGGTCGTAGCGGAAGCTCGACGAGACATGCAGCACCTCCTCCGGCCGGGTGCCGAGCCGGTCGAGCATGTATTCGAAGCCCTTCATGCGCGGCTTGTAGGACTGCGCCTGCTCGGCGGTGAAGACGGCGTGGAAGGGTGCTTCCAGCTTCGCCACGTTGCTGTGGATCTGCTCGTCCGAGGCGTTGGAGAGGATGACGAGCGGGAATTCCTTCGCCACGCGCTTCAGCGGCTCCGGCACGTCCGGATGTGGCCCCCATCCCGGCACGGCGCGGTAGAAGACGTCGCCGTCGCCCTCCTGGCTGGCAATGCCGTGCTTGCGGCAGGTGCGGCGGATGGCGTTGTCCAGCACCTCCGCATAGGGCTTCCAGGCGCCCAGCACCTCGTCGAGGCGATAGGCGCTGAAACTGCCCAGGAAGGCGTCCATCTCCGCCGCCGGCACGCGGCCGGCGAAATGCGCGCGCGCCACCTCCCCCATCCGGAAGTTTGTCAGCGTGCCGTAGCAGTCGAAGGTGATGAAGCTGGGGCGCAGGCGGGGCATGGGGCGCTGCCTTTCCATCCGAATCCGGCGCTGGCCGGGACGGGGGCGATCCTATCCGCGAAGTCCGGGCCGCGTGCATTCCCCTTTGGCGGGGCGGCGCGAAAACGGATGCCCTTGCCGCCGTCCCGCCTCTATGGCTGTTCCTCCGGTGCCGGCGCCTTCCTGGGGGGGGCCTCTCCGGTGAGCATGGCGAGATCCGAGGAGTGACGCATGGCCAACCGGCAGGAAAGCCCCCCGCCCGGCGGCGCGGTCGCGCGCCCCATCCTGCGCTCCCTGGCCCTGTCGGACCTGCCGGCGGCCCGGGCCCTTTCCGCCGCCCAGGGCTGGCCGCACCGGGAAGAGGACTGGCGCTTCGTCCTCGGACTCGGCGAAGGGGTGGCGGCGGAGCATGACGGACAACTCGCCGGCACGGCGCTCGGCTGGCGCTATGGGCCGGGCTTCGCCACGCTCGGGCTGGTGATCGTTTCCGAGGCGGCGCGGGGACGCGGCATCGGCCGCGCGCTGACCGCAGCCGTGCTGGACCGGCTGGGACGCCGCACCGTGCTGCTGAACGCCACGCACGACGGATTGCCGCTCTACCGCTCCCTGGGCTTCGCACCGGGATGGGAGATCCGCCAGCTCCAGGGCGCATCCTTCTCCCCGCCATCGGTGGCGCCACCGCCCGGGCACCGGCTGCGCCCCCTGGACTCCCGCGACGGCACCGTGCTGGCGGCGCTGGACGAGCGCGCCACCGGCATGCCGCGCCAGGCGCTGATCGCGGCGCTGCTGTCCGTGGCGGAGGGCGTGGTGCTGGAGCGGGAGGGCGAGGCGGTGGGCTTCGCGCTGCTGCGCCGATTCGGCCATGGGCAGGTGATCGGCCCGGTGGTGGCGCCGGACGAAGGCGGCGCGCGGGCGCTGGTCGCGCACTGGCTGTCCTCGCGTCCCGGGCAGTTCATCCGGCTGGACGTGCCGGCGGAAACCGGCCTGCCCGGCTGGCTGCGGAGCCTCGGGCTGGAGGATGCCGGGCCCGCCACCGGCATGGCGCACGGCACGCCGCCACGCCCGGACGGCACGCTGCGCCGCTTCGCCCTGGTCAGCCAGGCACTGGGCTGAGGACCGCGGGAGCGCCGGAGCCGGTGTGGGGCGAGGCCGACGGGAAGCGCGGCCGGATCAGCCCGCCCGGCCGCCCTCGCGCACCGTCTGCACGAAGGCGGCGATCAGCGCCGGGTCCTTGACCCCGCGCGCGCGCTCCACGCCCGAGGAAAGGTCCACCCCCGGGGCGCCGGCCTGCCGCACCGCCGCCGCGACATTGGCCTGGGTGAGCCCCCCGGCCAGCAGCCAGGGGCGCGGGATGTTCCGTCCGGCCAGGAGGCGCCAGTCGAAGGTGACGGCATTGCCGCCGGGGAGGGTGGCCCCGGCGGGCGGCTTGGCGTCGAGCAGGAAGCGGTCCACCACAGGGGCGTAGCCGGCCAGGGCGGCGAGGTCCTCCGGCACGGCGATCCCCAGCGCCTTCATCACCGGCAGGCCGAAGCGGGCACGCAGCGCGGCGCAGCGTTCCGGGGTTTCCGCCCCATGCAGTTGCAGCATGTCCAGCGGCACGGCGGCGAGCACGGCCGCCACCGCCTCCTCGGAGGGATCGACGAAGAGCCCCACCCGCAGCGGCCCGCCTTCCGCGGCGGCAGGCGCCAGGGCGGAGAGCTCGGCGGCCCGTTCCGGCGAGATCGCGCGGGGCGAGGGGGGAAAGAAGACGAAGCCCAGCATCTCGGCCCGCGCCTCGCGCACCGCCGCCATGGCGGCGGGGTCGTTGATGCCGCAGACCTTGACCAGCGTCATCGCCGGGGCCTCAGGGCGCGTCGCCCAGCGGGGCGAGTTCCGCCACCACCGCCCGCGCCGCCGCCACGGGGTCCGCGGCATTGGTGATCGGGCGGCCCAGCACGATCCAGTCCGCACCGGCGCGGATCGTGTCGGCGGGCGTGGCCACGCGCGACTGGTCGCCCGGTTCCGCACCGGCGGGCCGCACCCCCGGCACCACCAGCATCGGCCGGTCGCCGAAAGCGTTGCGGATCAGCGCGGCCTCGTGCGGCGAGCAGACCAGCCCGTCCGCCCCGGCCTCCAGCGCCAGCCGCGACAGGCGCAGCACCTGCTGCGACGTGCCGCCGGACACGCCGGTCTCGGCCAGCATGGCGGCGCTCAGGCTGGTCAGCACCGTCACCGCCAGGATGGCCGGGCGCGCCTCGCCGCCAGCCTCCTCCGCCGCCCGCCGCGCTGCCGCCACCATGGCCGCCCCGCCCGCCGCGTGGATGGTCAGCATGGCTGGCCGCACCGCACAGGCCGAGCGGACCGCGCCGGCCACGGTGTTGGGGATGTCGTGCAGCTTGAGGTCCAGGAAGACCGGCATCTCCCCGGCCACGTCGCGCACCGCGCCGGGTCCGGCAGCCACGAAGAACTCCAGCCCGAGCTTCAGCAGCCCCACCTCGGGCGAAAGGTGCCGCGCCAGGCTGGCGGCCTTCGCCGGGTCGGGCGTGTCGATGGCCACGATCAGTTGCTTCCGGCCGGGGCGGGGGCGGGCGATCAGGGGCATAGGCACCTCGGGGGCAACGGGACGGGTCTGGGTCGCCCCTTGCCTCGGGGCGGGCATGGGCGGGAGGCGAAGGAAGAAGCCGGCCGGATCGCGCGGTGCGGAAGCAGGTCCGCTCCGGCCCGGCCGGCTGCCGGGGTTATAGGGGCTCGCTCAGGGGGCCGGTAGCGCAACCTTGGCGGGGCGGCGTCCCATCGCCTCGCCGCCCTCCGGCACCTGCCGCACCACCTGGGCCCGCAGCTGCGCCAGTTCCGATTCGAGCTGTCGCACCGTCTGGGCCAGGCGCCGCGCCCGCCGGCGGGCGCCCAGCGAGGCCATCCAGGTCACCAGCGCGCCCAGCAGGAAGGCGAAGGCGGAAACCGACAGCACCGCGACGGCGAGCGGCGTTTCCCAGGCGAGGTCGAAGGGCCAGAAACGGACAGGGACCGGCGCCGTGTTCGACAGGGCGAACAGCACCAGGACAAGCAAAAGGGGCCCGATCAACAGCCAGCGCCACATCGTCTTCGTCACTCCGCTTCTGTTTCAGCCCCGCCGATCCCCAGGCTTCCGGAGAAGTGCCCCCCTTGGGCCGCAGGGGCAAGGCCCTCGGAGCGTCCGGAAGGGCAAAACGGGGAGAGGCCGGCTCCGCTGCCAGGAAAGTGCCGGGAACGAGGGGTGCCGGGGGCACCCCGGGGGCCGCCTTCCGGCTCCGCCTGGCCGGGCCTGCGGCCACGCGCCCTGGCGGTTCCGCGACCCGCGCCCGTGACCGCGCCTCAGTCCCCGGCGACCGGGCGTTCCTTGCCGCCCCGGCTCTGCAACGGGCCGCCATTGACCCGTTCCCGCAACTCCTTGCCCGGCTTGAAATAGGGGACCGCCTTGCCGGTGACCTCCACCGCCTCGCCGGTGCGGGGGTTGCGGCCGGTCCGGGGATCGCGGCGCTTGGCGGTGAAGGCGCCGAAACCGCGCAACTCCACCCGGTCGCCCCGTGCCAGGGCGGCGGAGATTTCCTCCAGGATGGTGGCCACGATCAGTTCCACATCGGGCTGGCGCAGATGAGGGTTCGCCGCGGCCAGCGCGGCGATCAACTCCGATCTGGTCATCCCGTCCAAAACCCCCCGCAGCCGGTCAGCGTGCGGCAGGCTGCCAAAGCGCCAGGGCGCCGTCAACGATCCCGATCGATGCAAGCCCTTCGGAAACAAGGCTTTTCGCGAAGGAGGTGACGTAGCGCGACAGTCCACGCCGTCCCGTTGTATCCAGGTCACGCGCCTCGGGCGTTTCCGGGATGCCGTGCTTCTCCTTCAGCCAGGCCCGGGCCTCGCGCTCGCCGCCGATGGCATCCACCAGGCCGAGGGCCAAAGCCTGCCGCCCGGTGTAGATTCGCCCGTCCGCCAGCTCCCGCACCCGCGCTTCCGGCAGGTTGCGGCCCTTGGCCACCATCTCCACGAAGCGCGACTGGATATCCGCCACCACGCCCAGCAGCACCTCCCGCCCCTGCTCGGTCAGCGGCGAGAAGGGGCTGGGCTGCGCCTTCAGCGGGCCGGAGGTCAGCGTCTCCGCCTTCACCCCCAGCGTGTCCATCAGCTGGTTCACGTTGAAGCTCTGCAGCAGCACCCCGATCGAGCCGGTGAGCGTGGCATCGCGCGCGAAGATGCGCTCCGACGGCATGGCGACCATGTAGGCCGCCGAGGCCGCCGTGCCGCCCATCACCGCCACCACCGGCTTGCCGGATTCGCGGAAGCGCATGAGCGCCGAATACAGCGCCTCGCCCCCCGCCACCGTGCCGCCGGGGCTGTCGATGGACAGCAGCAAGGCACGCGTCCCGGCCCGTTCCGCCGCGCGGTCCACCGCCCGGACGACGTCGCGGTCGTCGGTGATCGTGCCGCTGACCACCAGCCGCGCCACGGGCGAGCCGGTGCCGAACCCCTCCATGTCCCGGGGCGCGAAGAGCACGGCCAGGAGCGCCAGGGCCGCCAGCACGGCGCCGCCGCGCCACAGCGCCCTGCTCCGCTTCAGGCGGCGCCGGTCGATCAGGGCATCAGGGTCGAGGGACATGGTGAAGGCTCATGCCGTCCCGCCGGCGCCGGGTCAAATCCCGTCGGCGGTCACGCATCACTTCCTGCGTCGCTCTGTCCCCGGGGCGAGAGGCGGAGCCTCTCCCCCGGCGGCCAACCACGAAGCGCAACGCCCCTGGAACCCGCCGGATCAGCCCATGCCCAGCACGTGCTTCATGTCGTAAAGGCCCGGGGACTGGCCCAGGAGCCAGAGCGCTGCCCGCACCGCGCCGGTGGCATAGACGCGGCGGTCGAAGGAGCGGTGGGTCAGGGCGATCTGCTCGGTGCCGGCGGCGAAGAGGAGCGTGTGCTCCCCCACCACCTGCCCACCGCGCAAGGCGGCGAAGCCGATGGCGCCGGTGCGGCGCGGACCGGTATGGCCATCGCGGCCGCTCTCGGTGCCTGCCTTTTCCAGCGTGGTGCCGCGCCCGCGCGCCACGGCACGGCCGAGCGCCACCGCCGTGCCGGAGGGGGCGTCCACCTTCTGGCGATGGTGCATCTCGACGATCTCGGCATCGTACTGCTCCGGTGGCAGCGCCGCCGCCATGCGCTCGGCCAGGGCGAAAAGCAGGTTCACGCCCGGCGCGAAATTGGCCGCATAGACGATGGGGATCTGTGTCGCCGCCTCGGCCACGGCGGCTTCCTGCACCGCGGAAAGGCCGGAGGTGCCCAGCACCAGGGGCTGCTTCGCCGCTATCGCGGCGGCGAGGTGCGCCTCCACGGCCTCCGCGCGGGTGAAGTCGATCACCACGTCGCTGTTTGCGCAGAGGGAAGCGGCATCGGGGAAGATGCGGTAGGGCCCGACCTCGCCGGAACGGCGCGTGCCACCGGAGACAATGGCACCGGCCTTCGCGCTTTCCTCGGCCAGCAGGACACCCATGCGGCCCGCGATCCCCAGGATCCCAATCCGTGCCGCCACCTGGCTCGTCTCCGCTGCTGCCATCACATCCCTGCCTTGTCCCATCCGGGCGCGGTTCGCCCGGCGCCGGCCCATGCAACAGATCAGGGGCGGCGTCCATCGCCGGCCCGGCGAGCGCAGCGGGCGCAGCCATCATTCCGCGGAAAGGCCGGCATGAAGAAGGGCGGAGTTTCCTCCGCCCCCTTTCCAGCCACCGGACCGGATCGCCGTTCAGAAGCCGGCGTTCCAGTAGGGTGCCTTGTAGTAGTCGTAGACCCGACGCCCATAGGCATCGTCGTTGAAGTCGATGCCTTCATCCGCCCCGTAGGAAGGTGCGGACTGCAACTGTTCCCGCGTCATGTCCACGACATAGCCGCCCTGGGCGGTGTCGTAGGTCAGGGTGGACCAGGGCAGCGGGTGGTACTTCTCGCCGATGCCGAGGAAGCCTCCAAAGCTCATTACCGCGAAGGCCACCTTGCCGCTGACCTTGTCGAGCATGACGTCCTCGACGGTGCCGAGGCGCTCGCCCTCGCGGTTGTAGACGGCCGTGCCCTCGACCTTGCTGGCCGAGATCAGGCGGTTCGGCACGTCGCCTTCCGGGCTCGCCGGCGTGCTCACGGCGGGGATGCCGGAGAGGTTGGGGTCGCCGATCGTGGTGCTCATCCTGTTTCCTTCCGCATGGTCGTTCGCCGATAAGGGGTCACGATGCTTGCGGAGCACCGTGGTGGAAGGAAAACGAATCCGCCGCGCCACGGGTTGCCGCCAGGTGGCCAGAGGGTGGCCAGGGGGTAGCCAGGGGGTGGCCCCATCAGGCCCCGCCGGGCTCCCCGTCCTCCTCGGGCCGGAGCAGGGCCAGGAGGCGCGGCAGGGCGGCCGCATGGGCCTCTGCCTCGATGGATCGGTACTCGCGGATCACCCTTTCGCCGAGCCGGGTCAGCCGCGTGCCGCCGCCGCCGGCCCCGCCGGCCGCCGTCTCCACCACGGGCCGGCCCAGGCCCCGGTTGAGGTCCTCCACCAGCTCCCAGGCACGGCGGTAGGACATGCCCAGCGCCCGACCGGCGGCCGAGATCGAGCCGTTGCGGCCGATCTCCTCCAGCAGCCGTACCTTCCCCGGCCCGATGCGGAGCCCGGGGGCGGGGTCGAGGCGGATGCTCAGCCCCGGCCCGGCTTGCTCCCCGGCCGGGTCGCCGGATATCGCCGCTGTCCTGCGCCGTGCCATGCCGGGCATCCCATCACGCGCACCGGCATCGGGCAATCCGGCCGCTCAGCGCAGCTCCATGCGCCGGATCGGTCCGACGATGACGAGGTAGCTGAGCATCGCCACCAGCGCGTTGGCACCGACGAAGACCAGGGCGCCGTTGAAGGAGCCGGTGGTCTGGATGATATAGCCGATCACGATCGGCGTGGTGATCGAGGAGATGTTGCCGAACATGTTGAACAGCCCGCCGCTGACGCCCGCGATCTGGCGCGGCGCGGTGTCGGAGATCACCGCCCAGCCCAGCGCGCCGATGCCCTTGCCGAAGAAGGCGAGCGCCATGATCAGCACCACCAGCCACTGCTCGTCGGTGTAGTTGCAGATCACCATGCTCATCGACAGCAGCATGCCCGCGACGATCGGCACCTTGCGCGCCACGGTCAGCGAGTGGCCGCGCCGCAGCAGGGAATCCGACCAGACGCCGCCCAGCACGCCGCCGAGGAAGCCGCAGATCGCCGGGATGGAGGCGACGAAGCCGGCATTCATGATCGACATGCCGCGCTGCTGCACGAGATAGACGGGAAACCAGGTGATGAAGAAGTAGGTCAGCGCGTTGATGCAGAACTGGCCCAGATAGATGCCGAGCATCATCCGGTTGCTGACAAGGTCCGCGAGGTAGGACCAGCGGAAGGTCGCGGCCCTGGCCTGGTCGCCGGCCTTCGCGGGCTGGTCCATGTTCACCAGCGCGCCGCCTTCCTCCAGGTAGCGCAGCTCACCCTGGGTGATGCGCGGGTGATCCTTGGGATCGTAGATCACCTTCAGCCAGACGAAGCTGACCAGGATGCCGAGGAAGCCCATGAAGTAGAAGACGGAGGGCCAGCCGTAGGTGAAGGTCAGCCAGCCCATGATCGGGGCGAAGAGCACCGTGGCGAAGTACTGCGCCGAGTTGAAGATGGCCGATGCGGTGCCGCGCTCCCTGGCCGGGAACCAGGCGGCCACGATGCGCCCGTTGGCCGGAAAGGACGGTGCCTCCGCGAAGCCGACCAGCAGGCGCAGCACGAAGAGGGCATAGGCCGCCGCGGCGAGGCCGACCACGGCCACCTCTCCCTGCAGCAGGGTGAAGAGCGACCAGATGAAGATGCTGAAGAAATAGACTTTCTTCGAGCCGAAGCGATCGAGAAGCCAGCCGCCGGGGATCTGCCCGATCACGTAGGACCAGCCGAAGGCGGAGAAGACGAAGCCCATCTCCACGGCGCTGAGGCCCAGGTCCTTGGACAGAACGGGGCCGGCGATGGCCAGGGTGGCGCGGTCGGCATAGTTCACGATGGTGACCGCGAAGAGCATGGCCACGATGCTGAAACGCACCCGGCCGACACGCGTCCCTTCGGCCGCGAGAGCAGACGACATCGGTTTCCTCCGGCTTTTCGGGAATCCCGGCCTTGGCGGCCGGGGTATCGCTCACTTGTTCCATTCGCGCGCGGGACGCGCTGCACGCGGTCCAGGCTCGACCGCCGCCCTTCGTGACACCCTGTCCGGGGCTTATCTCCGCAGCAGCGAAGCTACTATATCAGATAGCAGAGTTGGGAGGCATCCGGGATTATGTGACGGATCTGTCAGGCGGGTGTCACGCCGGGACAAGGTTCGAAAAGGGCCCCGTTGGTCCGCCGCCTTGCCGGGATCGGGGCGCAGCAGTCCCGCCACCCCGGGCCAATCCCAGGCGGGGACTGGAGGAAAATACCACGCCCCCGGCGACAGGGGTTCCGGGGGCGGGCGGCGCCTCCCCCGGGGAGCGGAAACAGGCGCGACGCCGCGGTTCAGGCGGGGCCGGTCAGAGCCCGGCCTCGGGCAGCGTGGCCGGCTCCACCACCCGCGGCTCGCCGCCCGGCTGCAGGGCGTAGAGGGCCAGGGCGCGCTGGGTCTGGCCATCCGGGCTCAGGCGCAGCCCGCCATCGGCGCCCAGGACGATCTCCCCGATCGGCAGGGTGGCGGGGGCGTTGGGCCCGCCCTGGGTGGCCCGGGCCGCCACGGTCGCGGCGTCATAGGCCACGGCGGCCAGGCGCGGCGGCGTGTCGCCGAAGGCCTGCCGGTAGCGGCTGTTGAACTGCTCGTGCGCCGTGTTGTCCGGGCCAGGGAAGACGGCGCCAGCCAGCGCGGGCTCCTGGCCCAGCGTGGCCGCGTCCTGCGCCCAGAGCGCCGTGCCGGCGAGGCGCAGCGGCGGCACCACCACCCCGGCCTCGGCCAGGGCGGCGGCGAACTGCCGCGCCCGGCTGCCGCCCTCGGCCAGGATCAGCAGGCCGATCGCATCGGCCTCCGGCACGGCCACCGGCGGCGGCGCGGCGGGATCGGTGGCGACGACCGGGGCGGGGGGCTTCAGCCGTGCCGCGAGGTCCTTGGCCGCCATGGCCGGCAGGGCTCCGGCGGGATAGGTGGAGATCAGCGGCGGCAGCAGCCCCGCCTCCTGGCTGGCGGTGCGGAGCGTGGCGGCGAGCTGCTGCGCATAGGCCCCGTTCGGCGCGGCGAGGCCGATGCGCCGCACCCCGGCCGTGGTGGCGGCGCTGATCAGGCGGCGGACCTGCTGCGCCGGGGTCACGCCCAGGGTCCAGACGCCGTTGCCCGCGACATTCGCATCGTTGGTGAAGGCCAGCATCGGGATGCTGGCGGCGCGCGACACGGCGGCGGCCCCGCCGGTCTCGCCCGAGGTCAGGGGGCCGACCATCACCCGTGCGCCCTCGGAAACCGCCGCGCGCGCCGCCTCGGCCGCCCCGGCCGCGCTGCCGCGCGTGTCGTGCGGCACGAAGTCCACGCCGGGGCTCGCCTGTTCGAACAGGGCCAGGGTGGCGGCGTTCAGCATGGCCTGGCCGAGCGGCGCCTGGCTGCCGGACAGGGGCAGCAGCAGCGCGACCCTGGCGCGCGGTGGCTCCGGCGCGTTGGGGGCGGTGGCGCCGGCCGCATAGGGGCCGGCCGCGGGGCTGCGGGGTTGCGCGGCACAGGCGCCGAGTGCGAGGACCGCAGCCAGCAGCGGGAGATGCCGGAATGGGGACCAGAACGGGGACCGGGATGGGGAATTCCCAAATGGCCGGCGACGAGGACGAGGGGGTTGCGGCTTCACCGGCTGAGCTTCCTCCTGACGAGACACATGACGCTTCCCCCGGACTCTCGCCGGGCGGCGGCTCCGGCGCCAGCCTTCCGGGCCTTGTTCTGGTGGCCACCCCGATCGGCAACCTGGGCGACCTCTCGCCACGGGCCGTCGCCGCCCTGAAGGGGGCGGACGCCATCCTGTGCGAGGACACCAGGGTGACCGGACCCATGCTCGCGCGCCAGGGGGTAGGGACCAGTCTGATCCCCCTGCACGACCACAACGAGGCGAGCATGGTGCCCCGGCTGCTGGAAAGGCTGCGGGGCGGCGCCCGGCTGGCCCTGGTTTCCGATGCCGGCACGCCGCTGGTGAGCGATCCGGGCTTCCGCCTGACCCGCGCCGCCATCGATTCGGGCCTGCCGGTCACCGCGATTCCCGGGCCGAACGCGGCGCTGGTGGCACTGACCCTGTCCGGCCTGCCGCCGCATCCCTTCCTGTTCCACGGCTTCCTTCCGGCCAAGGCGGCGGCGCGCACCGTCGAGATCGGCCGCATCGCCGGGCTGGAGCGGTCCGGGCTGCGGGCGACGCTGATCCTCTACGAATCGCCGCACCGGTTGGCGGAGTCCCTGGCCGCCCTGGCGGAGGGGCTGGGGCCGGACCGGCCGGCGGCGGTGGCGCGGGAGCTGACCAAGCGCTTCGAGGAGGTGCGCCGGGCCAGCCTGGGCGAGCTCGCCACGCATTACGCCGTGCATGCGCCGCGGGGCGAGATCGTGCTGGTGATCGGCCCGGCGCCGGACGAGGCCGTCCCCGGCGAGGCCGACCTGGATGCGCAGATCCGCGCCGCCCTGGCCACCGGGGCCTCGCTGCGCGACGCGGCGGCGATGGTGGCGGCGGCGACCGGCCTGCCACGGCGGCAGGTCTATGGCCGCGCCCTTCAACTCGGCAGCACGCGGTAGCGGCTGCCGGGCGCGAGGCGGTTGGCGAGGGTTCCGGCGGCACGGCCGACCTCGTGGTCGGCATGCGGCGCCAGGGCGAGACAGGGGATGCCGGCGCTGGCGGCGAAGGCGACCGGCAGTTCGCGGCCGCCGATCACCTGGTCGCAGGCGGCGACCCAGCCCTTGAAGCGGGCCGGGGTCATCTCCCGCCGCCAGGAGGCGGCGTCCTCCGGCCCAATCTCCACGACCGGGGAGCGGGGCAGGAAGCGGGCGGCGCAGTCGCGGATGGCGCGCAGGTCGTCGCTGCCGCCCTCGCCCTGCCGCACCACCGGCAAGGGCACCACGGTCCAGCCGTCATAGGGGGCAAGGTATTCCGCGACCAGGGCTTCGTGCTTCGCGAAGACCTCGCGCGTCTTCTGGCTGTCGCTGACCGAGAGGCCCAGCCTCGGGCCGGGAGGGGGAGCCTGGGGCAGTTCCGGCAACAGGTCGCCCTCGGGGAAGGCTTCCAGCCCCGCCCACCAGGGACAGCGCCATTCCACCATCGAGCCCAGCGTGCGGTGGTCGCGGGCACTGGCCTCGTCCAGCGCCTCCAGCACCGCGCGCACCTCCGGCGCGGGGCGGTAGAGCGGCCCCCAGGGGAAGATGGAGAGGCTGCGCAGCCCGGTCCGCAAACCCCGCCCGCGCAGCAGGCCCAGGCGCAGGATCAGGTCCACCGCCCGGTTGTGGTCCGACATGGGCCCGGTCAGCAGGGCGCGCCGCGCCTCGGCCGGGGTCGGGGTGTTCGGCGGCAGCAGGCTGGCGAGCGGCAGGATGCGCGCCGTCGCCTCCGGATCGTCGGTGGCGACGAGGGCGGCCCGGCCCAGCGGTGCGGCGGCGTGCTGCAGCGCCGCCTCGCCCGCCAGATCGCCGCGCCCGAACTCGCCGAGAAAAAGGGTGGGTTCGGGCGTCATCCCGGATGCTCCTCCAGCCCGATGCAGGCCGAGCCGGCGGGAAGCTGGTTGGCCAGGGTCACGAAGACGCGGCGCACGCTGTCATCCTCCATCGGCGAGAGGCCGATGGTCGGCACCCCGGCGCCCAGCCCGTGGATGCAGTTGTGCTTGCGCTGCGAGACCAGCGTGTCCAGCCGGGCGATGATGCCCTTCAGCCGGCGCGGCGTGACCTCGCTGCCCCAGAAGCCGCGCTCGGTGAGCTGCGGCGCCACGATCTCCCGGTCCCCAAGGAACATCCCGGCGAAGCGGTGGAAGCCGCTGCCGTCGTCCTCCTCGTCGGAATCGACATGCAGGGTGGAGCAGATCGGCACCACCGCATGGTCGGGGAAGCGGGCGAGCAGGGTGCGCACCGTGCCGCCATCCGCCTCCAGGCAGCGGGCCATCTGGTTCGTGTTGATGATGGAGATGCCGAGCAGCTTCCGGCCACGCGGCAGGATCGCCTCCGCGAGATCGCCCTCCGCCGCGATGGCGCGCTCGGGGTAGCGGGTGACGCCCGGCACCACCGGCACGCCCCATTCCGCCACCATGTCCACCGAGCGGTGGTCGCGCACGGTGAAGGAGGCGAGGTTCTCCAGCACCCGGCCCAGCAGCGGGTGCGGCCAGCCCTCGCCCGGTCCGTACTCCATGCCCGCCCCGGCGATGCGGGCGATGCCGATGTTGTGGACATGGACAGGGATGCCGCGATCCAGCGCGGCCGCCATCCAGGGCAGGTACTCCTCGAAATCCGCCCGCCCGCCGATGCCGCCGCCGCCATAGACGACGCGCTGCGGATCCAGCGCCAGCATTTCCTCCAGCGTGGCGAAGGTACCGGCAAGACCCGGCACGCAGCGATTCGTCCAGGCGGGATTCTGCGTGAAGGCGAAGGCGCCGCCGGAGGGAGGCTCTCCCGGCGGGAATTCCTGCATCGCCTCGATGAGGCAGAGTTCGTCGCCCAGGTTGCCGTAGCCGTAGGCGCCGATGAAGGCGGTGCGCATGGCAGGTGGGTCGCATGGCCCGGCCCCGCCGCGCAAGAGGCAAACTCGCGCATCGCGCGAGTGAAGGGCGGATTTCCACACTCCGAAAGCCGGAAGTCTGGAACTGTGCGAGGGCTTTCCGGAGCGGCATCCCCGGACGCACCTCGGTGAGCGGACCCGAAGGTATCCGTGGGACAGCCCCACGGAAGTCCGGCCGGCTTTGTGTGACCCATATGGCAACCCGAGGCGGCCTGCGCGCTTGTTGCCGATATGGCAGCCTCCCTGAAGAGGCCTGCCGCGCAACGATCTGGAGCGGAACATGTCGATCATCGGCTGGCTCATCCTCGGGCTGATCGCCGGCTTCATCGCCAGCAAGCTCGTCAACAAGACGGGCTCGGGGGTGATGCTCGATATCATCCTGGGCATCGTCGGCGCCGTGGTCGGCGGCTGGCTGTTCAGCGCCTTCGGCGGAGCCGGTGTGACCGGCTTCAACATCTACAGCATGATCGTGGCCGTGATCGGCGCGATCATCGTGTTGCTGATCTACCACGCGGTGGCCGGCCGGCGGACCGTCTGAAGACGCCCGGGGGCCACCCGCTCCCGGCGGCGCAACAAGGCCCGGCAGGCAAGTTTTCCAGCAAATTCCCGGAGAAGACACGGACATGGACGAGAACAAGATCGAAGGCACGGCCCGGAACCTCGGCGGCAAGGCCGAGGAGGCCACGGGCAAGCTGACCGGCGATGCCAAGACCCAGGCGGAAGGCAAGGCCGATCAGTTCTCCGGCAAGGCCCAAAAGACCTATGGCGACGCCAAGGAGGCCGCTTCCGACGCGGCGGACGGTGCGAAGGAAGGGGCCGCCAAGCTCTCCGAGAAGGCGGGCGAGGGCTATGACCAGGCCAAGGCCGCGGTGAGCGACGCGGCGGAAGGGGCCACCGGCGAGATCGCCCGCCTGCGCGCCCAGGTCGAGGAGCTGATGCGCGAGCGCGTGAAGCCCGCCCTGAACGACGCCGCCCACAAGGCCAGCGACTATGCCCACCAAGCGCGCGACACGATCGGCGAGAAGGCTGGGCAGGCCGGCGAGACGATCAAGGAGCGCCCGCTGCTCTCGCTCGCCATCATTGGCGTGGTCGGCTTCGTCATCGGCCGGTTGACCTCCGACCGGCTCTGATCCGGGCGGTCCGCCGCCTTCATTCCGAAGAGCAATCCGGCGCCCGGGGAGAAATCTCCCCGGGCGCCAGTTCCGTTCCGGGGGTGTGGCGTTTGCTTGTGGCCGGCCCCGGGGGAGGCCCGCCTGCCCCCCGGGACGGCGCAAGGCCTGCCGGGATCAGCCGGCCATGACCACCTGCGCTCCTCTGGCCGGGTGGCCGGGGCGGAGCTGGAGGCTTTCCTCCCCCCGGAGGCGGGACAGGAGCTCCGCCCGGCGCTGACTGGCATGGGCGAGATGCCGCTCCCGCACCGGGCCGTAGCCCCGGATCTGTTCCGGCAGGGCGGCGAGTTCCACCGCCACGGCGTGGTTGTGCGGGTTGAGGCGGCGCAGCACCTCCTCCATGTCCTGCTCGTAGGCGGCCAGGATCTCCCGGTGCATCCGCCCGTCGGCGCTGTGGCGGAAGGGGTCGAGCACGGTGCCGCGCAGGCGGCGCATCCGGGCCAGGACGCGCAGCGCGCGCAGCATCCAGGGGCCGTAGCTTTGCTTGCGCGGCTCGCCGGTCTCCGGGTCCTTCCGCGCCCAGAGCGGCGGCGCCAGGTGGAAGTTCAGGCGCCAGTCGCCCTCGAACTGCTCCTCGACACGGCGGAGGAAGCTGGTTTCGGTGAAGAGCCGCGCCACCTCGAACTCGTCCTTGAAGGCGAGGAGCTTGTGGTGATAGCGCGCCACCGCCTCGGCCAGCTCGACCCGGCCAGGCACGCGCTCCGCCTCCGCAGCGCGTATCCGGGCCACGAAATCGCCGTAGCGGCGGGCATAGGCGGCGTCCTGGTAGGCCGTCAGCTCCTTCAGCCGGCGCTCCACCAGTTCGTCCAGCGTGGCGGAAAGGCGCAGCGAGGGCACGCGGCGCTCCGTCGGGTCGGCGGCGCGCTGCACCGCCTCCAGGTCCAGCACCGCCTGCCGGCCCCACTGGAAGGCACCTTGGTTCATCGCCACCGCGGCGCCGTTCATCTCGATCGCCTTGAGGATCGAGGCGGCCTCCAGCGGGATCAGCCCCTTCTGGTAGGCATAGCCCACCATGAAGAGGTTGGTGGCAATGGAATCGCCCAGCAGGGCGGTGGCGAGCCGCGTGGCGCCGACGAAGATCGCCGCGCCCTCGCCGCCGCAGGCCTCGTCGATCTGCCGCTCCATCTCCGCCAGCGGGAACTGCGGGTCGCGGTGCCGCGCCACGTCGCCGCTGCGGGCCTGGGCCGCGAAGCCGCGCACGAAGTCGCTGGTGACGGAGAAGTCGCTGTTCACCACGGCATGGGTGAGGCCGGCGCGCATTCGCGTCAGGCTTTCCTCCGCCGCGGCCACGACGATGTCGCAGCCGAGCACGAGATGCGCCTCCCCGGCGGCGAGGCGGGCGGCGTGGATCTCCTCCTGCCGCGCGGCGATGCGCAGATGCGACCAGACCGGCCCGCCCTTCTGCGCCAGCCCGGCCATGTCGAGGGCGGAGATGCCTTTGCCCTCCAGCGTCGCCGCCGTGCCGAGCAGCGCGCCGATGGTGACGACGCCGGTGCCGCCAACGCCGGTCACCAGGATGCCGTAGGGTTCCGCCAGCGCCGGCTTCGGCGGCTCGGGCAGGGCCGGGAGGGCGGCGGCGGCTTCCGCCGGAGCGGCGGGCGCATCGCCCTTGCCCTCCACGGAGGTCTGACCGCCCGAGGCGCCCAGGCCGCCGATCGGAGCCAGCGCCTTGCCCTTGCGCAACTGCCCGCCCTCCACCGTGACGAAGGAGGGGCAGAAGCCGTCGAGGCAGGAGAAGTCCTTGTTGCAGGAGGACTGATCGATCTGCCGCTTGCGGCCGAACTCGGTCTCCACCGGCACGACGGACATGCAGTTGGACTTGGCCGAGCAGTCGCCGCAGCCCTCGCAGACGCGTTCGTTGATCACCACGCGGCGCGCCGGATCGGCCATCAGCCGGCGCTTGCGGCGGCGGCGCTTCTCGGCGGCGCAGGTCTGGTCATAGACGAGCACGGAAACGCCGGAATATTCGCGCAGATCGCGCTGCACCCGGTCCAGCGCGTGGCGCTCGAACAGCGGCACGTCCCC
The DNA here is from genome assembly GCF_002754815.1 of Roseomonas sp. FDAARGOS_362. GTDB lineage: Bacteria > Pseudomonadota > Alphaproteobacteria > Acetobacterales > Acetobacteraceae > Roseomonas > Roseomonas mucosa. The sequence goes on along the minus strand of NZ_CP024588.1, from coordinate 2,690,936 downwards.
CGGCAGCGTCACGCCGTCATAGCGGGCGAGGTCGTCCACGACGACCACGACGCGCTCCACCCCCTCCGCCCGCACCTGCGCCACGATCTGCGGCACGGTGAGCGTGCCCTCCACCGGCTGGCCGCCGGTCATCGCCACCGCGTCGTTGAACAGGATCTTGTAGGTGATCGGCACGCCCGCCGTGACCGCCTGCCGGATCGCCAGCAGGCCGGAATGCGAGTAGGTGCCGTCTCCCAGGTTGGCGAAGACGTGCTTCGTTTCCGTGAAGGGCGCTTGCCCGATCCAGGCCACGCCCTCGCCGCCCATGTGGGAGAAGGTCTGCGTGCTCTCGGCGCGCAGCCAGGTGGCCATGTAGTGGCAGCCGATCCCCGCCAGCGCGCGGCTGCCTTCCGGCACCACGGTCGAGCTGTTGTGCGGGCAGCCGGAGCAGTAGTGCGGCACGCGCAGCGCCGTGGTGCGCGGCCGGGCGAGGGATTCCTCCTTCGCCGCCAGGAAGGCTAGCCGTTCGCGGATGCGCTCGCCAAGCGCGAAGGGCAGGTCGTGGAAGCGCCCGATGCGGCGGGCGATGACGCGGGCGATCAGCGCCGGCGTCAGCTCGCCCGCGGCGGGAAGCTGCCAGTCATGCACCGGCAGCTCCCACTCGCCCTTGTCGTCGTACTTGCCGATGACGCGCGGGCGCACGTCCTCGCGCCAGTTGTAGAGCTGTTCCTTGAGCTGGTACTCGATGACCTGGCGCTTCTCCTCGACGACCAGGATCTCCTCCAGCCCCTCGGCGAAGTGGCGCACGCCCTCGGCATCCAGCGGCCAGGGCATGCCGACCTTGAAGACGCGCAGCCCGATCGCGGCGGCCTGCGCGTCGTCGATGCCGAGCTGGTCCAGCGCCTGCCGCACGTCGAGATAGGACTTGCCCGTGGTGACGATGCCGAGCCGCGGGCGCGGGCTGTCGATCGCCACGTGGTTCAGCCCGTTCAGCCGCGCATAGGCCATGGCGGCATAGGCCTTGTGACGCTGCAGCCGCATCTCCTGCGCCAGCGGCGAATCCGGCCAGCGGATGCCCAGCCCGTCGGGCGGCAGCGGGAAATCCTCCGGGATGCGGGTGGCGATGCGGAAGGGATCGAGCGAGATGCCGGAGGAGGTCTCCACCGTGTCCGCCACGACCTTCAGCGCGACCCAGCAGCCGGAGAAGCGCGACATGGCCCAGCCATGCAGGCCGAAATCCAGGATCTCCTGCACGCTGGCCGGGTTCAGCACCGGCATCATGGCGGCGGCGAAGATGTGGTCGCTCTGGTGCGGCAGGGAGGAGGACTTGGCGCCGTGGTCGTCGCCCACCACGGCGATGACGCCGCCGAAGGGGGAGGTGCCGGCGGCATTGGCGTGCTTGAACACGTCCATGGTGCGGTCGGCACCCGGCCCCTTGCCGTACCACATGCCGAAGACGCCGGCATGTTTCGCGCCGGGAAAGAGGTTGACCTGCTGCGTGCCCCAGACGGCGGTGGCGGCGAGGTCCTCGTTCAGCCCGGGCTGGAAGCGGATGCGGTGCTCCTCCAGCGCCTTGCGCGCCTTCCAGAGCGACTGGTCCAGCCCGCCGAGCGGCGAGCCGCGATAGCCGGAGATGAAGCCCGCCGTGTCGAGCCCGGCGGCGGCATCGCGCTCGCGCTGCAGCATCGGCAACTGCACCAGCGCCTGGATGCCGGAAAGATAGCGCAGCCCCGTGGCCGGGGCGGCGGCGGGAAGCGGCGCGTCAAGCATGGCGCGGCGCCCCGCCGGTAAGCATGCGGGCCATGCCGGGATGGTCCCGGTGCCCCGGACCCTGGCGGGCCGGGATTCTTCCCTCGGAGACAAGAGGTGAAACGCTGGCGACGGATCGCTGCATGGACGCTTCTCCTGCTTCTTTTGACTTTTATCTTACATCGGTCTTTCTCATCTTTCGTTGCGTCGATCCGCATCTGGCGGGAGGATCGCGCATGGTTCTTCCCCTGAAAGCCGCCGCGGCGATTGGAATATGCGCATAGCCCTGGATGCCATCGACCTGCGCCTGCTGGCCGCGCTGCAACGGAATGCCTCGCTTTCCAGCACCGAACTGGCCGAGCAGGTCGGGCTCTCCCAGGCGCCCTGCTGGCGCCGCGTGCGACGGCTGGAGGAGGCCGGACTGGTCCGGCGCCGCGTGGCGCTGCTGGACCGCAGGCTGCTTGGCCTGGAACTGATGGTCTTCGCCCAGGTGAAGCTCGCCACCCATGGCCGCGACACGCTGCCGGGCTTCGAGGACGCGGTGCGGCGCCGGCCGGAGGTGCTGGACTGCTTCTCCCTGCTGGGCGGGACGGACTACCTGCTGCGGATCGTGGTGCCGGATGTCGATGCCTATGAGCGCCTCTACCGACACCACCTGTCGCAGCTTCCCGGCGTGCGCGAGATCATCTCCAGCATCGTGATGTCGGAGATCAAGATGACGACGGAACTGCCGCTGCCAGGGCCTCAGGCATCGGTGTCGTAGCGCCGCGCCTCGTGGCAGCCCCCGGCCGAGGCTCCGCCTGCCCCCGGAAGCCCCACCGCCGGGAACATGGCATGTCCCCGGACCCCGCCTTGTGTTGGTTCGGGGGGCAAGGTCGGCCCCTGGCTCGATCCCGGGGGGCAGGCGGACCAGCGCGCCCTATCAGGCCAGGTCGCGGATCCGCCGCATCACCCGGGCGAAGCGGCGGGCGATCCCGGCCTGCCGGTGGTGCATGCCGTCGCGCACCACCCAGCGGCCGCCGGCCATCACGTCGCGGACCGGTGTGGTGTTGCCGGAGAAGACCCAGGCATCCAGCAGCGCGTCGCCTTCCCGCCCGATCAGGGCCGGATGTTCCGTGTCCAGCACCAGGAGGTCGGCGCGGCAGCCCGGCGCCAGGCGCCCCATGGGCTGGCCCAGCGCCTGGGCGCCGCCCAGCGCCGCGCGTTGCAGCAGGGCGAGGCCCACCGAGGCGCCGGGCCGCGTCTCGGTGACGTTGCGGGCGCGGCGGCGCAGGCGCTGGACGTATTCCATCCAGCGCAGCTCCTCGACGGGGCTGGTGGAAACGTTGCTGTCCGTGCCGATGCCGAGGCGCCCGCCCGCTGCCGCGTAGTCCGGCAGGGGAAAGAAACCGTCGCCGAGATTGGCCTCGGTGGTGGGGCAGAGGCCGGCCACGGCGCCGCTCCGTGCCAGGGCCAGGGTTTCCGCGGCGTCGGAATGCGTGGCGTGGATCAGGCACCAGCGCGCATCCACCGGCGCGTGGCCGAGCAGCCATTGCACCGGGCGCTGACCGCTCCAGGCGAGGCAGTCCTCGACCTCCTTCACCTGCTCCGCGACATGGATGTGGATGGGCGTGTCCGGGCCCAGCTCCGCCGCCAGGGCGATGCTGGCGGAGAGTTCCTCCGGCATCACGGCGCGCAGGGAATGCGGCGCCACGCCGGTCCGCACCCCGGGCCAGGATGCGGCCTCCCGGCAGATCCCCGCCCAGGTTTCCACCGGCAGGACGAAGCGGCGCTGCCCCGGTGCCGCTTCCGCGCCGCCGAACTGGCTGTGGCGGTATAGCACCGGCAGCAGGGTGAGGCCGATTCCCGCCGCCTCGGCCCCGGCGGCGATGCGCCGGGCCATCTCCGCCGGATCGGCATAGGGCGTGCCGTCCGGCGCGTTGTGCAGGTAGTGGAACTCGGCCACGGCGGTGTAGCCCTGGCGCAGGCATTCCGCGTAGAGCTGGGCCGCGATGGCTTCGACATCCTCCGGCGTCAGCACGGCCAGGAAGCGGTACATCACTTCGCGCCAACGCCAGAAATTGTCGCCCTCCGGCCCGGCGCGCTCGGCCAGCCCCGCCATGGCGCGCTGGAAGGCATGGGAATGCAGGTTGGGCATTCCCGGCACGACGAGGCCCCGCAGGCGCTCGTCGCCTTCGGCCGCGTCGCTGTCCGCCGCCACGCCGGCGATGCGCCCCGCATCGTCCAGGATGATGGCGACGTCGCGTCGGATCTCGCCGTCCAGCAGCGCGGTTTCGGCCAGGAAGCGCATCACCGTCCTCCGCGCACGCGGCTGTGCAGGGGATTGAAGCCGAGGCGATAGACCAGCTCCGCCGGCCGCTCGATATCCCAGATGGCGAGGTCGCAGCGCTTGCCCGTCTCCAGCGTGCCGATCCGGTCCAGCAGGCCCAGCGCCCGCGCCGCCTCGCGCGTCACCCCGGCCAGGCATTCCGGCACGGTCAGGCGGAACAGCACCGCCGCCATGTTCATCGCCAGCAGGATCGAGGTGAGCGGCGAGCTGCCCGGGTTGCAGTCCGTCGCCACGGCGATGTGCGCGCCATGCCGCCGCAGCGCCTCGACCGGCGGGCGGCTGGTCTCGCGCAGCGTATAGGCGGCCCCGGGCAGCAGCACCGCCACCGTCCCCGCACGGGCCAGGGCGGCGGCGCCCGCCTCGTCGGCGCATTCCAGGTGGTCCGCCGAGAGTGCCCCCCAGCGCGCCGCGAGCGCCGCGCCGCCGCCATTCTCCAGCTGGTCGGCATGCAGCTTCACCGGCAGGCCGTGGGCCCGCGCGGCGGCGAAGACCTGCCCGGTCGGCGCGGCGGAAAAGGCGATGCTCTCGTGGAAGACGTCCACCGCATCGGCCAGCCCGGCCGCCGCCACGGCGGGCAGCATCGCGTCGCAGACCAGCGCGGTGTAGTCCTCCGCCGTCATGCCCGGCGGCACGGCATGGGCGCCGAGGAAGCTGGTGGCCACGCCGATATCGCGCGCCTCGCCCAGCCGCCGCGCGGCACGCAGCATCCGCAGCTCGGTCTCCGTGTCCAGCCCGTAGCCGGACTTCACCTCCACCGTGGTCACGCCCTCGGCGATCAGGCGGTCGAGCCGGGGCAGGGCGCTTGCCACCAGCGCGTCCTCGTCCGCCGCCCGCGTGGCGCGCACGGTGGACAGGATGCCGCCCCCGGCACGGGCGATCTCGGCATAGGTGGCGCCGGCCAGCCGTGCCTCGAACTCCGCCGCGCGATCGCCGCCATGGACCAGATGGGTGTGGCAATCCACCAGCCCCGGCGTGACCCAGCGGCCCTCCAGGCGCAGGACCTCCCCGGCTTCCCAGCCGGCGGGGAGCCCATCCTCCGGCCCCGCGAAAGCGATCCGCCCGTCCCGGCTGGCGACGGCGCCCCGCTCCACCACGCCGCAGCCCGCCAGGATGGCGGCCTCCCCATGGGCCGCCGCGGAGCTTCCTTCCGGCGCCATGGTCAGCAGCCTGCCCCGCAGCCACACGCGGTCGAAACGGTGCCCTTCGGCCATCGCATCCTGTCCTTTCCCCGGGGACATCGCCCGGTCTCCCATGCCCGCCGCGCCGCCCACGCGGGCCGGCGGCACGCCCCGGGGGCCGGAAGCCTCCCCTCCGTTTCCCGGTCCCCCATTGCGGGGTGGGGCCGGGCGAGGGGGACGGTAGAGCATTTCCGGCCCACCGGTGCCGCCCAGCCTTTGCCGGGGGAGCCTGTGTGTCAAAGGAGGGACACATGGCGGACGACCATGCGGCCACCACATCGTTACGGGGCGAAAACGCCAGCCCGCCCCTTGCGGGTCCGTCCCAGGGAGAGGAAAGACCGTCATGCGCATCGCCGAGAATCTCGTCGATATCACGGTCTTCTCCCGCGTTGCCGAGGTGGGCAGCCTGACCGCGGCGGCCCGCGAGCTCGGCATGTCGCTGCCGGTCGTCAGCAAGCGGCTGGCGCGGCTGGAGCAGCGCCTCGGTATGCGGTTGGTGAGCCGCACCACGCGGCATCTCGCCCTTACCGAGGACGGACGCGACTTCCAGGCCCATTGCCGGCGGATCCTGGCCCAGATCGAGGAGATGGAGGCCGCGCTGGCGCTGCGCCGGGGCGAGGTGATCGGGCAGTTGCGCGTCACCTCCGCCGTCGCCTTCGGGCAGCGCGTCCTGGCGCCGCTGATCGCGGAATTCCTGTGCCTGCACCCGGCAATGCGCATCCACCTCACCGCCACGGATACGATGGTGGACCTGATCGGCGGCGGCTTCGACCTGGCCATCCGCTCCGGCGCCATGCCCGACTCGCAGCTCCTGGTGCATCCGCTCGCCCCCAGCCACGGTGTCGTCTGCGGTGCTCCTGCCTATCTGGCGCGCCGGGGCCGGCCGTCCCATCCGCGGGAGCTGGAGCAGCACGACTGTATCCTGTCCGGCGACGCCCCCCAGGACCAATGGTGCTTCCGCTCGCGGTCGGGCGAGGAGGCTCCGGTGCAGGTCGCCGGCCCGGCCAGCACCAGCCATGGCGAGGTCGCGCTGGCCCTGGCGCTGGCCGGAGCCGGGCTGGTGGTGAAGCCGGACTGGGATGCCGGGCCGGAGGTGCGGCTGGGAAGGCTGGAGATCGTGCTGCCCGACTGGCACATTCCCGAGCCGCCCTTGCAGGCGGTGCATGCGCATGGGCGCCTGGTCACGCCCCGGCTGCGGCTCTTCCTGGATTTCCTGGACGAGCGGCTCCGCGCCGGCTGGCCATGAGGCGATCCGGCGCCGCCCGTGGCCCGCTCAGCCCCGCCGGCCGAGGGGCAGGCTGCCGGAGGCCTTGAGCCGGTCGAGCACGATGGAGGAGCGGACCCGCGCCACGCTCTCGTGCGGCAGCAGCACGTCGTTCACCAGCACCGACAGGCCCTTGAGGTCCGGCACCACCGCCTTGATCAGGTAGTCGGCGTCGCCGGTCATGGCATAGGCTTCCTGCACCTCCTCCAGCCGCGAGACGAGGTCGCGGAAGCGGCGGGCATTGTCGCCGCTGTGGCTGGCCAGCGTGACCTGGATGAAGACCAGCAGGTGCAGCCCCAGCCGCTCCGCATCCAGTTCCGCATGGTAGCCGCGGATCAGCCCGGCAGCCTCCAGCGCCGCCCGCCGGCGCGAGCATTGCGAGGCGGACAGGCCGATGCGCTCCCCGATCTGCTGGTTGGTCAGCCGGGCATCCTCCTGCAAGGCCCGCAGCAGGCGGAGGTCTAGGGCGTCCAGGGCGGGTGATTCGTGCATGGATGAGGATCATCATGCCTGGATCGTGCGCCGGTAAAGGGGACGCGGTACGGTTTCGCAAGCAGCTTGCGCGTTGCCTGCGGCAGGCTGTGCGTCATAACGGAGGACATCCACGAATGGGACCTTTCCCGCATGACGCCCCGCGTGCCGAGATCGGCGCGCACAACCCCATGGGCACGGACGGCTTCGGCTTCGTCGAATACGCGCATCCGGAGCCGGAGAAGCTGCACGCCCTGTTCCGCCAGATGGGCTTCACCGCCGTGGCGCGGCACCGCACGAAGCGCAGCACCCTCTACCGCCAGGGCGACATCAACTACCTGCTGACCGAGGAGCCGGGCAGCCATGCCGCGCGCTTCGCGGAACGCCACGGCCCCAGCGTGCCGTCGATGGCCTTCCGCGTGGTGGACGCGCAGTATGCCTACAGGCGCGCGCTGGAACTGGGCGCCGAGCCGGCCGATCCCGCCGATGGCGGCAGGACCATCGACATCCCGGCGATCAAGGGCATCGGCGGGTCCCTGCTCTACTTCATCGACCAGTACGGCGAGAATGGCTCGGCCTATGACGCCGAATTCGAATGGACCGGCGAGCGCGAACCCTTTCCGAAGGGCGCCGGGCTCTTCTACATCGACCACCTGACGCACAACGTCCATCGCGGCCGGATGGATGTCTGGTACGAGTTCTACAGCAAGCTCTTCAACTTCCGGCAGATCCGCTACTTCGACATCAAGGGCGAGTACACCGGCCTCTTCTCCCGCGCCCTGACCAGCCCCGACGGGCGTATCCGCATCCCGCTGAACGAGAGCGCCGACGACGAGAGCCAGATCGAGGAATACCTGCGGGAGTACAAGGGTGAGGGCATCCAGCACATTGCCTGCGGCTGCAACGACATCTACGGCACGATCGAGGGCCTGCGCGAGGCCGGGCTGAGCTTCATGCCGGCGCCGCCCGCCACCTATTACGAGAAAGTGGACGCCCGCCTGCCGGGCCATGGCGAGGACCTTGCCCGGCTGAAGGCCAACGGCATCCTGGTGGACGGCGAGGGCGTGGTGGAGGACCGCAAGGCGCGGCTGCTGCTGCAGATCTTCTCCGGCAACGTGATCGGCCCGGTCTTCTTCGAGTTCATCGAACGCAAGGGCGATGACGGCTTCGGCGAAGGCAATTTCCGCGCCCTGTTCGAGAGCATCGAGGAGGACCAGCTCCGCCGCGGCGTGCTTTCCAAGGCCAACGCGGCGGCCTGAACCTTTCGCGTTGCGCTTCATGGCTGGCCGCCGGGGGAGAGGCGCCGCCTCTCCCGCCGGACCCCCTCTCCGCCGGGGACCGAAGCCGGTCCCCGGATCCCGGGCTTTCATTGGCGCCGGTGGTTGCCGTCAGTCTTCGCGTCGATTCCGGGGAGCAGGCGGCAACCTGGGACTCCCGAAAAGAAAGACACCTTGTCCGCTCTGGTGGCACTGGCAGTCCGCCGGAGAGCCATGCTCTCCGGCGTGATCCGGCCGGCAGCGGAGAACCAGCGAAGGGGAGGTCCAGGACCCTCAGGGTCCTGGCGGATAGGGGGTCCGGGGGCGAAGGCGGAGCCTTCCCCCCGGGACAGCGCGACGCCGGAACAGCCTATCGCCGGCGCCAGATCCAGTAGCGCGGCTGGCGGCCTTCGCGGTGTGCCTTGGCCTCGTAGCGCGTGCCGGGCCAGTCGGCGGGGCGTTCCCGGACATCGAGCACGGGCTCGAACAGGTCCTGTGCCGCGAAAACCTCCTCGACCCAGGCCTGGTAGACCGGGTGGTCGCTCGCCATGCGCCATTCGCCGCCGGGGCGCAGCACGCGGGCCACCAGGGGCAGCATGGCGGGGTGGACGAAGCGCCGCTTGGCGTGGCGGGACTTCGGCCAGGGATCGGGGAACATCAGGTAGAGGCGGGACAGCGCTCCTTCCGGCAGGCCGGCCAGGAGGTGGCGCGCGTCGCGCGTCCAGAGACGGAGGTTGGGCAGGCCGGGCGCCGTCTCCTCCCCACCTTCCGGCACCAGCCGGGACAGCAGGGCGCAGATGCCGTTCTCGAAGACCTCGGAGGCGATCAGCCCCGCCCGCGGGTTGGCGCGGGCCAGGGCCTCGGCATGCTCGCCGCCGCCGAAACCGACCTCGACCCAGACCTCGTCCGGCCGGGACGCGAAGAGCGCGCCCGGATCGGCGATGCCGGCGGGATCGGCGGAAAGGCGCGGCGCCGCGAGTTGCAGCAGCCGTTCCTGCCGCGCCCGCAGCGGGTGGCCCCGGCGCCGGCCATAGAGCCGGTTGGGGACACCCTCGACGGGCGGGTCATGCGGGTCCACGGCCCCGGGGGCGGGGTCCGTGACCCCGTCCTCCAGGACCGGGGCTGTCACCTCAGCGACCGAAGGCGCGCTTGAGGTCGTTGGCGATGTCGGTGCGCTCCCAGGTGAAGGTGCCCTTGTCCTCGTCCGGGGTGCGGCCGAAATGGCCATAGGCCGAGGTCGGCACGTAGATCGCCCGGTTGAGCTGCAAGTGCTCCCGGATCCCGCGCGGGGTGAGGTTCACCATCTCGTTCACGACCTTGGCCAGCTTCGCCTCGTCGATGTCACGGCCGGTGCCGTGCAGGTCGAAATAGACCGAGAGCGGCTTGCTCACGCCGATGGCGTAGGAGACCTGGATCGTGCACTTGTCGGCCAGGCCGGCGGCGACGACGTTCTTGGCCAGGTAGCGGCAGGCATAGGCCGCCGAGCGGTCCACCTTGGTCGGGTCCTTGCCCGAGAAGGCACCACCGCCATGCGGGGCCGCGCCGCCATAGGTGTCCACGATGATCTTGCGGCCGGTCAGGCCGCAGTCGCCGTCCGGGCCGCCGATCACGAAGGTGCCGGTCGGGTTCACGTAGAGCTCGTCCTCCGGCACGGTCCAGCCGGCGGGGAGCGAGGAGGCCACGATCGGGGCCACCAGCGCGCGGACCTGCTCCTGCGTCAGCCCTTCCTCGTGCTGGGTGGAGACCACCACGGAGGTGACGCCGACCGGCTTGCCGTCGACATAGCGCAGCGTGACCTGGGACTTGGCGTCCGGCAGCAGGCCGGCGACCGACTTGTCGTTGTTGCGGCGCAGCTCGCTGATCCGGCGCAGGATGAGGTGCGCGTAGTACAGCGGCGCCGGCATCAGGTCGGGCGTCTCGGTGCAGGCATAGCCGAACATGATGCCCTGGTCGCCGGCGCCCTCGTCCTTGTTGCCGGAGGCGTCCACGCCCTGCGCGATGTGCGCGGACTGGGCGTGCAGGTGGCACTCGACATGCGCGTTGCGCCAGGAGAAGCCTTCCTGGTCATAGCCGATGTCCTGCACCGCGAGGCGGGCGAGGTGCATCAGGTACTCGGCCGTCACGCTGCCGGGGCCACGGGTCTCGCCGGCCAGGATGATGCGGTTCGTGGTGACCAGGGTCTCGCAGGCCACGCGGGAATAGGGATCGGCCGTCAGATAGGCGTCCAGCACGGTGTCGCTGATACGGTCCGCGACCTTGTCGGGATGGCCTTCCGAAACGGATTCGGAGGTAAAAAGGTATTCGCCCTTGTCGCGCATGGCGTGGATTCGTCCTCTTGTCGCGATTGGTTGCACGGCGCCACCCCGGGTCACCGGCGGGCGGGTGTGTTTCGCAGCCACCCCAGGAGGGGTCAACCGAAAGCTTGACGGACAGTCCTGCGTCGGATGCGCGTCAAATTCCCGGCAGCCGCTCGGCTGGGGCCGGGCCACGGGCGCAAATTGTCGTTAAATTCTTATGCTGTCCATAAAAAAGGACGATTTTCGCTGCGACGCATCAATGCGCGTAGACGAGGTTCACTCCATCGCCGAAGCGGTCGAAGGACACGCCATAGACATGGATGGAGAGGGCGTCGCGGCAGCCGAGATTGGCCAGGCGGTGCACCAGCTTCGGGTCGGCGGGGCCATGGCTGGTCTCGCCGGGACGGCGCAGGAAGGCCGCCGCCGGGACGGGGTCTCCGCCTTCCTCCAGCGCGTAGAAGCTCTCGGTCAGCACGCCGCCATGGATGCCGAGCGCGCACCAGGTGCGGTGGGCATGTACCGGGCTCATCTGCCCGGGGCGCCAGATCAGCGCCACGACGGCGTATTCTCCCGCCGGATCGGCCTGCAGCAGGTGGCGGGTATAGCCCTCGGCCCGCCCCGGGAGGTGCCGGCCCAGCAGGAGCTGCGGGTCGGCCATCGCCTCGCCCAGCACCTCCGCCACTGCGGCGTGGCGCGATGCCAGCGGCGCCCGTGCGGCCAGTGCGATCTCGGCCAGGAGGCGGTCCAGGGCGGTGCGTGTCTGGGCGATGAACATGCGGTGGCGGTCCTGCTCGGCACGGGGCCGGTTCCGTGGCCGCCGGCTGGAACCGGTGGCGCGGAATGGCGTGGGGCGAGTCTAGGCGCAGCGGGCGGGAGGATTTTTGCCAAGATTCCCCGAAAAGCGGGTTTCCCTGGAAAAATCTTCCCCTGTTCCGGGAATTATGGGTCGAAAAAACCGTTCCATACGCGTTTCCAGTGAAAATAACCCCGGAAATCACGTCCGCATAAGAATTTTCTTTCGCCCGGCCTTCGCCACTGGCGACAAAGCACGCCTGCGTCCCTGCTCCCAGGGCCACCATTCCCCCGCTGGGCGGCTCAGGCCTCGGCCGCGTAGTCCAGCGGCACCTCGGTGGTGGATTTCAGCTCCTCCATGGCGAACATGGAGGTGACGTCGGTGAGGTCCACGGCGGAGATCAGCCGCTTGTACACGCCGTCATAGGCTTCGATATCCGGCACCACGGCGCGGATCAGGTAGTCGATCTCGCCGCTCATCCGGTAGAAATCCACGATCTCCGGGATGTCCGCCAGGGCGCGGCGGAAGCGTTCCAGCCAGGCGGCGTTGTGCTGGCTGGTGCGGATGGCGATGAAGACCGTGACGCCGACATTCAGCTTCCGCCGGTCGAGCAGCGCCACCCGCTTCCGGATCACCCCTGCCTGTTCGAGCTTCTGGATGCGCCGCCAGCAGGGGGTGGGGGAAAGGCCCGCCATCTCCGCCACCTTGGCCACGGGCAGGGTGGCGTCGGCCTGCAGCGCGGCCAGGATGCGCTTGTCGAAGGCATCCAGCACCACCCGGTCGCGAGAGGTCATCGGCGGGGTTTCCTGGGCTGGGGCTGAGGCGACACGTCGGGACTCGCGGCGGGAAGGCGTGTCAGGGGTTCAGGAAGCGCATCAGCCGGCCCAGCATCTCCCGCAGGTCGAAGCCGGGGGAGGCCTCGGCCGTGCCTGGCCCTTCCGGCGCGCGGGCGCGGAAGCGGGCCAGGGCCTCGCCAGTGCGCGACAGGCGCAGCTCCGTGGGCTCGGTCGATTCCGATTCCTCCGGCACCAGCCCGACGATCCGCACCAGGGCGCGTTCCGCCGCCGGCAGCTCGGTGGCCGCCCGCTCCACGTCCTCCGCCTTTGGCGCGCAGACCACGGAGCGGCCTTCCAGCCCACAGGGCATCTCGAAGAAGCGGTTCGGCGGGAAGCGTAGCTGCGCCGTGCCGGTGAAGGCGAGAAGGCCGCGTCCGATCCCCTCGATCGTCAGGTCCCGCGCGGTGACGGCCGGCACCAGCCTGCCATTGCGCCGCACCACCTCCAGCGTCAGGGCGGCCTGCCCGGCCGAGGCCGGAACCGCCGGCCGCCGGTTCAGCAGGCGGCAGCTCGTCTGGTCCGTCATGCGGTCGGCGGCGCAGGTGAGGATCCAGGAGCCGATCTCCTCCGCGCCCGGCTCCGGCCGGGGCTGGGCGTGGGTCTGGGGGGGCTGGGCCTGCGGCGCGGAGGACTGCGCCCGGGCCTCGCCGGGCGGGAGCGCGGCCACCAGGAAGGGGAGGAGCAGGAGCGCGAGGGGCGTAAGCCGGCGGGCGGCGGGCAGTCCGGCCCCTGCCCATGCGCGGTGGGCGATCCGCGTGGCGAATCCGGCGCTGGGCGCGGGGTGGGCGGAAGGCTGGGCGGATGGGCGCATCACGATATTATCTAGAAGCTCCCGCCCACCGATGGGAGTGGCATGCCGCCGGCGGATGCGAGTTGCCGGGGAGGCGCCGGGGAATGGCCATCCCGCCTCACGGGTTTGCGAGTTTTCACCGGGTGCCGATCCGCTCTAGTGCCTTGCGGGCCTTAGCCTTCCTGTCGGCCATCGGCCGGTGCATCGGGCCCGACAGGGGGCGGAAGGCATATCCGACAGCATGTCCGGCCGGGGCGTCCAGGCCCGGCCTCCCGCTTCGCCTTCTTGGTGGGCGCGGAGCACGACGGAGCCGGCATGGGACCCGAAGCAAAGGAGAAGCGCATGCGGCAACTGCGGCTCGCGGACGGGACGGAGGTCCCGGTGCTCGGCCAGGGAACCTGGCACCTGGGGGAGCGCGGCGCGGATCGCGGAGCCGAGGCCCGGGCCCTGCGCCTCGGCCTCGATCTCGGCATGACGCTGATCGACACGGCGGAGATGTATGCGGAGGGCGGCGCCGAGCAGGTGGTGGGGGAAGCCATCGCCGGGCGCCGCGACGAGGTCTTCCTGGTCAGCAAAGTCTATCCCCACAACGCCTCCCGCGCCCGCATGGCCGCGGCCTGCGAGGCCAGCCTGCGGCGCCTGGGGGTGGAGAGCCTCGACCTCTACCTGCTGCACTGGCGCGGCGGCGTGCCCCTGGCCGAGACGGTGGAGGCCCTCGGGCGGCTGCGCGAGGCCGGCAAGATCCGCCGCTGGGGCGTCAGCAACCTCGACGTGGCCGACCTGGGGGAGCTGGGCGGCGCGCTGGCGGACTGCGCCACGGACCAAGTCCTCTACAACCTCGATGCCCGGGGCGTGGAATTCGACCTCCTGCCCTTCTGTGGCGAGCGGCAGATGCCGGTGATGGCCTATTCCCCGCTGGGCCAGGGCGGGCGGCTGCTGCGCCATCCGGTGCTGCGGGAGGTGGCGGAGCGCCACGGGCGGCTGCCGGCGCAGATCGCGCTGGCCTGGGTGCTGCGTCAGCCCGGCGTGGTGGCCATCCCGAAATCCGCCGACCCGGCGCACCTGCGGCACAATGCTGGCGCCGCCGAGATCGTGCTGGAGGAGGCGGATCTGCGGGCGCTGGATCGTGTCTTCCCGCCGCCGCAGCGCAAGCAGGCCCTGGAGATGCTTTGACCCGCTGCACCGGGAAGACCGGGCACCGGAGGACGGGTCTGGAAAAAATCGCGCACACGGCCGTGATTTCGTCTAGAAAGGCGGCATTATCTCGCAAACGATATGGTTTGTCCGGTTGAGGAGTTGGTCGATGAGCGAGACTTGGAACGGCATCCCCGACGACCCCGAGGAAAGCGGCTGGCACTGGGTGGAGGATGGCGACGGCCTCCGCCCCCTGATGTGGCGGGGGGAGGACTGGCCGGATGCGGTGGACCGCCATGGCTGGCGCGACGGCTTCTCCGTGCTTTCGCCCGAGGATCTCCACCACGCGCGCTACCACGGCCGCGTCGCCATGCCGCCCGGGGTGGCGGAACGCTTTCGCCTGAACGTGATGTTCGCCACGGCCTGACGCAGGGGCGGGGCTTCCGCCGCCACGGGATTCTCCCGGCGCCGGCCCCTGGTCGCGCGAAGCCCGGCTGCTATCGTCCGGCGCCGTGACCATCCTGCTGCTCGCCTTCCTGGCCCTGTCCGGGCTCGCCGCCCTGGCGGGGGCGCTGCCGCGTGGCGTGGCGGCCGGCCCGGTGCCGGGACCGCTGCCGCCGGGCCGGGCATCCCGCACCGTGGCCCCTCCCACCTCGCCCGCCGTGCTTCTGTCCCGGGCGGCACCCATCCTGTGCCTGCCGGCCGGGCTCGCCCTCATGGCGGCCGGGGCGATGGCGCTCTGGGGGCCGCCTTCCCCGGCGTTGGCGCTGCCGGTGCTGCCGGGTGGCGTGGTCCTGCTGCGGCCGGACGGGCTGTCGGGCTGGTTCCTGATGCTGCTGGGGCTGCTGGCCGCCGCCTCCGGCCCTGATCCGGAGGAGCCGGATGCGCTGCGGCGCGCCCTGTCCCCGATCGGCCCGGCGCTGCTGGCCCTCGCGCTGTCGGCGGCGGATGCGGCGGGGCTGCTGCTGGCGCTGGGACTGGCCCTGCCGGTCCTGGTCTTCTCCACCGCGCAGCTGGCGTATCCCAGGGGGCGGGCCGTGGCCCGGCGGGGCCTGGCCTCGGCCCTGGCCGGCTGGGTGGCGCTGCTCCTCGCCTTCGCCCTGCTGCTGCCCATGGCCCCGGCCGCCCCCGGGGCGGCCATGGCGCCGGCTCTTCCGCTGGAACCGGCCGGCTGGTCCTTCGCCTCGCTGCGCCAGGTGCCGCCCGAGGGCTGGCGGGCCGGGCTGCTGCTCGTCCTGGCCCTGGCCGGGGCCGCGCCGCTGCTGGGCGCCTCCTCCATGCTGAGCTGGATGCCGCTGCTGGCCACGGCCCGGCCCGGGCGGCCCTGCGCGGCCCTGCCGGCGCTGATGGTGACTGCCGGGCTCTACCTCCTGGCCCGGCTGCTGCTGGACCTGACCGGGCCGGCGCAACCGGGCTGGTGGGGCCTGCCGACGCTGCTGGCCGGGGCGGCGATGGCCTTCCGTTGCGGCCTGCGGGCCAGCCTGGAGGATGATCTCCGGCTCCTGCCGGGCTGGCTCGCCGGCGGTCAGGCGGGGCTGGCCGTGCTGGGCCTGGGCCTGGCCGCGATCTTCCGGGCCGCTGATCTGAGCGCGCTGGCGGCGCTGGCCTCGGGCGGCGCGCTGCTGCAGGCCGGGCTCGGCCTGCCGGCCACGCTGCTGCTGGTCCTGGTGGCGGAGGAGGTGCGGCGGATGACCGGCTTCCGTTCGTTGGAACGGCTCGGCGGGCTGGTGCGGGTGATGCCCTGGGCCACCGGCTGCGCGGCGCTGGCGGTGCTGGCGCTGGCCGCCCTGCCGCCCTTCGCCGGCTTCGCCCCGGCCTGGGTGCTGCTGCAGGCGCTGCTGGCCGCCTGGAGGGTCGGGGAGATCGGGACGCAGTTCGCGGCGCTGGCGGTGCTGGCGGCGGCGGGGGCGGTGCTGGCCCTGCTGGCCCTGGCGGCGCTGCGCTTCCTGGGGCTCGCCTTCCTCGGCCGGCCACGGCATCCGCGCACCCTGGGGGGCGGCGACGTGACGGGGGTGACGCGCGGCACGCTGCTGCTGCTGGCGGTGCTGCTGCTGCTGGGCGGAATCCTGCCGGGGCCGCTGCTGGAGCTGATGGGCCCGGCCCTGCGCCTGCTGGTGCGGGCGGATCTGGAAGGGCGGGCCGGGTGGCTGGCGGTGCAGGCAGGGGATGGCGCGGCCTCCTACCAGCCGCTGGCGGTGGCGGCGCTGCTGCTGCTGCCGGGCGGGATCGCGGCGCTGGCGCTGCGCGCCCTCGGCCCGCCCCCGGTGACCGGGCCGGTCTGGGATGACGGCTTCATGGCGCCGCCGCCGCACCTGCCTTTCGGCGACCCGGCCACCCAGCCGGGCGGGCGCGGCTTCGCGCAGCCGCTGCGGCGGCTGCTGGGCGTGTCGCCGGCGCCGGGCGAGAAGGGCATCGCGCAGAGCCTCGCGCGCTGGCAGCGGCTTCCGGTCGCGCTGGCGGCCATCGGGCCCTGGCTGGCCTCGGCGCCCTTCCTGCGTCGGCCGCGGCGCCTTTCGGCGCGGGGCGAGCTGGGCCTCGGCCTGCTGCTGGCGGTGGTGCTTCTGCTGCTCGCTTCCTGGCTCGGAGGGCGGGGATGAACCTGCTGCCCGCCCTGCTGGCGCAGCTCCTGCACGGGGGCCTGATCCTGCTCGTCGCGCCGCTTCTGGCCGGTGGCGCGCGCTGGCTGCGCCTGCGCCTCGCCGGGCGGCGGGGGGCGCCGCCGTGGCAGGAATGGCGCGACCTGCGGCGCCTGGTGACGAAGCAGCCCAATCTGCCGGAGGACGCCTCCGCCCTGTCGCGCATCCTCCCCTATGCCAGCTTCGCCACGGCGCTGGCGGCGGCCGGGCTGGTGCCCGCCTTCACCACCGGGATGCTGCTGGCGCCGCTGGCCGATCTGGTCCTGTTGGCCGGGCTGGTGGGGCTGGGCCGGGCCTTCCTGGCCCTGGCGGGGCTGGAGGCGGGGCGGGCCCAGGGCGGGCTGGCGGCCTCGCGGCTGCTGGCCGACGCGGTGCTGGCCGGGCCGGCGCTGCTGGCGGTGGTGCTGGTCCTGTCCATGCTGGCGGGCGGCACCGGGCTTGCCACCGTCGCCGCCGGGGTGCGGGATGGCGGGATGGGGCTGCAACTCCCGCTGCTGCTCTGCCTGGGGGCGTTGCTGGCGGTGGCGCAGGTGGAATGCGGGGCCGAGACCGGCGCCATGCTGCCGGCCGAGGCTTCCGGGCGGCATCTGGCACTGTGGTCGTTGGCGCGCGACCTCTGGCTGCTCTTCTGGCTGGACCTGCTGGCGGCGGTCTTCCTACCCCTCGGTCTGGCGCCGGAGGCGGTGGAGGCACCCTGGCTGGCCTGGCCGCTCGGCCTGCTGGCCTGGGCCGCCAAGCTGCTGGCGGTTGGGGCCGTCTTCGCCCTGGCGGGGGCGCTGGTGGCCGGGATGCGGCGGCAGCGCCTGCCGGAGCTGCTGGGCGCGGCGCTGCTGCTGGCGGTGCTCGGCGCGGTGCTGCTCTTCCTGGGCGCCCGCGTCGCATGATACGGGTGGCGGCCCGTTCCGGCCATTGCGCTTCGTGGCCGGCGCCCGGGGGCGAGGCTCCGCCTCGCCCTTGTCCCCCCCGGGACAACGCAAAGCCTTTCATGCGAGGGGGGTGACGATGAGGTTCGAGCCGGTATCCGCGGACCTGCCGCAGCTCCTGGCCGGCGGCATGCTGCTTTGCGGCTTCGCCCTGCTCTGCCTGCGCCGCAGCGGCGGGGCGATCCTGGCCTATGCGCTGCAATCCCTGCTGCTCGCCCTGCTCGCCGGCTGGCTGGCCCGCAGCGGGAGCATGTGGCGCGCGGAGCTCCTGGCCGTGGCGACGGTGGCGCTGCTGGGGCGGGCGCTGGCCGTGCCGCTGGGGCTGCGCCGCCTGTCGCGCCGCCTCGGCCTGCCGGGGGAGGCGGCGCTGCATCTCGGCATCGGGTCCTCGCTGATCCTGGGGACCGTGCTGCTGGGCTTCGCCACGGTGGTGGTCTGGCCCGCCGCCATGGGGGCGGGCGGCATGGCGGCGCGCGCCACCCTGGCGGTGGCCCTGGCGTTGCTGCTGCTGGGGCTGGCGACGGTGCTGCTGCGGCGCGATCCGCTGAGCCAGGGGCTCGGCATCCTCAGCCTGGAGAACGGGCTGGTGCTGGCAGCCCTGGCGGTGCCGGGCCTGCCGGAGGTGCTGGAGCTCACCCTGGCCAGCCTGATCCTCGCCTTGGCCATGGTGGCGGGGGCCTTTCTTTTCCATCTCCGCTTCGAACTCGCGGCATGGATGCCCCATGGGCCGGAGGGGGGTGCCCCCATCGAGGATGCCGGAAGCGGGAAGGCCGTGGAGGAAGGAGCCTGATGGAGGCCGGACTGCCTTCCTGGCTTCCCGCCGTGCTGCCGCTCTGGGCGCCCGTGGCCTGGCCCTTCCTGGCAGCGCTGCTGCTGGCCCTGCCGCTGTCCCGGCCGGGCATGGCGGCGGCGACGGCGAAGGCCGGGCTTCTGGCCTCGGCGCTGGGCTTCCTGCTCGGCCTCGTCTTGCTGGCGCGGCCGGAAGGCGGCGACGGGGTGATGCGGCTGGACGCGGTGAACCGCCTTCTCCCGGCCCTGGGCGGGGCCATCGGCCTGCTGGTGTCCGGCAGGCTGGCCACCCGGAGCGGCCCGCCCATGCCGGGCCTGCCGCTGGCCGTGCAGGTCTTCCTGGGCGGCTATCTGCTGGCGGTGCTGGCGGATGGTCCCGTGCTGGGCTGGATCGGCTTCGTGCCCGCCCTGCTGGCCGCGGCGGCGATCCTGTCGGGCGCGGGGGAGGGGCGATGGCGCGCGGAGGCCCTGGCCCTGTCCTGGCGGATGCTGTTGCCCTGCGGTGCCGGGCTCGCCATTGCGCTGCTGGGAGTGGTGCTGCTTCTGCTGGGCTGCGGCCCCGGCGCGCTGGGGACAGGGTCCTGGCCGGGCCTGATCCTGTCCGCCTCCGGGGGAGAGGCCGGGCTGCTGCGGCTGGGTGCCGTGCTGCTGCTCGCCGGCTATGGACCGCTGTCGGGGCTGGTGCCGTGGCAGGGCTGGGGCATTGCCGCCTCCATACGCGGGGCGGCCGTGTTCTCCGCGCTGTGCCTGGGCCTGCTGCCCGCCATGGCGCTGCCGATGCTGTGGCGCGTCGGGCGGGTGGCGGACGCCGCGGCCGAGAGCCTGCCGCTGGGTGGGCTGCTGGCGGCGGCGGGGCTGCTGTCGCTGCTTACGGCGGCCCTGGCGCTCTGGCGGCGACAGGACCCGGGGCGGCTGATCGGCTGGGCCGGGATCGGCCAGACCGGCCTGGCCGCGCTCTGCTTCGGGCTGGATCTGCCGCTGGCGGGCATCCTGGCGCTGGCCGGGCAGGCGCTGTCGCGTTGCGCGGCGGGGCTGGCGCTCCAGCCACGGGGCACGGCGCCGGAGCTTCCGGGTGGCGCGGCGGGTTTCCGCGCCGGGCGCTGGGGCCTGCTCCTCGCCCTGGCGGGCCTGTCCGGGCTACCGCCCTTTCCGGGCTTCGCCGCCCTCCTCGCCGTGGCCATGGCCCTGGCGCGGCAGCATCCCCTGCTGCTGCTTCCCTTCGGCCTTGCCCTCGCCCTGTCGCTGCCGGCCCTGGCGCGGCAGGCGGAAAGGCTGGCCGGGGACCTGCCCATCGCCTCGGGCCGCCATGCCCTGCTGCCTCTCTGGGGCGGTCTGGCCCTCGCGGTCCTGGTGGGGCTGGGCGCGGCGTTCTGAGCCGAAGGGCGGCTTTGTTCCGCCCCTCGCGCCGGTACGGGCGCGGCGCCCCATGAGCGGATGAGCCGCCCCCCGGGGGCAGGCGGCCGCTCAGGTCGGGGTGGTGTGCTCGTGCAGGAAGGCTTCCAGTGCCCCGGCCACATGCGCCACATGGGCGCGCAGCAGGGTAACGGCCGCGGCGACCTCGCCCTGGCGACAGAGGTGCACCATCTCGCGGTGCTCGCGATCGGCGCGGGCCAGTTCCAACGGATCGGCGGAAAGCTGCAGCCGCGTGTAGCGGTCGCATTCCTGCAGCAGGTTGGCGACCAGCGCCTCGGTGCGCGGCTTGCCGGCACGGCTGTAGAGCAGGCGGTGGAGCTGCGTGTTCAGCTCTCCCCAACGGCCGGTCTCGCCCTCGGTCAGCGCATGGGAATATTCGGCCAGGACGCGGTCCAGCGCGGCGAAATCCGCCTCCGTCAGGCGCGGCGCGGAATGTTCCAGCAGGCGCGGCTCCAGCAGCGCGCGCAGCTCGAAGGCCTCGCCCACCTCCTCTGCCGAAAGGGCCGCGACGGTAGCGCCCTTGTGCGGGGATATCCGCACGAAGCCCTCGGCCTCCAGCTGGAACAGCGCCTCGCGCACAGGGATGCGGCTGACGCCGAATTCCTCGGCAAGGCTGTCCTGGCGGAGCTGCGCGCCAGCCGGATAGCGCCCGTCCAGCACGCGGCGGCGGATCTCCTCCAGCAGGGCGGCCGAGACGGTACGGTGCTTCAGCGGCGCGTTCATCCTGTCTCCTTTCCGCCCTTCCGGCATGCCGCCGGGCAGGTGGGGGCCTGATGTGGCACCGGGGCCGCGGCCTGTCATCGGGCGCAGAAAAGCATTGACTCGGATATTGTATAAAATCTACGAAGACGCCACCAGCAATCCCGTGAGCACCGGAACCGAGCCATGAACGCCAAGATCGACTGGCAGGGCGTCTTCCCCGCCGTGACCACCCAGTTCCGCGACGACCACAGCCTCGACGTGCAGGCAACGCACCGCGTGATGCAGGCGCTGATTCGCGACGGCGTCTCGGGCCTGATCGTCTGTGGCACGGTGGGCGAGAACTGCTCCCTCTCGAAGGAGGAGAAGCTGGCGGTGATGGAGGCGGCCAAGGATGCCGCCGGCGGCCGCGTGCCGGTGATCGCCGGCATCGCCGAGTTCACCACGCCCTTCGCCGCGGCGATGGCGAAGGAGGCCGCGCGCATCGGGCTGGACGGCATCATGGTGATGCCGGCGCTGGTCTATTCCTCCAAGCCGCACGAGACCGCCGCGCATTTCCGCGGCGTGTCCAAGGCCACCGACCTGCCGGTGATGGTGTACAACAACCCACCCATCTACAAGAACGACGTGACGCCCGCCATCCTGGCCTCGCTGGCGGATTGCGAGACGGTCGTCTGCTTCAAGGAATCCTCGGGCGACGCGCGCCGCTTCACCGACCTGCGCAACATGGTGGGCGACCGCTTCCGCATGTTCGCGGGCCTGGACGACACCGTGCTGGAAAGCGTGATGCTCGGCGCCGAGGGCTGGGTCTCCGGCATGTCCAACGCCTTCCCGGCCGAGGGCGAGGCGCTGTTCCGCCTGGCCAAGGCGGGCCGCTATGCCGAGGCGCGGGCGCTCTACGACTGGTTCATGCCGCTGCTGCACCTCGATGCTCGGCCGGACCTCGTCCAGTGCATCAAGCTCTGCGAGCACATCATGGGCCGCGGCACCTCTCTGACGCGCCCGCCCCGCCTGGAACTGCCGGAGGCCGAGCGCGCCGAGGTCGAGGCGCTGATGCGGGCGGCGCTGGCGAAGCGGCCGAAGCTGCCGGCGGACCTCGCCCTGCCCCAGGCGGCCTGACCCGCCTACCCCGTCCCGACACAGCCCCCATCAGGCGCGTGCCGGGACGGACCGGCCGCGCAGGAGTCATCCGCCATGACACTGCACCGCCGCACGCTTCTTTCCGGTGCCGCCGGCCTGGCCGGCGCCGCCAGCCTCGCCCGGCCGCATCTCGCGCGCGCCCAGGGCGGCAAGAGCGCCACGCTGCGCTTCATCCCCTCGACGCCGCTGCCCTCGCTCGATCCGGTCATCGCGACCAGCTATGTCATCCGCAACCACGGCTACCTGATCTACGACACGCTCTTCGCCACCGACGAGACGTTCGCGATCCGGCCGCAGATGGTGAGCGAATGGCAGACCGCGCCGGACGGGCTGAAATGGACCTTCCACCTGCGCGACGGCCTCGCCTTCCATGACGGACAGCCGGTGCGGGCGCAGGACTGCATCGCCTCGATCCAGCGCTGGTCGAAGCGCGACGCCTTCGGCCAGACCTTCGCCGCATTTGTCGAGGGCTACGACGCCGATGACGCGCGCACCTTCTCGGTGCGGCTGAAGAAGCCCTTTCCGATGCTGCCGGCGGCGCTGGGCAAGCTGTCCTCCAACGTGCCCTTCATCATGCCGGAGCGTGTCGCCCAGACCGACGCCAGCAAGCCCATCGCCGATGCCACCGGCTCCGGCCCCTGGCGCTTCGAGGCGAAGGAATGGATCCCGGGGCAGAACGCCATCTACACCCGCAACGCCGCCTACAGGCCGCGCGAGGAAGCGCCCTCCTGGGCCGCGGGCGGCAAGGTGGCGAAGATCGACCGCATCGAATGGCTGGCGCTGACCGAGCCCGCCGCCGCCGTGGGCGCCATGGTGCAAGGGGAAGTGGACTGGTACGAGCAGCCGCCGATCGACCTGCTGCCGGTGCTGAAGCAGAACCCGCGGATCCGCATCCAGAACGTGCCGCTCGGCCTGATCCTTCTGATGCGCTTCAACCATGGGCAGCCGCCCTTCGACAATCCGGGCATCCGCCGCGCCGTGATGATGGCGATGCGGCAGGACGACTACATGCAGGCGGTGGTCGGCAGCGCGGAGTACTACAAGGAGGCGAAGACCTTCTTCACCCCGGGCTCGCCCATGTCCACCGGCGCCGGCGGGACCGAGGCGATGCAGGGCAGCCTGGAGAAGGGCCGGGCCATGCTGAAGGAGGCGGGCTACAAGGGCGAGAAGGTCGTCCTGCTCGCCCCGGCGGACCAGCCCATTGCCTATAACCAGTCGCTGGTGACGCAGGAGCTGCTGAAGAACCTCGGCATGACCGTGGACCTGATCTCCACGGACTGGGCCACCTTCATCGGCCGCCGTGCCAACCGTGGCCCGGTGGAGCAGGGGGGCTGGTCGGTCTTCCACACGCTCTGGTCCGGCGCCGATGTGCTGAACCCGGCGCTGCACCCGCTGATCCGCGCCAATGGCGAGGCCGCCTGGTTCGGCTGGCCGAAGGACGAGGCGCTGGAAGGGCTGCGCGACCAGTGGATCGCCACCGACAATGAGGCGAGGCAGAAGGAACTCGCAGCGCAGATCGAGCGCCGCGCCTTCGAGGTGGTGCCCTATGCCCCGGGCGGGCTGGTGCAGCAGCCCATGGCCTATCGCGACAGCCTCAAGGGCATGGTGCTCTCGCCGGTGCAGTTTTTCTGGAACATGGAAAAGGCGGCCTGAGCCGCGTCAACGGGGGCTGACGTAGCCCTTGGGGGCAAGGCGCCGCCTCGCCCCCAAACCCCCACTCCGCCAGGACCCTGCGGGCCCTGGACCCATTGTCGTTGGCGCTCGCGGACGCCGGATCGCGCCGGAGAGCGTTGCCCTCCGGCGACTGCCGGCACCACCGGCGCGGAGACGGTGTCTTTCCTATCGAGAGCCCCGCTGGTCCACCTGTTCCGCAGGGTCGGGTCGCAGGCCGACCTCGCAACGCCGAGCCAACCCAAGGCGGGGTCTGGTGACATGCCATGTCCCCAGCGGAGGGGGACCGGGGGAGGCGGAGCCTCCGCCCGGGGCTGGCCACGAAGCGCTGCGCCACAACGCCGCCGGAGTGTCAGTCCAGCGAGACGCCGAGTTCGCGGATCAGCGGCACCCAGGTCTTCCGTTCGCTGGCGAGCAGGGACTGGAAGGCGTCGGGCCCGCCCGGCAGTGGCTCAAGGCCGATCTCGCGCATGCGGGTGGCGGTCGCCGGGTCCTGGAGCGTCGCGGCGAGTGCCGCGGAAAGGCGGCCGGCTTCCGCGTCGGGCGTGCGCTTCGGCAGCACGAGGCCCTGCCAGGCGTAGGATTCGAAGCCGCGCAGATCCAGCGCCTCCTGCACCACCGGCACGTCCGGAAGGCCCGCGATGCGGGCGTCCGAGAAGGCCGCCAGCGGCCTGATCTGGCCGGAACGCAGGTATTCGCCGCCGGCGGCGTAGTCCACCACCATCGCCTCCACATTGCCGGACAGCAGGTCGTTCAGCGCCGGCGCGACGCCGCGATAGGGGACATGGGTCAGCTCGATCCCGGTCTCGCGCGCCAGGCGGGCCATGGTCAGATGGTGCGGAGATCCGATGCCGGCGGAGCCGTAGTTGATGCTGCGCGGCGCGGCCCTGGCGCGCTCGACGAAATCACGGGCGCTGCGGGCCGGGGCTTCCTTCGTGACGGCCAGCACCATGTGGAAGCGCGCGAGCAGCCCGACGGGGCGGAAGTCGCGGTCCACGTCATAGGGCAGCTTCCGGAACAGCGCCGGGTTGAAGACCAGCGTGCCGTTGTCGGCGGTCAGCGCGGTATAGCCGTCCGGCGGCGACTTGGCCGCGGCCTCGGCGCCGATATTGGTGGCGCCGCCCGGGCGGTTGTCGATCACGAAGGACTGCCCGAGCCGCTGTGACAGGCCGGCGGACACCAGCCGCGCGATCACGTCGGAGCCCCCGCCGGCGGCATAGGGGACGATCCATTTGATCGGCCGGTCGGGATAGGCGGCGAGGGCGCGACGCAGCGGCAGCATGGCGAGGCCGCCACCCAGGCCCGCCGCCAGGGTGGACCGGCGCGTGATGCGGTGGTCGTTCATGGACATTTCCTTCTCCCGGTCCGGCCCTCTCCGGGGCCGGACCTTTCATGCGGCCACTCCCGGTGACGGACCGGAGACGGCATGGCCAGGGCTTCTATATGATATCATATGACATGATAGTATAGCCTCCCGATGCCGGACCCGAAGGCCTGCGCCGCGACGGCCCTGTGCCAGCACTGCGGCCCGCTGCGTCTGGCCGAGTTCCTGACCTGTCGCCCGTCGGTGGTGGCGGAGAGCGTCAGCCAGGCCTTCGCGGCGCGCTATGCGGAGGAATTCGGCCTCGGCGTTCCCGAAGGGCGGGTCATCTGACCAAGCTGCACCGGCATGCTGTGCAACTGCCGGGATAGGCCAGGTCCGCCGGCGGGGTGCCCCACGCGCCCGGCCCGCCGGGAGGCGGGCCGGGCGGCTTTCAGAAGGCGAGCGCGGCGGCGACGCGCCGGGCGAAGCCCGCCGGGTCGCGCGGCGTGTCGCCATCCTGCACCCGGGCGAGGTCGAGCAGCAGGCCCGCCTTTTCCGCCAGCGCCGTGTCCGTCGCCACGCCCTCGGCCAGCCTGCGGATCAGCGGGTGGCGCGGGTTGATCTCCAGCACCGGCAGGCCGGCGCCGCTGCCCCGCCCGGCGCGGCGCAGCATGCGCTGCATCTGCAGGTCGGGGCCGTATTGCGGGGCGGCCAGGACCACCGCGCTTTCCACCAGCCGGTCCGTCGCGCGCACCTCGCCGACCTCGTCCTTCAGCGCCTCCTTCAGCCGGGCGAGCAACTCGGCGACATCGGCGGCCTCGCCCGACGCCTCGCCAGCCTCGGGGGCGCCCGTGATCTTCGACAGGTCCACCATGCCCTGGGTGACGCTGCGGATCGGCTTGCCCTCGAACTCCGCGAGGCGCTCCGGCCAGAAGGCATCGATGCCGTCGGACAGCAGCAGCACCTCCACCCCCTTGGCGCGGAAGCCCTCCAGTTGCGGCGAGTGCGCCAGGGCGGCCGGGTCGTCGCCGAGCAGGAAGTGGATCGCCTCCTGCCCCTCCTTCATCCGCGCGACATAGTCGGCGAGCGAGGTCCAGCTCTCCACGGCGGAGGAGCGGAAGCGCAGCAGGGTCGCGACCTCCTTGCGGTGTTCGGCATCCTCCCAGGCGCCTTCCTTCAGGACCGGGCCGAAATTCTCCCAGAACTTCGCGTAGTCCGCCTCATCCTTGGCGCGGGACTTCAGGTCCGACAGGACGCGGTTCGTCACCGCCTTGCGGATGCGCGCCAGGACGGGGGTGGACTGCAGCATCTCGCGGCTGACATTCAGCGGCAGGTCCTCGGTGTCCACCACGCCTTCCACGAAGCGCAGCCAGGGCGGCAGCAGCCCGGCCTCATCGGTGATGAACATGCGCCGGACATGCAGCCGCAGCCGGCTTTCCCGCTCGCCCTCCACCGCCTGGAAGGGCTTCATGCCCGGGATGAAGAGCAGGGCGCTGTAGTCCAGCGTCCCTTCCGCGCGCCAGTGCAGCGTGGCCCAGGGCTGGTCGAAGGCATGGGCGACGTGGCGGTAGAACTCGGTGTACTGCTCCTCCGTCACCTCGGATTTCGGCTTGCGCCAGAGCGCGGTGCCCTCGTTGGCCGGCTCGTCCTTGCCGTCCTGCGCCACGGTGATGGGGATGGTGATGTGGTCGGCCCATTTGCGGATGACCGCCTGCAGCCGGAAGGGCTCCAGGAACTCCTCCGCATCCGCCTTCATGTGCAGGACGATGTCGGTGCCGGGTTCCGCCCGGCTGGCGGGGGCCAGCGTGTAGCTGCCCTGCCCCTCCGAGGCCCAGCACCAGGCCTCCTCGCCGCCGGCGCGGCGGGAGGTGACCTCGACCCGCTCCGCCACCATGAAGGCCGAGTAGAAGCCGACGCCGAACTGGCCGATCAGGCTGGGCTTCTCCATGGCCTGCGCCTGGGCCAGCGAGCGGGTGAAGGCCAGCGTGCCCGAGCGGGCGATGGTGCCCAGATGCTGCGCCAGCTCGGCCTTCGACATGCCGATGCCCGGGTCGGAGATGGTCAGCGTCCGCGCCGCCTTGTCCGGCACGATCCGGACCCTGGCCTCGGCCGGCAGGCCCAGCGTGCTGTCGGTCAGCGCCTCGAAGCGGCGCCGGTCCACGGCATCGGCGGCATTGGCCACCAGCTCGCGCAGGAAGATCTCGCGGTCGGAATAGAGCGCGTGCACCACGAGGTCGAGAAGGCGCCCCACCTCGGCGCCGAATTCGTGCCGCTCCAGCGTTTCGCTCACCGTCAGTCCTCTCGGTCAGGGGTTCAAGCTGGCGCGCGATATGCGGGGAATGCCGGATCGTTTCAACGGGTTGCATCCGGGGATCTCCTGGCCGCCGGCCATGGCCCGGACCGGCGGGATGTGCATGCGGCATGCCGCGCGCTGAACCCGCGTGGCCGGGCGGCGTTTCTGCGGCATGCCCCACACAGCCGAGATCGTGGCGGAAGCCGCGCCCAGGGAACCCTTCGATTTCGACGAAGCGTTCCGGCGGCTGCGGCGGGCCGTCGCCGAGGTGCCGAAGGCGGCGATGTTCGAGCTGCGGGACCGGGGCTATGGCAGCCTGTTCGAGCAGCTGGTGGCGAGCCTCATCTCCGCCCGCACCCGCGACGAGACCACGATTCCGGTCTGCCCCGACTCTTCGCCGCGGCGCGCACCCCGGAGGCGATGGCGGCGCTGGAGGAGGCGGAGCTCGTGCGCCTCCTGCATGGCGCCACCTTTCCCGAACCGAAGGCACGCGACCTGATCGCCCTGTCGCGGCGGATTGCCGGGGAGTTCGGCGGCATCGTCCCCGACACGGTCGAGGGGCTGATGGCCTTCCGCGGCGTCGGGCCGAAGATCGCCTCCCTCGCGCTCGGCGTGGCGCTGGGTCAGGCGCATATCGCCGTGGACATCCATGTCCATCGCGTGACCAACCGCTGGGGCATCGTCGCGACCGGCACGCCGGACCGGACCCAGGCCGCCCTGGTGGCGATCCTGCCGCGCCGCTACTGGGTGGAGATCAACGAGCGCCTCGTCCCCTTCGGCAAGCATGTCTGCACGGGCGAGCGGCCCCGCTGTTCGTCCTGCCTGCTGCTGAGCATGTGCCGGCAGGTCGGGGTGACGACCCATCGCTGATGGCTGCGCCGCAGGAAGCGCCCGGCAGGGTGGCCTCCAGGGGCATCGTGGCGCGCTCCTTCTTCGGTTGCCGTGGCAACATGGCCGGACATCCCGCGTTACCCGTCGCAGCCATCCGGCCGGAGCGGGCGCGCGTTTCGCTCAACCGGCGCCGGAACTCCTGACGGGTCTGTCCGTTCCCCGTCCATCTTCTTGAAAGGAAGCAAGATGAGCATCTTCAGCTCGATCCTGAACAAGATCTTCCACCCCGCCGGTGCGGCGCAGGCTGCCACGCCGGCAGGTTCCGACCAGGCGCCGGATGCGGGCGCCGCCCCTGCTGCTGCGGCGCCGGCAGGCGTGGCTCCGGCGGGTGCGGCTCCGGCGGGCGCCGGGTCGGTCCAGTCCTCGGGTCAGGAAGTGGATGTCGAATCCGTGCTGGAGGGGATCGCCGCGCAGAAAGGCGGCGGCGGCAACTGGCGGACGTCGATTGTCGACCTGCTGAAGATGCTGGATCTCGATTCCAGCCTGGATGCGCGCAAGCAGCTCGCGAGCGAGCTCAACGTGCATGCCGGAGCGGATGGCAGTGCCGAGCAGAACATCGCCCTGTCGAAGGCGGTGTGGCAGCAGCTCGCCCAGAATGGCGGCAAGGTGCCCGACAGCCTGAAGCACTGAGGGTTGCGCGAAGGGAGGGGCGCAGGCCTTCCTCCCTTCGTAGCCCGGGAGTTCCCTTTCGGCCTGAGGCCGCTCCTCTGTCCAGAACGGGACGGCAGCCCTGCTGGCCGTGTCCCGGCGCGATCAGGATTGCGGTGCCGTCCCGGCTCCGCTTTCCATGGCTTCGATGAGAAGGTCCAGCAGGGCGGCGGCAAAGGTCCGCATATTGGCCGGGCGGTCCTGGCTCCCGGTTTCCAATCGCCGCGTCAAAGCCATCGGGCCGGCGACCGCGATGCAGGCATGGCCGGCGGGATCGCCATAGCGGTTGCCGCCAGGGCCAGCCGCACCGGTCTCGGCAATGCCCCAATGCGTGGCGAAACGCTTCTGGACGCTGCTGGCGAGCAGCATGGCATAGGGTTCGGTGGCCGGGCGAAGGCCCGCCATCTCCTTCTCCGTGATGGCGAGAAGAGTGCTGCGGGCCCGCTGCGTGTACACCACGGCGCCGCCCATGAAGTAGGCGCTGGCGCCCGGGATGGCGAGCAGGGCCGCCGACACCAGCCCGCCGGCGGAGGATTCGGGCACGGCGACGGTTTCCGCACGGCGCTTGAGCAACTCGCCGAGCAGCATGGCTCTGGGTAATAGGTCTTCCATGCTTCACCTCCGGCCGGAGCAGGGTGACGCCGATGCGGAGCTTCCGCCAGTTTTCTTCAAAGCAGCGGGGACCGGCATTCTCCCCGAATTCCTGGTGGCCAGGGGAAACCCCATGGATTTTCGGGAAGGGCAGGTCGGCCCGGGCTGGGTTTCGGAAGGGGCCGGGCGGAAACATCACGAACGCTTCCTTGACGGATGCGCCGGAATACACGGCATCATCGGCTGACCAGCGCGTTCGCGCGGCTTGAGCCAATGCGAGGAATGTCTTTCGGAAGGAAGACTGGAGCAGCGGTGGGAACTGGATAGCGAAAATCTCTGCGAACGCCGACCTTACCGAGTCGGCCTTGAACAACGTCTTCAGGCTGTCGCCCCTGCGAGCAGGGTGCGGCCTGTCGGGACGCTGGCTTGGCTGATCGGGGTGAGGATTGCCTGTCGGAGGGCGGCGAGGAGAGCGGCCAAAAGGGCCCTGAGGTGGGCGAGGATCTTGCGGATGTTGTGGCCGCAGCCGCAGAGGACGGCGTAGAGAGCATCGCCGAGCGTGCCCTTGAGGGCGCAGCGGGCGAGGCGGCCATCGGTCTTCATGTGGCCGATCTCGGGCTCGATGGCGCTGCGGCGGCGGAGCAGCCGGCGCAGGCGGGGCGTGAGGCCGCGGCTGGTGCCGCTGACGAGCACCCTGGTTGCCGTGACGCCATGGCCGCGGTAGCCGCGATCGACCACGGCGAGGCTGGGACGCTGGCCGGTGAGGGTCTCGACCTGCTGGAGGGCGTCGGCGAGGGTGTGGCCGTCGTAGGGATTGCCGGGCTGGCTGCGCATGCCGACGACGAAGCCACCGGCGAGGGTGGTGGCGATGCTGACCTTCGTGCCGAACTCGTAGCGCACCCGCGCCTTGCCCTTGGCGATGCAGTCCACCTCGGGCTCGTGCAGGGCGTAGAGCTTGCGGGACGACTTCGGTGTCTGGAGCAGCAGGCGGGTGACGAGGGCGATGCGCTGCTCGATGCGCGCCCGCAGTGGCCCGTCAGGGACGGCGCCGAGCTTGCGTTCAACATCGCGCAGGATGCGGCCGGTGTAGCCCTTGAGCGTGCGCAACGCCTTGCGCATGCGGCGGAACTGCCGGGCGTGGGCGTAGCGCCCCACCTGGCCGGCCAGGCGCGGCGCCAGGCGATTGTAGTTCTGGCGCAGGGCGATCCCGGCCTTGTGCGCCAGCGTCACCAGCGAGTGGCGGGCCCGCTCATAGAGGCGGCTGTCGGTCGGATGGGCGATGGCCTTCTCCATCACTGTGGTGTCCACTGCGATCTCGGCCAAGCTGTTCGACGTCACAGCTCCCGAAGCCTGAGCCGCCTCGATCGTCCTGGTCAGCAACCACTCGACACCTTCCTCACCGATGCGACCGCGCCAGCGGCTGAGAGAGGAGGGATGGATGGGCGCACGGTGCTGGAAGAAGGTCTCACCCGTGAAGTGCTGGAAGTACGGGTTCTCCACCCAGCGCGCGAGCACCGCCTCGTCGGAGAGGCCATGGGCGTGCTGGAGGTACATCAGCCCGGCGACCAGACGCGGATGCGTGGCCGGCCGTCCCTCAGCGGCGGGGAAGAAGCCGGCCCATTCCCGCTCGAACCAGGACCAGTCGATCAGCGCCGCCAGCCGCACCAGTTCGTGCCGCCCATCGATCATGTCGACCAGCCGCGGCCGCAGCAGATCGGCCTGTTCCGGCGGGCGCGGGCGGTGCTTCATGCCCACAAGATTCGCAGGGTTTGTCGTCGAAAACAATCGAACCCTGCAAATCCAGGTCGCCGAGCCCGGAAAATCTCACAGCTAGATCAGTGCCTTACGAGTTATTCAAGGCCGACTCGATAGGTTCAGGATTAGCTGCCCGCGCAATGGCACACTGATAGAGGGTCGTGGCGATGCGAAACTTCTTAGAAGCGGCGCACCTCCGAGCGAGGTTCCAGAGGTAATAGATCGATTGGGCCTTCCGGTGGCGTACCGCGACCGATAAATCTAGGATTGTTCCGAATCGGATAAACTGCAGAACAAGCGGCTGGAGCAAATTCATTTCTGCCATAGTGTATGTTGAAGGATGCCCGGTATAAGGTAGCCGAATGACTCTCGCGCGCTGAAAAGCCGGAATAACCTCTCTCGTAACGTATTTAAGATCGGCCCTCTTCATTGGATCATACACGACCGTTACCAGTTCTTTTGATTTAGGAACGCTTCTCAGATCAACATTTTTTATTTCCACCAGCTTTCTATAGAAATTTGACCCAAATTCTGGATAATCGGGATGAATAGAAACCATTGGAGAAACCGAAATTATCGACGCCCCAATCGATCCCCCATAGAATAGGGCCGCAAAGCCTCCCATGCTTGCTCCATAGCAAGCAGAGCGTCGGTACAGCGAACACGTGCCGCCTACAGATCGCACAAATTCTCCAAGCGACAAATCTTGATACCAATTATCCCTTCGCTTTCTAACAGCAATAACGTCGATCCCGGCTTCTATTAAGAATTTCTCGCCGAACCCCAGGTCATCTGGGTTATTGCGCCACATTTCCGAAAAGGTTACCACCACGACATCTCGGTTGCCTAGCTCTGAGGCAACATGGACAATGCGGGTTTCACCGTTGTCCAAGAGCGTTTTTGTCGGAAAACGAGCTAGCACTAGTCCTCCACGAGTCGGCTTACAGGGGACCCGATTGCAGCGCCCGACCAGAGGAACTCGGCAGCCCTTCCGGGAGATGTAGACAACTATGGTCCCCGACCACCATCAACGGCAAGTCAGGCAGTGAGCCGTCGATCAAGCGCACGCCTGCTGCGGCAGCGATGCACTCGGCAACCTCTCCGAGGTGGGCAAAGCCGCTCCACTCGTCGCCCGCCGTCATCAGCAATCTTGCCAAGACCTCCAATTCGTGAACGTGGCGGCCCTGGTATAACCGATAGTTCTTGAGCATCACACCGGCTGGGATCAGCTTGAGTAGTGCTGCATGATCAAGGCTGCTGGCGACCTGACCCTGCTCCGCGGCGATGAGTTTCCGGATCACAGTCTTCGGTCCACGGCCAGCGGTGGGCGTTGAAAACTCGCGCCCGGCGTAGATGTCCAGTATCGTGCCGAACAAATCATGGCCTGTCGCTAGCTCGTATGCGGCTATCATTTCACCGCCCATGGGGCGTGCGTTCACCTCGAGCAATACGGGCCCACTTTCCGTGAATACCATCTCCGCGTCGAACAGCCCTACGGACAGGTCGAGCGCCTCGCACACAGAGACGGCGTAGTCGGCGCACGCGGACGCGGCGTGGTGCTCTGGGCTGATGGGCAGCACGGAGCCAAAGCCCACGCTTGGGTTGACGGCCTGCTCAGCATGGAGGGCGACGGATACAGCATGCCAGTTTCGGTGTCCCGCGGCTACGCAGACCGACAGGATGGGCCCCTTCAGGACCTCTTCACAAATGAATCCGTTGGCAAAGATCCATTGCATGTACGCCTGAGCAGCCGCTTGCACGCGACGTGCCTCGGCTTGATACCAGTCGACCTGCTCATCGTTGTAAAGCGGGTAACACACGCGGCTTCCAGATCCTCTGGCCGGCTTAACGATGCAGGGCAGTCCGATCGCGGTGACGGCGGCGGGAATCTGATCGACCGCGGCTGCAGCGGCATATCGCGGCATGGTGAAACCGTGTGCCTTCAGGGCGGCCCGCGTGGCCACCTTGTCTCTGGCGATGCTCACGACACTTGACGAGGTGAAGGTCAATCCGAGCATTTCGCAGGCCTGTGCTACATGGTCGGCCTTGAATAACTCGTAAGGCACTGATCTAGCTGTGAGATTTTCCGGGCTCGGCGACCTGGATTTGCAGGGTTCGATTGTTTTCGACGACAAACCCTGCGAATCTTGTGGGCATGAAGCACCGCCCGCGCCCGCCGGAACAGGCCGATCTGCTGCGGCCGCGGCTGGTCGACATGATCGATGGGCGGCACGAACTGGTGCGGCTGGCGGCGCTGATCGACTGGTCCTGGTTCGAGCGGGAATGGGCCGGCTTCTTCCCCGCCGCTGAGGGACGGCCGGCCACGCATCCGCGTCTGGTCGCCGGGCTGATGTACCTCCAGCACGCCCATGGCCTCTCCGACGAGGCGGTGCTCGCGCGCTGGGTGGAGAACCCGTACTTCCAGCACTTCACGGGTGAGACCTTCTTCCAGCACCGTGCGCCCATCCATCCCTCCTCTCTCAGCCGCTGGCGCGGTCGCATCGGTGAGGAAGGTGTCGAGTGGTTGCTGACCAGGACGATCGAGGCGGCTCAGGCTTCGGGAGCTGTGACGTCGAACAGCTTGGCCGAGATCGCAGTGGACACCACAGTGATGGAGAAGGCCATCGCCCATCCGACCGACAGCCGCCTCTATGAGCGGGCCCGCCACTCGCTGGTGACGCTGGCGCACAAGGCCGGGATCGCCCTGCGCCAGAACTACAATCGCCTGGCGCCGCGCCTGGCCGGCCAGGTGGGGCGCTACGCCCACGCCCGGCAGTTCCGCCGCATGCGCAAGGCGTTGCGCACGCTCAAGGGCTACACCGGCCGCATCCTGCGCGATGTTGAACGCAAGCTCGGCGCCGTCCCTGACGGGCCACTGCGGGCGCGCATCGAGCAGCGCATCGCCCTCGTCACCCGCCTGCTGCTCCAGACACCGAAGTCGTCCCGCAAGCTCTACGCCCTGCACGAGCCCGAGGTGGACTGCATCGCCAAGGGCAAGGCGCGGGTGCGCTACGAGTTCGGCACGAAGGTCAGCATCGCCACCACCCTCGCCGGTGGCTTCGTCGTCGGCATGCGCAGCCAGCCCGGCAATCCCTACGACGGCCACACCCTCGCCGACGCCCTCCAGCAGGTCGAGACCCTCACCGGCCAGCGTCCCAGCCTCGCCGTGGTCGATCGCGGCTACCGCGGCCATGGCGTCACGGCAACCAGGGTGCTCGTCAGCGGCACCAGCCGCGGCCTCACGCCCCGCCTGCGCCGGCTGCTCCGCCGCCGCAGCGCCATCGAGCCCGAGATCGGCCACATGAAGACCGATGGCCGCCTCGCCCGCTGCGCCCTCAAGGGCACGCTCGGCGATGCTCTCTACGCCGTCCTCTGCGGCTGCGGCCACAACATCCGCAAGATCCTCGCCCACCTCAGGGCCCTTTTGGCCGCTCTCCTCGCCGCCCTCCGACAGGCAATCCTCACCCCGATCAGCCAAGCCAGCGTCCCGACAGGCCGCACCCTGCTCGCAGGGGCGACAGCCTGAAGACGTTGTTCAAGGCCGACTACATGGCTGAGGGCTGCGTCTTGGTCGGTGATGACCGCCGCTATCGCGTTCGCAGCGTGCAGGCTGCGGAGGGCGGTGACGACGCTTTGATCGTCCAGGGAGTCCATCGTGACCACAGCGTCAGCGACTCCGGACCAGAACTCGCGAAGCGTCGAGTGCGAGGCCGTGCAGATCGCGGTCAGCCTGCAGTCACGTGCGCGAACCTGGAGCGCCGCGCGCTGCCAACGTTCGTCGAGATTCACGAACACATACTGCGCCATGCAGATGCCTAACGCCCACGGCGAAAGACAAGGCTCGCCACTGAGGAGTTCTCGGGGGCCCAGCTTCCAAGAAGGCTCCAGCCCTGCCTTTCAAGCTCCTCCTCATTGACCGGCTCGCGCCAAAACCGATGGTTCCCTGTCGGAGTCCGAGGAGCGAAAATTGCCTCGTCCGAAGTTTCAGCAACTCGTCTCGCGATGGAATCCTTCCCTTGCACGAGCGTTGCAACCACCACCGTCGAAAAGCCAGCGTAGTGGTGCGTGAGGCCGTCGGCGTGGATGACCGAAAGCGGTGCGTAGCCGAGGCGCTTCAAGATCGCGTCGCAAAGCTCGGCCGATTCCCCATCGCGGTCGATGCTGATCACCGGACAGCCGAGTGCCTTGTGGAGGAAGATCTGCGTCTGCGGGAGAGCGCCTCCGCCAACGACCGCGATGCGCGAATGAGCCTCATGCACCAAACCGCAACTCTGCCAATGCTGGATCTGGCCCTCGAGCAGCGAGAAGAAGCCCTTGTTGATCCACGAGCCCGAGAAGGGGTCGGTGCCGCCGGGGCTGCTCAAAAAAGACTTTGCGAAGTCAATCTCTGTCTGAAGGTGAAGCTCCAGATTCAGTTTCATGAGGAGATCTCGAAGATCCTGCAAGTCGTGGCGCTCGTGCAAATGGACCACCGGTCTGAGGCGGTCAGCCTCATCGAGGGTTGCGAGTACCTCGTCGTGCAGCGCGCGCAGTCGTGGGTTCGTCATGCTCCTGCGGGACATTGCCCCGATCTGGGCGGCAAGCGCCCTAAGACGCCGCACCACGGTTTCGACCTCGCCGAAGACGGCTTCCGGCCCTTCCAATCGCGGCGATACGTTCATCGGCACCGGAAGTGCACAAAAAGGTTGCAGACGCTACCGCGGCTCAGCGCCCAAGGGCGTCCATGCAGCAATGAAGCTGACTGGAAGAACAGAGCCTCGCCTGGCGCAAGTTGCACCGCATGCAGTTCCCGCTGCGCATCCTCGATAATGAGTGGCCATTCCGCACCAGCGCTGTCGACGCAAAGCACCATGCCGACATGGTGGGTCTCTTTGCGGTCAAAGTGCATGTCGAGCTGGCATCCGCACATGTACTCTCGGACGCCATAGCAGGTTGCTTCTGACAAATTCTCATGCCCGAGCGAGAGAAAGGTCTCCCTTGCGAACGCCTTTGCCCGCTCCTTCAGTGCCGGCCCTACGGGCACCAAGAAGCTGGCAGGGCGGGTCGAATCCGCGCCGTGCAGAAATGCCTCGGTGTCCGTTTCCGGGACCTTCGCGGCCTGCCCCTCGACGATCGCCCGCGCCAAGTCGTCGACGAGCGCGCGCGGTGCGGGGCGCTTCTCGAAAGGCGTTCCCTTAGGCGGCATAGGCTCGCCGGGATACCAGCTGTCGTCGTCGGTTGCGGGCAGGCGGAACCACTTCGTAAGTATCGCCTAAGCTCGACTTTGGCCATCACGCGGCGTGGCAGATGGCGTAAGCCCAGGCGTGCTGGAGCGCTCGCCGAGGTTTTGTGCTGTGACCGCTGTGCCGGGATGTGAGGAAACCTTGCTCACGCCAGATGTGCCGCCGCACGGCGGCGAGGGTGTCACTGAAGGTCGGACGGTCCTTGCGGTACCAGGCGCTGCTCATTGCGGCTCTGCGTTCTGAGGTTCTGAGCTGGGCGGCCAGGAGGGTGACGAGGGAGAACAGCCCGAGCAGGCATGGCGTGGTGCGGGCGATGGCGAGGTCCGACCACTGTCGCTGAGTCTCGACCCCAAGATGCACCCTGGTCTCCTGGAAGGTCACCTCCAGTTGCCAGCGCTGGATGAACCAGAACAGGATCTGCTCCGGCGTTCGATCAGGCTCGGTGCACAGCAGGGCCTGCGGCTCGAACCGGCGATGAGGATCGCGGACCAGCACCCAGCGGATCGGCACGATGGGCATCCCGCCATGACGCCACACGGCAGTGGCCGAGCAGATCTCGACGTGACGCTCGCCCCCACCGTACCAGCGGGGGACCACCATGCGCTGCCAGCATGTATCGGTGCGGACCAGCACCTCCGCCAGGTTGGGCCGGCGCGCCCCTTTGGTACGGGGCCGACCATTGGTGCCAGGCAGCCGGGGTGGCGCCGGGTCATAGAGCGCGGCATCGAGCCGCAGGCGCGTGACCCCGGTGATCCTGTGCCGGGTCAGCGCAGCCAGCAGTTCCAGGGCTGCAAAGCCGCTGTCGCCGACCAGCACGATGTCCCGCCCAGGAAGCCAGCGGCGTGTCTGCAGGATCATTTGGCGGGCCCAGTCGGTGAGCTTCTTGTGCCGCTGTCCCTGGTCGCGACAAAACCGTTCCGAGGGCGCCAGCGCGGACAGGAACGGCAGCGCCCAAACCCGACCGGCCCAGGGAACAGGTGCCAAGAGCATCAGGCTGATCCAACGCAGGCCAGAAGCCTTTACGAAGTGGCCGTGGCTGGAGCGTACCGGGTCGCGGTAGATGCCCATGGCCGCAATCCGCTTGCCACGGCGCCGCTCAATCGTGTCGTCAATGCCCAGAATGACCGGCCCATCCGGCGCGAAGGCTGTGATCAGGTGCGCCAGCAGAAGACGCGATGCTGCCCGGGGGCTCCAGACCGCCCGGTTGAGCACCCGATGATAGTTCACGAAGCGCCGCTCCTGCGCGAGCCCGCTGATCTGCAACAGGCTGGTCACCGTACGTTTGCCGGGTGCCAGGATAGCCCCGATCAGCAGCACCTCCGCGTGTTGCCAGCTGCGCTGGAAAAACAGCGGCGCAAAGCTCAGGATCACCGCGGCGAAGCGGGATGGCAGGTGAAGCATGGCGGCGTCTCTTGGCGGGGACACGCCAGCCTAGCCAGTCACCCGCCTCGCCGCCTACGCCTGCCTCAGATGGCCAAAGTCGAGCTAAGACCCCGTTTCATAACGGCTGAGCCAGACGCCGGACGAGGATCATGGCGGCGGCGAGGGTGAAGAAGGCGACGGCGGAACCGACGGTGGCCTCGTGATCGCGAGCGAGGCGTCGGCAGCGGCCGAACCAAGCGAAGGACCTCTCCACCACCCAGCGCCTGGGTTGCACGGCGAAGCCTTTCTGGCCGGGTGCGCTGCCGATGATGGTAACGGCGACGGGGGAGGCTCGGGCGACCCGCGGACCGGCGTAGGCGCGGTCGGCGAAGCAGCGGGCCAGGAACGGCCAAGGGCGGCGCGACATGGCCAGGAGGGCCGCACCCCCTCGGCTGTCATGCAGGCAGGCGGGCGAGATGGCGGCGAGCAGGAGCCTACCGTCCGTGTCCACCAGGGCGTGGCGCTTGCGGCCCGTCACCTTCTTCCCGGCATCGTAGCCGCGGACACCTTTCACGCCGACACCGCCCGAGCGGACGGATTGGGCGTCCAACACCGCCGCTGTCGGTGAGGCCTCTCGGCCGACCCGCTCGCGGTCGGCCATGATGAGGGCGTGCGCCAGTCGCTCGAAGGTGCCCCGGCGCGAGAGGCGCAGGAACCAACGGTGCACGGTCCCGGGCGGCGGGAAGTCGCGGGGCAGATGCGCCCAGGCGCAGCCGGTACGGAGCACGTAGAGGATCGCATCGACCACCCGCCGCATCGGCCAGGACCGGGGTCGTCCGGTCTTTGCAGGGCTTGGCAAGAAGGGCTCGACCAGGGCCCACTCGGCATCGGTTAGGCACGTTGCATAAGGCTGGGAGCCGCGCGCAAGCTGCGCGCGGGCGGCAGGGGTCCACATGGGCCACCTCGAAGGACGTCAGACACCCTCCGAACGCGCAGAACTCCCGCCGCTCACCCCGCCTCAGCCGTTATGAAACGGGTTCTAAAACCCTGCGTTGAGGGGGGTAGAGCAATGCAGAGTCATCGGATCCGGCCTGAAATCATCGTCCAAATTGCTCCACACGAGGGCCGATCCCATTTGAGGAGCAAAGCTTAAGTCGAGCTTCGGAAATGTCGTCCTCCCCCCCGCCTCAACGGTGTTCAAGAAAACGACTACCGAGAGAGTTCTTTGCCCGAAGCGAGCGTCGTAGGCGGACAGTTTTCCTTCGGGCAGATAATCAGTATGGTCCGAAAAAAACTGGCCTTCCTCGTAATAATGAAGCTGCAGGGGCTCGGAGAACATTAGCGGAAGGCCAATGGCATCGCAGATCCGCTGGTCAATCGACAGCACCATATCACTGTCGACGGCGCCAATGTGAGATGTGCGGCTTGGCCGCACTGTAGCAGGGGCGGCGTCTCCCAGGATGGTTGACGGCTGGAGGCGCCTCCGACCCATCTCGATCAACTGCTGGCACTCCATCTCGGAGAGCAGATCGTTGATTAGGTAGGCTGGTTTACCTCCAGTGCCCATGTACTTGATCCAACGCGCGCTTCTTGCGAGCATCAGCTCTCGGACCGGGCGCTTGGCCTGCAGCTGCACGTCCTGATAGGCCTGCCGGACCGATTCCGAGATATCAGGAACCGGAAAGCCTTCGGCCAACAGCGTGTTCAGGATCGATGCGCGGGGCACTCCGCGCGCAAGATTATCCGCTGTCCAGCGGATCCAGTCAGTTGGTAGCATCAAGGCCCACCGCTGAGCGATTGCGACAGCTCGTCTGTCGCTTTAGTGATGCCTTACCGCCCAGGCTGCTTGGGCGGCTGAGACGGCGTCGGAGATGGCTTCGGCGATGGCCTTGGCGCCGTGACGTCGGGGGTTGGCGGGGGCGTGTGCATCGAAACGCGCATGTTCCAGCTAACCATGATGACGAATCCCTCCGATTTTTAACGGCTTGAGGCTGTTGTGGACTGACGTGAGGGCCAGATTTGCGGGATGACCCGCAAGTCCTATCCGTCCGACGTATCTGATGAGGAATGGGCGTTGGTTGCGCCCTATCTGGTGCTGCTGCCCGAGGCGTCGGGGCAGCGGCGCCATGCCTTGCGCGAGGTGTTCAACGGGCTGCGCTACGTGGTCAAGACGGGCGCGCCCTGGCGCTGGATGCCCAATGACCTGCCACCATGGGACATCGTCTACGCCCAGGCCCGGCGCTGGCTGGCGGCGGAGGTGTTCGAGGCGATCGTGCACGACCTGCGGGCCGTGCTGCGGCTGGAGGCAGGCCGCGCGGCCGAGCCGACGGCGGCGGTGCTGGACAGCCGGACGCTCCGATCCACCCCCGAGAGTGGGGCCAGGGCGGGCTACGACGGGGCCAAGCGCAAGCGGGGCTCGAAGGTGCATGCGGCCGTCGATACGCTCGGCCACCTTCTGGCGCTGCACGTCACGCCGGCCACCGCCGACGACCGTGCCGAGGTCGGGCGCCTGGCCGACGCCGTCCAGAATGCCACCGGCGAGAGCGTCGAGATCGCCTTCGTGGACCAGGGCTATACCGGTCCGAAGCCCTCTGAGGCTGCCGCCAGGCACGGCATTCAGCTCGAGGTCGTCCGCCACCACGAGGCCAAGCGCGGCTTCGTCCTCCTGCCCAGGCGTTGGGTGGTGGAACGCTCCTTCGCCTGGGCTACCCGCTTCCGACGCCTCGTCCGCGACTATGAACGCCTGCCCGAAACACTCGCAGGCCTCCATCTCGTCGCCTTTGCTTGCCTCATGCTCAAGCACCTCACCTCAATCACCCAGGTCCACAACAGCCTCGAGACCCGGCAGGGTCCTTGTCTCGGTCTTGGCGGCCAACAGGTCTGCCCCGAAAACCTCAGTAGACTTGCCACTCCCTGCGACAGTCGGTCTGTCAGAGAGCGGGAAGCGTAAGGAAACTGGCGGAGCATCCGAGATTCGAATTTTCGGTACGCTGGTCGCCCGTCACCTCGGGGCCGAAGCGAGATTCTCCGTTCTCCGATTCTTTGGTCAGGCGATGGAAATGCTAAATCCGAACAGGAGAGCCGCAACGATGACGGCCTAAAAACAAGGCGTTAGACCCCGTTGGCAAAATCGACCTACCCTCAAGGTGGAGAGAGTCTCCGGCATTTCGGAGAGAAAACCCGCCCACGTTCCGACCTTGCACCATCAAGGTCGAGACCGAAAACCGCAGGAAACCTGCGCCTCAGCGCGGTGCCCTGGTCGGGAGAGACAGGTTGTGAGGAGACCGACTGGAGCGGGCGAAGGGATTCGAACCCTCGACCCCAACCTTGGCAAGGTTGTGCTCTACCCCTGAGCTACGCCCGCGCTCCGTCTGTGGCCGGGCTTTTGACATGCCGGTGACAGGCTGACAAGGGTCCCCGCCCCAGTTTTTCGCAGGGCTGCCATCCGGCCGTTCCTTCCCGCCCTTCCAGGCCACCGGAACCCCAGGCGGAGGGGCGATCTATGCCCTGGGCCATTGCGTCCGGGCTCCACAGGCGCATCTATGAGCGCAAACGAAGTTGGGGAACCCACCCACATGGACACTATCCTGGACCCGAATCGCCCCGCCGCGGGCGGCGGCGACGCCGACATCATCCGCGACAGCGACCAGAACAGCTTCATGCAGGATGTGGTCGAGGCTTCGCGCCAGACGCCTATCCTGGTGGATTTCTGGGCGACCTGGTGCGGTCCGTGCAAGCAGCTCACGCCGACGCTGGAGAAGGTCACCCGCGCCGCCGGCGGCCGGGTGAAGCTGGTCAAGATCGACATCGACAAGAATCAGGCGCTGGTGCGGCAGCTTGCCCAGATGGGCCTGCCGCTGCAGTCGGTGCCGACGGTCGTGGCCTTCTGGAAGGGGCAGATCGCCGATCTCTTCCAGGGCGCCCTGCCGGAAAGCGAGGTCAAGCGCTTCGTCGAGGCGCTGCTGAAGCTGGCCGGCGGGCAGATGCCCACGGCCGACCTGCTGGGCGAGGCCAAGGCCGCCGCCGAGGAGGGCGACCACGCTGGCGCCCTGCAGCTCTTCGGCGAGCTGATCCAGGCGGAGCCCGAGAATGCGGAAGCCTATGCCGGGCTGGTGCGCGCCCTCATGGCCCTGGGCGAGGAAGACCAGGCAGAGGCCGTGCTCGACCAGATCCCGGCCAAGATCGCCAACCATGCCGAGATCGCCTCGGTCCGCTCGGCGCTGGAACTCGCGAAGCAGGGCCGCGAGGCCCGCGCCCGGCTGGCGGAGTTCGAGCAGCGCGTGGCCGCCGATCCGGACGACCATGCCGCCCGGATCGATCTTGCCGTGGCGCTGAACGCCGCCGGGGAGAAGGCCGCCGCCGTGGATGCGCTGATCGATTCGATCCGGCGCGACCGCGAATGGAACGAGCAGGCGGCGCGCAAGCAGCTGCTGAAGTTCCTGGAAGCCTGGGGCTTCGCCGACCCGGCCTCGGTCGCGGCGCGGCGCAAGCTCTCGACCCTGCTGTTCAGCTGAACGGTGGCGCGCCCGTGCCCGCCTTCCATCCCGGGCCCGAAAGCCTGCCGGAAGAGATCGCGGTCTTTCCGCTCACGGGCGCGCTGCTGCTGCCGCAAGGCCGGCTGCCGCTGAACATCTTCGAGCCCCGCTACCTCGCCATGGTGCAGGACAGCCTGGGCCGGGGGCGGTTCTTCGGCATGATCCAGCCCGATCCCAGCGCGCCGGGGGCCACCCCGCCCGGTCTCTACGGCACGGGCTGCCTGGGCCGCGTCTCCTCCTTCTCCGAGACGGAGGACGGGCGGCTGCTGATCACCCTGACCGGCCTGCTCCGCTTCCAGGTGCGCCAGGAGCTGCCCCTGCATCCGGGGGGCTACCGGCGGGTCCGGGCAGACTACCGCCCCTGGCTTGCCGATCTGGAGACCGGCGGCGCGGAGCCCCTGCTCGACCGCGCGGCGCTGATGTCGGCGCTGCACCCCTATTTCCGGGCGCGGCGGATCGAGGCGAACTGGGAGGCGATCGAGAAGCTGCCGGACCCGATGCTGGTCACCACGCTGGCCATGGTCTGTCCCTTCGATCCGCGCGAGAAGCAGGCGCTGCTGGAGGCCCCGACTCCGGAAGACCGGGCGAGGACGCTGGTGACCCTGTTGCAGATGGATGCCCTCGGCGGGCCGGACGCCTCGCCGTCCGGCAGGCCGAGCTGAACGAGAACGAGACGATGAACGACACCAAGACATCCGCCCCGGTCGATCCCCGCCTGCTGGAGATCCTGGTCTGCCCCGTGACCAAGGGACCGCTGCGCTATGACCGCGAGCGCGGCGAGCTGATCAGCGACAAGGCCGGGCTGGCCTATCCGATCCGCGACGGCATTCCGATCATGCTGCCGGACGAGGCGCGCCGGCTCGACGGGTGAGCATCGCCGCGCCCCTGGTCCCGACGGAGCTGCGCCTCCGCCGGGCGGAGAAGCGGCTGGAGGTCGCCTGGCCGGACGGGGTGCGCCACAGCCTGCCGGCCGAGTACCTGCGGGCGGAAAGCCCCTCCGCCGAGGTGCAGGGCCACGGTCCGGGCCAGAAGAAGCTGGTTTCGGGCCGCCGCCATGTCGGCATCATGGCGCTGGAGCCGGTCGGCCATTACGCGGTCCGGATCGTCTTCGACGACCTGCACGACACCGGCATCTACAGCTGGACGGTGCTGCGCCGGCTGGGGGAGGAGCAGGAAGGCTGGTGGCCGGCCTACGAAGCCGAGCTGGCGGCCAAGGGGCTGTCGCGCGATCCCTCCACCCGGCCGGACCATGCCGGGGCGGCGG
This sequence comes from Roseomonas sp. FDAARGOS_362, assembly GCF_002754815.1. Classification (GTDB taxonomy): domain Bacteria; phylum Pseudomonadota; class Alphaproteobacteria; order Acetobacterales; family Acetobacteraceae; genus Roseomonas; species Roseomonas mucosa. The sequence goes on along the minus strand of NZ_CP024588.1, from coordinate 2,647,725 downwards.
GCGCCCGCAAGGCCGGCGGCTGCGGCTGCGGCTAGCGGCCCGCCACGGCAAGGGGGGGGCGCCGGGGAGCGGCGTGAATTATCCGACAGGCCCGGGGCCGGCCCTTGCATCCCCATGGGGCTCCCACACCTAACCCCGGTCCGCGCCGCGTGCCTGATCCCCGCAGATGTCCCGCGCAGCCCCCGGCGGCACGCCGTGCGGGCGAGCTGTTCAGCGGCGTTCCGGCCCGCACGGCGTGCCGCCGTTGGAGCTTCCGAACGCCGATGCCCGATTCTTCCCGCATCCTGCCCGCGGTCCTGGCCGCATCCCTGGCCGTCCTGCCGCAGGCATGGCCGGTGCCGGCCCTGGCGCAAGGAGTGGCCCCCGGAGTGGCCCCTGGGGTGGCCCCTGGGGTGGCTCAGCCGGGCACCGCCCCGCAGGCCGCGCCCGTCCGCATCCGGGGCAGCATCGTCTCGGTCGAGGGTGCCTCGATGGTGGTGAAGACCCGCGACGGCGACACGCTGCCCGTGACCCTCGCCGGCAACCTGACCGTCGTCTCGCCCAGGCCGGTGGAGCTTTCCAGCATCAAGCCTGGCGACTATCTCGGCATCGTCGGCGTGCCGGGCGAGGGCGCGACTCTGGAGGCCCGCGCCGTCCAGGTCTTTCCCGAGGCGATGCGCGGCGTCGGCGAGGGGCATTATCCCTGGGACCTGCCGGGCACCAGCATGACCAATGCGACGGTCGATGCCGCCGTCTCCGCCACCTCCGGCCGCGAACTCACCATGGCCTACAAGGGCCAGACGCTGCGCATCCATGTGCCGCCCGGCACGCCGGTCGTCACCCCTGTCCCCGCCACGCGCGAGGACCTGAAGCCCGGCGCCGCGGTGATGTTCGGCGCCACCCGCGACGCCGAGGGCCGCCTTACCGCAACCCGTGTCACGGTCGCCAAGGACGGCGTTTCCCCGTCCAACTGAGGCCGCGGCATGTCCTCCGACCTTTCCCCAGGCCCTCCGCCCGACCTTCCCGCGGGGGCCACCCGCCCGCGCCGCCCGCGCCCGGGGGGCACCCGCCCGGAAGGCGCCCCCGCCGAGGCGGGCCGCCCGGCTTCCCGGGGTTCCTCCCGGGCCGTTTCTTCCGTGGCTCCCTGGCCCTGGCTGGACCGGGGCGGCCGCGTCTCGCCCTTCAAGACCGCCGTCTTCCTGGCCACGCTGCTGCCCGGCCTGATCGCCGGGCTGCGCTGGAGCACGGGCACGCTCGGCGCCGAGCCCTATATGGAGGCGACGCACCAGACCGGCCTTTGGGCCATCCGCTTCCTGCTGATCTCGCTCGCCGTCACGCCCCTGCGCTACCTGGCGGAATGGCCCCGTGTCGTGGTGCTGCGGCGGATGCTGGGCCTCGCCGCCCTGGCCTATGCCCTGGCGCACCTGATGCTCTATGTGATCGACCAGCGCTTCGACCTGTTCCACGTCGCCGGCGAGATCCTGAAGCGCACCTACCTCACCATCGGTTTCGCGGCGGTGCTCGGCCTCTGCGTCCTGGGTTGGACCTCCACCGACGGCGCGGTCCGCCGCATGGGCCGCAACTGGAAGCGCCTGCACCGGCTGGTCTTCCCGATCGCCGGCCTGGGCGCGCTGCACTTCTTCATGCAGTCGAAGGTCGATGTTTCCGAGGCCGTGCTCATGGCGGGCTTCCTGCTCTGGCTCATCCTCTGGCGCCTGCTTCCGGCCACGCGGCGGACCGGCTTCCTGCCCCTGCTTGCCCTCGTGCCCCTCGCCACCCTCGGCACCGCCGTCATCGAATACGGCTGGTACGCCCTGGCTACCCGCGTCCCCGCCGCGCTGGTGCTGCGGGCCAACCTGGCCCTCGGCTATGGCCTGCGCCCCGCCCAGTGGGTGGCCCTGGTGGCCCTGGCGCTCGCCTTCCTGCCCTTCCTGGTCCGTCTCGTCCGGCGCCTTCGTCCGGCGTGACGGCCGCCGCGCTTCGTATCCGCGGGTCAGGGGGTGGGTCTTTGCCATGCCCCCGTGCCCCGGAGGTTATCGTCACCGGCTGTGACGCTTTAGGATTTTAGTGTTTTAGGTTTTTAGTCCTTTATGCGGCTTGGCAGGTGCAGAGCTTTGTCCTGGGTGGCGGGTAGGGTTGGCCAGATGCCCGCCACAGGGGCAGACGACGCTGCAAAGGGGTGGCGTTGATTATATTCCTATATCGCCGGGCGGGCAGGGAAGCAAGGAACGTTTGCGGTGGCCGTGACCTGTCCGGGTGGCGGTGAGGCCGGCGAGGGTGCCCCTGGTCCGAGGGGAGGGCTCTGCCTTCGCCAGGAACCAGGTCAAACGCACATGTTTGACACTGGACCTTCCGTTCTCCGGCCTTGGCTGTGGCCGGATCGCGCCGGAGGGCATGGCTTTCCGGCGGGCTGTCGGCGCCACCAGCATGGGAAAGGGTGTTTTCTTCCGCTGCCGGCACTGCCGCGTGCACCAGCCCTGCGGGACCGGTCCCCGGCACCGGCCTTTGCCGGAAGCACCAACTCATCGGGTCCAGGGCCCGCAGGGTCCTGGCGGAGAGGGGGCTGGGGCGAGAGGCAGGGCCTCTCCCCCGGGGGTGGCCAGAGGAAACCACGCCGGAGCCCATGGGTGAAGGGAAGGTCCGCCGTTCGTATCAGGCCTTGCGCCGGCTCCTGGCCGGCTTCGCCTCCGGTTCCGGCTCCGGTCCGGCCATTTTCCGGGCGACATGCAGCAGGGCCTGCTTGGAGGCCATGTCCAGCCGGCCATAGGCCCGCAGCAGGGCTTCCTGGTCGCCGGACAGCAGGCCGAAATCCCCCTGTTCCTCCGCCAGCAGCTCGGGCGGGGGCGGGGCGTCCGGGTCCAGCCCCACGAGGTAGGAGACCGAGCATTCCAGCACCTCCGCCAGCTTGCGCAGCGGCGTGCCGCGCGGGCTGGGCGCCTGTCCCGTCAGGATGCGCTCGATGCTCCCGGGCGGCAGTCCCGCCTTCTTCGTGGCGCTGGCGGGGTCGAGGTCCAGGCGTTCCAGCCGTGCCTCGATCCGCTCGGCCATCGGGGAAATCTCGGGAGAGGGCTCGGTCATGTGGACCGGGAAGATGAGCCCGCTGCCCCGCTCCGCCAAGCCCGCGCCTTGCCGCGAAGGCTTCCGGACCCTAGGTGGGACAGGACATGTTTCCGGTCCCGCATGGACCGGTGCCCCACACGGACGACCTGGATTTTTCATGAGCAATTCGAACTGGAAGCACCCTTCCGAGGCTGAGCGGCAAGGCCAAGCCCACCCTGAGGACGACATCGCCATTCCCGTCCACGAGGCACCGGCCCCGGAGGCGGGGGAGGCCGCGGAAGCCTTGCCGCCGCAGCCCGAATCGGAGCGCGTCGCGGCGCTGGAGGAGGAGCTCGCCGCCCTGCGCGACAAGTGGATGCGGGCGGAGGCCGAGGCCCAGAACGCCCGCAACCGCCAGCGCAAGGAGGTGGAGGACGCCCGCAACTACGCCATCCAGAAATTCGCCACCGACGTGGCCGAGGCGGCGGACAACCTGCGCCGGGGCCTCGATGCCCTGCCGCAGCCCGAGCCGGGCGAGCCCGAGCTGCTGGGCAAGCTGCGCGGCGGCTTCGAGGGGGTGGAGCGCTCCTTCCTTTCCATGCTGGAGCGCCACGGCGTGCAGCGGGTGGAGGCGGCCGGCCGGCCCTTCGACCCGGCGCTGCACCAGGCCATGGCCGAGCAGCCGGCCCCGCCGGGCGTGGAGCCGGGCACGGTGATCCAGGCCTGGACCCCGGCCTGGACGCTGAACGGCCGCCTGTTGCGCCCCGCCATGGTGGTGGTCGCGGGCAAGCCGGCCTGATCCGCCGCCGCGACATCCGGGCCGCCGACATCCCCGCCCTGGCCAGGCTGAACGACGCCCATGCGGCGGAGCTGAACGCGGTCGGGGAGGCGGGATTCGCGGATCTGGCGCGTGGCGCCTTCTGCGCCCGCGTCGCGGTGGGGGAGGCGGGCAGGCCCCTGGGTTTCCTGCTCGCCTTCGCTGGCCTGCCGCTGCGCGGGCCGAACCATGGCTGGGTCCACCGCCATCGTCCGGGTGCGGTCTATGTGGACCGCGTGGCCGTCGCCGCCGCGGCCCGCGGGCAGGGGATCGCCCGCCGCCTTTACGAGGATCTGGCGGCGGGCCTCCTGGCCGCCGGGCGCTGCGGCGTGGGCTGCGAGGTCAACCTGGACCCGCCCAACCCCGGCAGCCTCGCCTTCCATGCGAGGCTGGGCTTCCGCCCGGTGGGCGAGGCGCGGGACCCGCGGAACGGCAAGCGCGTCCTCTACCTGTTCCGTGGAGCAGGCCCCGGCCCGGCCGCCCCGCCGTCTGCCGGAGCGCCGCCTCCTGGACCGCCTTTCGGGGCATCCCGGCCCTGACCGGCGGTTTCCGGCGGAATCCGGGGGTCTGACTCGCGGGAAGCGCGCAAGGAGGGGCCGCTTTGCGGGTGTTGCCCTCTTGTTGCCAAAGCCCTGGAACAATACATCCTTGGTCGCGGACCGGTCCCGGTCCGAACCAATTCCCCACATCCGAGCAAATGGGGACCGGCACGGCGCCTGAGCAGGGCCGTCCCGATCCGCCGCAGAGGAGAGACGGATGAGCAAAGTTATCGGCATCGATCTCGGCACCACGAATTCCTGCGTCGCCATCATGGAAAGCGGCGAGGCCCGGGTGCTGGAGAATGCCGAGGGCGCGCGCACGACGCCCTCCATGGTCGCCTTCACCAAGAATGGCGAGCGCCTGGTCGGCCAGGCCGCGAAGCGCCAGGCGGTGACCAACCCCACCGACACGCTCTACGCCGTGAAGCGCCTGATCGGCCGTCGCTTCGACGACGCCATGGTGCAGAAGGAGAAGAGCCTCGCCCCCTTCCACATCGTGCGCGCCGACAACGGCGACGCCTGGGTGGAGGCGCGCGGCGACAAGATGGCGCCGCAGCAGATCAGCGCCTACGTCCTGGGCAAGATGAAGGAGACGGCCGAGAACTACCTCGGCGAGCCCGTCTCCCAGGCCGTGATCACCGTCCCGGCCTATTTCAACGACGCCCAGCGCCAGGCCACCAAGGAGGCCGGCCGCATCGCGGGCCTCGAGGTGCTGCGCATCATCAACGAGCCGACGGCCGCCGCGCTGGCCTATGGGCTCGACAAGAAGAACTCCGGCACGATCGTGGTCTATGACCTCGGCGGCGGCACCTTCGACGTTTCCGTGTTGGAGATCGGCGACGGCGTCTTCGAGGTGAAGTCCACCAATGGCGACACCTTCCTGGGCGGCGAGGACTTCGACCAGCGGGTGATCGACTACCTGGCCGACGAGTTCAAGAAGGAGAACGGCATCGACCTGCGCGGCGACAAGCTCGCCCTGCAGCGCCTCAAGGAGGCCGCCGAGAAGGCGAAGATCGAGCTGTCCTCGGCCAAGCAGACCGAGATCAACCTGCCCTTCATCACCGCCGACGCGACCGGCCCGAAGCACCTCGTGCTGCAGCTGACGCGCGCGAAGCTGGAGGCGCTGGTCGATGACCTGGTGCAGCGGACGCTGGAGCCCTGCCGCAACGCGCTGAAGGATGCGGGCCTCGCCGCGAACGAGATCGACGAGGTGATCCTGGTCGGCGGCATGACCCGCATGCCCAAGATCATCGAGACGGTGAAGCAGTTCTTCGGCAAGGAGCCCGCCCGCAACGTGAACCCGGACGAGGTGGTCGCCATCGGCGCCGCCATCCAGGGCGCGGTGCTGAAGGGCGAGGTGAAGGACGTCCTGCTGCTCGACGTGACCCCGCTGAGCCTGGGCATCGAGACGCTGGGCGGCGTGTTCACCCGGCTGATCGACCGCAACACCACCATCCCGACGAAGAAGTCCCAGACCTTCTCCACCGCCGACGACAACCAGACGGCGGTGACCATCAAGGTCTTCCAGGGCGAGCGCGAGATGGCGGCGGACAACAAGCTGCTCGGCAACTTCGACCTGCAGGGCATTCCGCCCGCGCCGCGCGGCGTGCCGCAGATCGAGGTGACCTTCGACATCGACGCGAACGGCATCGTCTCCGTGAGCGCCAAGGACAAGGCCACCGGCAAGGAGCAGAACATCAAGATCCAGGCCCGCTCCGGCCTGAGCGAGAACGACATCGAGCGCATGGTCAAGGACGCCGAGGCGAATGCCGAGGCGGACAAGAAGCGGCGTGAGGCGGTCGAGGCGCGCAACAACCTGGAGGCCCTGATCCACCAGACCGAGAAGACGCTGGCCGAGGCCGGCGACAAGGTCGGTGCGGCGGAGAAGGGCGAGGTCGAGGGCGCGCTGGAAGCGGCGAAGTCGGCCCGCGAGAACGGCGATGCCGAGACGCTGAAGCAGGCGACCGAGCGGCTGTCCGCGGCGGCCATGAAGATGGGCGAGGCCATGTACCGCGCCCAGTCCGAGGCCCAGGGTGCCTCCGGCCCGTCCTCCCAGGGCGCGCCGGGCGCGGGGCAGGGCGCCGGTGGTGCGGCCGGGGGCCAGCCGGGCGACGGCAGCAAGGTGGTGGACGCCGAGTTCGAGGACGTGGACCACAACAAGAAGAACCAGGGCTGACGGGCTGAGAGGCCTGCCGGCGCTGTAGGGCACGGCGCCCGGCCCGTGGGGATTTTGCCCCCCGGGCCGGGCGTTTTGCTATGAAGCGCCTCTGGTGTCCTGCCCGCGGCAGCCGCGGATCAGCAGGCCACAGGGAAAATTGGCCGGTTCGGTGATCGGGATCGCCGGACCAGGCCCGCCCTGCGAACGGGACGACGATGGCAAAGCGCGATTACTACGAAATTCTGGGTTGTGCCCGTGACGCGGGCGAGGACGAGCTGAAGAAGGCCTATCGCAAGCTCGCCATGAAGTACCATCCGGACCGCAACCAGGGCGACAAGGGCGCCGAGACGCGGTTCAAGGAGCTCAACGAGGCCTACGACGTCCTCAAGGACGGCGAGAAGCGCGCCGCCTATGACCGCTATGGCCATGCTGCCTTCGAGGGCGGGGGTGGCGGCGGGGCCGGGGGCTTTGGCGGCGGCGGCTTCGCCGGCTCGCCCTTCGAGGACATCTTCGAGCAGATGTTCGGCGCCAATTTCGGCGGCGGCGCGGGCGGCGGCGGCCGTGGCCGGGGCGGCGCGGCGGCGGGCCGTGGGTCGGACCTGCGCACCAGCATCGAGATCAGCCTCGAGGAAGCCTTCGCCGGGGTCAAGAAGACCATCCGCGTGCCCAGCTCCGTGGCCTGCGAGGCCTGCGACGGCTCGGGCGCCGAGGGCGGCAAGGCTTCCGTGCAGACCTGCGCCACCTGCCATGGCGCGGGCAAGGTCCGGGCGCAGCAGGGCTTCTTCCTGGTGGAGCGCACCTGCCCGACCTGCGGCGGCACCGGCCGCACGGTGAAGAACCCCTGCAAGGTCTGCCAGGGCGCCGGCCGCGTGCAGCGCGACCGCACCCTCAACGTCACCGTTCCGGCGGGTGTCGAGGACGGCACGCGCATCCGCCTGTCCGGCGAGGGCGAGGCCGGGCTCCGCGGCGCGCCCGCGGGCGATCTTTATGTGGATATCGGCGTGCGTACGCACCCGCTCTTCGTGCGCGACGGCAACAACATCTTCGTCCGCGTGCCGCTGCGCATGACCCAGGCGGCGCTGGGCGGGGCGGTGGAGGTGCCGACCATCGATGGCGGCCGCGCCCGCGTCACCATCCCGCAGGGCACCCAGGCGGGCGACCAGTTCCGCCTGCGCGGCAAGGGCTTCTCCGTGCTCCGCTCGGCGGCGCGCGGCGACATGTACGTGCAGGTCAGCGTCGAGACGCCGCAGAACCTGTCCCCCCGCCAGCGCGAGCTGCTGGAGCAGTTCGAGGCCGAGGCGCGGGAGGGCGACCGGTCCTCGCCGGAATCCGAGGGTTTCTTCGCCAAGGTGAAGGAGTTCTGGGACGGGCTGGGCCGCTAGGGCGGATCGCGTCCGGATGGAAGCATCCGGACGCCGCCCGCATCCGCCTCAGCGCAGCGTCGCTTCCTCCAGCACCGCCAGGGTCTGGCCGCCGCCATCGGTCAGGGTCAGCACGCGCCCGGCGATCCGGTAGCCCCTGGCCGCCTCCAGCGCGGCGAAGAAGCGGTTCTCGCGTTCCCCGGTGTCCCGGTCGAGGCAGGCCATGCGGGTGCTGGCCACGGGGCCGATCCGCAGCGTGCCCGGTCCGGACAGATAGGTGCCGGTCAGGCGGTTGCAGCCTCCGGAGCCGGAAACCCGCTTGTTCTGCGCGTCGAACTGCAGGAAGGGGGCGCGCTGGTTCTGGCCGGGGGAGACAGGCTTCCCGTCCAGTTGCGTGAGGCGCCAGGCGACGCCTTCCAGGGGCTGATCCGGCGTGGCGGCCACGGGCTGGGCTGCTGGTGCGGCATTCGCGGGCGCGGGGGCCGTGGCGGTTTGCGGGGGGGCGGAGGGATCGGCGCAGGCGGCGAGGCCGAACAGGCCACTCGTCGCGAGGGCCAGGAATGCGCCGCGGCCGGGAAGCAGGGATCGTTTCATCGAGGTTCTTCTGGCCTCCGTGTGATGGGGGATGGAGCCTAGTCCGGTATTCCCACCTGCGAACCCCGCCGCTGCTCAACTCATGGAGTGCATGCTCGCCGGGACGCCATATGCGGGGCCGGATCAGTCGCGGAACACCACCGTGCGGCTGCCGTTGAGCAGGATGCGTCCTTCGAGCTGCCAGAGCAGGGCGCGGGACAGGACGCGGCGCTCGATGTCGCGGCCCTGGCGGATCAGGTCATCGGGCGTGTCGTTGTGGCTGATGCGTTCCACGTCCTGCTCGATGATCGGCCCTTCGTCGAGATCGGCGGTGACGTAGTGCGCCGTGGCGCCGATGAGCTTCACGCCGCGCGCATGCGCCTGGTGATAGGGGCGCGCGCCCTTGAAGCCCGGCAGGAAGGAATGGTGGATGTTGATGCAGCGCCCGGCCAGCTTCCCGGCGAGGTCGTCGGAGAGGATCTGCATGTAGCGCGCCAGGACCACCAGGTCCGTGCCGGTCTCCTGCACCAGCGACCAGATCCGCTCCTCCTGCTCCCGCTTGTTCGCCTTCGTCACCGGCAGGTGGTGGAAGGGGATGCCGGCGAAGTCGAGATGCGCATAGGTCTCCAGCGGATGGTTGGAGACGATGGCTGTCGGGATCATCGGCAGCTCGCCGATGCGCCACCGGTAGAGGATGTCGGCGAGGCAGTGGTCGAAGCGGGAGGCCAGCAGCATGACGCGCTGCCGCTCGCCCCGGTCGCGCAGGCTCCAGGCCATGCCGAAGCGTTCCGCCACGGCGCCGAAGCCCTGCCGCAGCGCCGCCAGGTCCAGCCGGTCCTCAGGATGGTCGAGGGTGATGCGCGCGAAGAAGCGGGTGCTTTCCGTGTCGTCGTACTGCTGCGCCTCGCGGATGTTGCCGCCGTGCTCGAAGATGCAGCCGGCCACCGCCGCCACGATGCCGGGCCGGTTGGGGCAGGACAGGGTCAGGATATATTGCGTGGCTGTCATGTGGCGTCCGATGGCTGGTGAAGGCCGGGCGGGCGTGCCGCCGGGCATGGCCCGGTCCGCGCCACGGCATGGGGGCCGCGTTCCCGCCGGTTCCTGACGGTTGTCGCGACCGGGCCGCCGGCCAGCTTCCGGGGGCCGACCCCCTCATAGCCCGAGGCTGCCGCGGCGGGCCAGGGGGTTGGCGGGCGACGGCGGAAGCGCGTTCCGGATCACCACCACGCGAGGCAGGCCGGTTTCCGTGCCCGTCATCTCATCCTGTTGATCGGCCGGGGCGGGCAGGCCCGTTCTCATCCGCGGATGGCTGGTTCAGTCTCGCCGCAACAACGGATCACCGAACGTCACGATGCGATTCACGATGGGCCCACGCCCGCCATCCCCCGCGCGGGCGCGCCTGTCCGGCCACGGCCCGTCCACCGTCTCCTGACCGGCGCCGTGCCGCAGATCTTCTCTCCCCAGGCCGACACGCTGGCCCGCGCCGGGCTGCTGGGTGTCCTTCTGTTCATCCTGGCTGGGCTCGGCCTGTTGCTCTGGCTGCCCTTCACCGCGCATGTGACGCGGCAGGACATGGTGGTGGAACAGCCCGTGCAGTTCAGCCACGCGCATCATGTCGGTAGCCTCGGCCTCGACTGCCGCTACTGCCACACCTCCGTCACGGAATCCCGTTTCGCGGGGGTACCGCCGACCGAGACCTGCATGACCTGCCATTCGCAGATCTGGACCAATGCCGCGATCCTGGCGCCGGTGCGCGAAAGCCTCGCGAAGCATGTGCCGATCGCCTGGCAGCGCGTCCACCGCCTGCCGGACTATGTCTTCTTCGACCACAGCGTGCATGTGCGCAACGGCGTCGGCTGTGCCACCTGCCATGGCGATATCGGGCGGATGCCACAGGTCCGGCAGGTGGCGCCGCTGACCATGGGCTGGTGCCTGGACTGCCACCGCGATCCGGCGCCGAACCTGCGGCCGGAGGATGCCATCACCCGCATGGACTGGACGCCGCCCGCCGACCGGCGGCGGCAGGGCGAGGCGCTGATCCACCATTACATGATCCAGACGGAAGGGCTGACGGAATGCTCCCGCTGCCACCGCTGAGCGATCCTCCGTCCGATATTCCGGAGGGTGGACCGGTGATGAGCCGGCGCCGGGCCGGGCTGGCGCTGCTGGGCACGGCGCTGAGCCTCACCGCCTGCGGCCAGCCGGCGGAGGAGATCGTCCCCTATGTGGAGCAGCCGGAGAACGTCGTCCCCGGCGTGCCGATGCGCTATGCCACGGCGCTGACGCTGAACGGCTATGCGCGCGGCGTGATCGCCACCTGCTTCGAGGGCCGTCCGGTGAAGCTGGAGGGCAATGCCGCGCATCCCGGCAGCCTCGGCGGCACGGATGCCTTCACCGAGGCGGCAATCCTCTCGCTCTATGACCCGGACCGTTCCCGCGCCGTGCGCCAGGGCATCCGGATCGCGCCGCGCGACGCGCTCTTCACCGCCCTGCTGCCGCAGATCCGCAAGGCGGAGGCGCGTGGCGGGGCGGGGCTGCACCTGCTGACGGGGCACCTCACCTCGCCCACCCTGCTGCGGCTGATCGGCGATGTGCGTACCCGCTTCCCGGGTCTGCGCTGGCACGCGCATGAGCCGGTGGGGGAGGAGAACCTCCGCGCGGGCGCCGCGCTGGCCTTCGGGCGGCCGCTTTCCGCCCTGCCGCGCCTGGACCGGGCCACCACCATCCTGGCGCTGGATGCCGATCCGCTCGGCCCCGGGCCGGACCAGCCACGCCACGCGCGGGGCTTCGCCGCGCACCGGCAGGCCCGGAGGGGGCAGTCCGGGGACTTCTCGCGCCTCTATGTCGCGGAATCCGTGCCGAGCCTGACGGGCGCCAAGGCCGATCACCGCCTCGCCCTGCCGCCCGCCGGGCTGCGGGACCTCGCCATCGCCCTGGCGGCCGGGCTGGGCGCGCCGCTGGAGGCCCCGGCCCTGGACCCCGCCGTGGCGCGCTGGCTAGAGGCCGCGCTGGCCGATCTGCGGGCCCGCCCCGGGGAAGGGCTGGTGCTGGCCGGCCCCTGGCAGCCGCCGGAGGTGCAGGCGCTGGCGCACTGGGCCAACCACCGTCTCGGCGCCCCGGTGGAGTACCGCGAGCCCTTGGCGGAGCGGGCGCCGGAGGACCTCGCCGCGCTGGCGGAGGCCCTGCGCGGCGGGGCGGTGGAGACGCTGCTGATCCTGGACCGCAACCCGGTCTACGACGCGCCCGCCGATCTCGGCTTCGCGGAGGCGCTGGGCAAGGGCGGCGCCTTCACCCTGCATCTCGGCGGCTCCTTTGACGAGACCGCCGCCGCCTGCCGTTGGCACGTGCCGATGACCCATCCGCTGGAGGACTGGGGCGATGCCCGGGCCACGGAGGGCACGGCCAGCCTCGCGCAGCCGCTGATCAAGCCGCTCCACGACACGGTCTCGCCCGCCCAGGCCCTGGCCGCGCTGCTCGGGCGGCTGGACAGCGACCCGTATGCGGAGCTCCGCGCCACCTGGCGGGGCACGGGGCCCGGGGCGGAGTTCGAGGACTGGTGGCGGCAGGCGCTGCATGACGGGGTGCTGCCGGACAGCGCGCCCGCCCCGGTGGCGCCGCCGGAGCCGCGCCTGCCGGAACTCCGCGCCGTGTTGCCGGAGGCCGGGCTGGTCCTCGCGCTGCGCCCCGACCCTGCCTGCTGGGACGGGCGCTTCGCCAACAATGCCTGGCTGCAGGAATGCCCGAAGCCGCTGACCCGGCAGGTCTGGGGCAATGCCCTGCTGCTCGCGCCCGAGGAAGCGCGGCGGCGCGGGCTGGAGGCGGGCGACCGGGTGGCGCTGGACTGGCGCGGGCGGCGGCTGGAGGCGCCGGTCCTGCCGCTGCCCGGCATGGCGCCGGGCGTGGCGGCGCTCAGCCTCGGCTATGGGCGGCGGCGGGCGGGCTCGATCGGCGACGGGCTGGGCGCGGATGCCTATGCGCTGCGCGACAGCCGGGCGCCCTGGGGCGGCGCGGGGCTCGCCCTGGCGAAGACCGGCCACCGGGGCGAGGTGCTGCGCCCGCTCGACGCGCATGGGCTGGAGGGCGACCGGCACAGCCTGTTCCGCGCCTTCGGCCTGGAGGAGCTGGCCGGGCGCGAGGCGCCGCCGTCGGCCACGCCGCCCAGCCTGCTGCCCCGGCAACCCGCCCCGGATTTCCCGGCCTGGGCGATGGTGATCGACACCACGCTCTGCATCGGCTGCAACGCCTGCGTCATCGCCTGCCAGGCGGAGAACAACGTGCCCGTGGTCGGGCCGGAGGAGGTGGCGCGGGGCCGCCACATGGCCTGGCTGCGGGTGGACACCTACTGGCAGGGCGAGGCGGAGGCGGACCCGCGCCCCGGCTTCCAGCCCGTGCCCTGCATGCATTGCGAGCAGGCGCCCTGCGAGCCGGTCTGCCCCGTCGCGGCCTCGGTGCACGACAGCGAGGGGCTGAACGTGCAGGTCTACAACCGCTGCATCGGCACCCGCTTCTGCCAGGGCAACTGCCCCTACAAGGTCCGGCGCTTCAACTTCTTCGGCTATAATGACGGGCAGGAGTACGGGAACCTCGGCGATCCGGTGGTGGCCGCGCAGCACAATCCGGAGGTGACGGTGCGGGCGCGCGGGGTGATGGAGAAATGCACCTACTGCACCCAGCGCATCAGCGCCGCCCGCCGCGCCGCGGAGAAGGAGGACCGGCCGCTCCGCGCCGATGAGGTGCGCACCGCCTGCCAGAATGCCTGCCCGGCCCAGGCCATCGGCTTCGGCGACCTGAAGGCGGAGGGCTCGGCCGTGGCGGCGCTGCGGCGGGAGCCGCAGCACTACGCGCTGCTGGGCGAGCTCGGGACGCGGCCGCGCACCACCTATCTGGGTGCCGTGCGAAACCCCCATCCGGGGCTGGAGGACGGGGCATGAGCGGCGCCACCGACGGGCTGCTGCCGCGCGAGGCCAGCTACGGCTCCCTGGTCGGCACCGTCGCCGACCCGCTGCTGCGGGAGAAGGCGGGCGGACGCTACCGCATCGCCTTCCTGCTCGCCCTGCTGGTGACGCTGATGATGGCCGCCATCATCACCTGGCTCTTCGCCCAGGGCATCGGCATCTTCGGCAACAACACCTCGGTGGTCTGGGGCTTCCCCATCGCCAACTATGTCTGGTGGATCGGCATCGGCAATGCGGGGACCTTCATCTCGGCGGCGCTGCTGCTGACACGGCAGCCCTGGCGCGCGGCGATCAACCGCTTCGCCGAGGTGATGACGATCTTCGCCGTCTCCATCGCCGGGCTGTTCCCGATCCTGCACCTGGGCCGGCCCTACCGCGCCTATTGGGTGATCCCCTATCCGAACTCGATGGGCATCTGGCCGCAATGGGACAGCGCCCTGGTCTGGGATGCCGCCTCCATCGTCGCCTACCTGGTCTTCTCGGTGCTGTTCTTCTTCCTCGGCCTGATCCCGGACCTCGCCACGTTGCGCGACCGGGCGCAGACGCGGGCGGGGCGGCGGGTCTATGGCGTGCTGGCGCTGGGCTGGCGCGGCTCCGCCCGACACTGGCAGCTGCACGACACGGTGTACCGCGCCATGGCGATGATCGCCCTGCCGCTGGTGGTTTCCGTGCACAGCGTCGCGGCGCTGGATTTCGCGGCGAGCCTGATGCCGGGCTGGTCGGAGTCGATCTTTCCGCCCTATTTCGTGGTGGGCGCGCTCTTTTCCGGCTTCGGCATGGTGATCGTGCTTGCCGCCGCGATGCGCTGGGGGCTGGGGTTGCAGGCGGTGATCACGCCGCGCCATTTCGAGGTGATGGCGCGGGTGGTGCTGGCCGGGGCGCTGGCCATGGGCCTGTCCTATGGCACCGAATGGTTCAACGACTGGTATGGCGGCGACGCGTCGGAACGCGCGCACCTGCATTTCCTGTTCAACAGCCCCTATACGGCCCTGTACCTCGCCATGCTCGCCTGCAACGTGCTGGTGCCGCAGCTCTTCTGGATCGGTGCGCTGCGGCGGCGGATCTGGTTCGTGGTGCTGGTGGCGGTGGTGCTGAACATCGGCATGTGGCTGGAACGCATCCTGATCATCTGGAACACGCTGTCCCACACGCACCTGCCGGCGACGGAAAGCGTCTTCCACCCGACGCCCTGGGACTGGGGGCTGCTGGCGGGCACGCTGGGCTTCTTCGCGCTGCTGATGCTGACCGCGTCGCGCCTGCTGCCGGTGGTGGCGATGCACGACATGGGCAAGCTGCTGCACCGGCGGAGGCGGGAGGGATGAGCCCGCCGCCGCTGCTCATCGCCGAGTTCCGCGATCCGGACACGCTGCTGGCCGCCGCCCGGCGGGCGCGGGAGGCCGGGCTGCACCCGATCGACGCGCACACGCCCTTTGCCGTGGACGGGCTGCCCGAGGCGCTGGGCCTGCCGCGCTCCCGGCTGCGGGTGCTGATGCTCGCCGCCGGGCTGGCGGGGGCGGCGCTGGCCTATCTGATGTGCTGGTACGCCTCCGTGCACGGCTATCCGCTGCTGGTCGGCGGGCGGCCGCACCATGCCTGGCAGGTCTATCTGGTGCTGAGCTTCGAGGGCGGCATCCTGGCCGCGGTGCTGGCCGGGGTGGCCGGGTTCTTCTTCGCCAGCGGCCTGCCGCGCCTGCACCATCCGCTCTTCGAGGCAAAGGATTTCGAGCGCGCCAGCCAGGACCGCTTCTTTCTTTCCGTGGCCGATCCACGGGCCGACGAGGCGCGCCTCGCGGCGCTGCTGGACGGGCTCGGGCCGCTTTCCGTGCGGGCGGTGGCGGCGTGAGGGCGCCGGTCCTCCTGCTGCCGCTGCTCCTGCCGTCTCTCCTGCTGGGGGGCTGCAAGCAGGAGATGGCGCAGCAGCGCCGCATGGACACCTACGAGCAGACCGGGGTCTGGAAGGACGGCACCACCGCGCGCCCCATCCCGGCCGGCACGGTGGCGCGGGGCGACCGGGCGCGCGATGCCGCCGCCCTCGCGCCGCTGCCCGTCACCCCGGCGCTGCTGGCGCGCGGGCAGGAGCGGTTCGGCATCTTCTGCACGCCCTGCCACGGCCTGTCGGGCGAGGGCAACGGCATGATCGTGCAGCGCGGCTTCCCGCCGCCGCCCTCCTTCCACACCCGCCGCCTGCGCGCGGTGCCCGCCCGCTATCTCTTCGACGTCATCACCGAGGGTTATGGCGTGATGTATTCCTATGCCGCCCGCGTGCCACCCGAGGACCGCTGGGCCATCGTGGCCTATCTCCGCACGCTGCAGCTTTCCCGCCACGCCACCCTGGCCGAGGCGCCGGAAGCCGCCGGGGCGATCCGGGAGGCGAGGCCTTGAGGGCGCCTGCCCTGCTTTCCGGCTGGCATCCGGTGCTGGCGGGCCTTGTGGCGGCGCTGCTGCTGCTCGGCTGGGGCCTGCTGCTCTCGCCGGGGCTGGCGGCGGTGGGCTGGCTGGCCGGGCTGCTCTTCTGGCTGGGCATCTCCCTGGGCGCCTTCGTGCTGCTGGCGGTGCATGCCCTTACCGGCGGCCACTGGGGCGCGGCGCTGGACGGGGCGCTGGTGCCCGCCGTGGCGGCGCTGCCGCTCTTCCTGTTGCTCGCCCTGCCGCTGGCCTTCGCCATGCCGGCGCTCTTTCCCTGGGTGGCGGACCCGTCACGGGTCCTGCATGCGGATGTGGCGGCGCTCTACCTGAACCCGCCCGGCGCCCTGCTGCGCGGCGGGGTCTCGCTGCTGCTCTGGTCCGCCCTGGCGCCGCTGCTGGTGCTGCTGCGCGGCGCGGCGCGGACGGCGCTGGGGGCGGTGGCGCTGCTGCTGCATGTGGTGCTGCTCACCATGCTGTCGGTGGACTGGCTGCTGTCCATCGACCCGCGCTACCACTCCACCGCCTTCGCGCTGGGGCTGCTGGTGATGCAGATGCTGGCGGGCCTCGCCTGGGCGGCCGTCCTGCGGCCCGAAGCCGGCGGCGGCGAGCCGGGCCGGGCCGGGGATCTCGCCGGGATGCTGGTGGCCGCCGCGCTGGGCACGCTCTACCTCACCTATGTCCAGTACCTCACCGCCTGGTACGGCAACCTGCCGGACAAGGCCGCCTGGTTCCTGCTGCGGCGGGAGGCGCCCTGGCCCTGGGTGCTGGCGGCGGCGCTGCTGCTGTCCGGCCTGCTGCCGCTCTGCGGGCCGATGCTGCGTTCCTGGCGGCGGAGCCCCGGGGCGCTGGCCCGCATCGGGCTGGGGGTGCTGGCGGGGCTTTGGCTGCACCTGCTCTGGCTGGCCGGCCCGGGCTTCGGCGCCTGGAGCCTGCTGAGCGGGGCCCTTGGCCTCGTCGCCGTGGGGGGCGCCTGGACCGGGCTGGTGCGGGGCGTGCTGGCACCCCGCCTGCGGCGCCCCGCCGTGCCGGCGCGGGAGGGGCTGCGCCATGGCTGAGGAGATCCGCACGCGCGAGCCGCTGGACCTGTACCCCCGCGCGGTGCTGCTGGTGGGGTTCGGGACGCTGCTCTTCCTGCTGCTGGGCATGGGCGGGCTGTTCTGGGTCTATAGCCGCACCGGCATCCGCACCAACCAGCCGCCCCCGCCGCAGGATTTCCCGGCGCCGGAACTGCAGACCGATCCGCGCGGCGACCTCGCGCGCTTCCTGGCGGAGCAGCGCAAGGGGCTGGAGGGCTATGGCTGGGTGGACCGGGCGCGGGGCCTGGTCCGCATCCCGGTGCAGCGGGCCATGGAGATCCAGGCCGGGCGCGGCGCGGAAGCCTATGGGCCGCTGGAGGCGCCGGAGCCGGGCGTGCCGCTGCCGGTGCGCCCCGAGGCGGCCCGCCGGGGGGAGGCGGGGCCATGAGGCTTTCCCGGATGCGGCCAGGCTTCCTGGTGGCCGTGCTGCTGCTCGCCCTGGCCGGCCCGGCCCGGGCGGCCCTGACCGAGGCGCAACTGGCCGAGGTGGAGCTGGCGCCGCCGCCGGGCGCGCGCCTGCCGCCCGGTCTGGCGCTGCGGGACGAGGACGGGCGCGATGTCACGCCCGCCGCCCTCCAGCACGGCCTGCCGGCGGTGCTGGTGCTGGCCGACTTCACCTGCGTCACGCTTTGCGGCCCGGCGCTCGGGATCGCCGCCCATGCCCTGGCGGAGACCGGGCTGCGGCCGGGGCGGGACGTCGTGTCGCTCGCCATCGCCCTGGGCTCCCGGGATGGGCCGGCCGAGGCGCGGGCGATGAAGGCGGCGCATCTGGGCGGGCTTCCGCCGGAGCTCCTGGCCGCCACGCATTTCCTGACCGGCCCGGCCGTCCCGCTGGCCGAGGTGCAGTCCGCGCTCGGCTACCGGGCGCAGTTCGACAGGGAGGCCGACCGCTATGCCCATCCCACCGGCATCCTGGTGCTGACCGGCGACGGGCATGTCTCGCGCCTGCTGGACGGGCTGGCGCCCGATCCCGGCGTGCTGCGGCTGGCGCTGGTGGAGGCCTCGCAGGGCCGCATCGGCACGCTGGGAGACCGCATCCGCCTGCTCTGCTACGGGCTCGACCCGGCGCACGGGATCTACAACGGCGTGGTGAAGCGGGCGCTGACGATGGGCACGGTGCTGACCCTGGGCGGGCTGGGGCTGTTCCTGTTCCTCGTCTCGCGCCGGCGGGTGCCGGGCGGGATGCGCCCATGAGCGGGTTCCGCCTCTGGCCCGACGCCGCCTCGGACGTCGCGCAGCGCACCGACCTGATCGTGGTGATCATGCTGGTGCTCTCGGGTGCCATCCTGCTGCTGGTGACCTGCCTGCTGCTCGGCTTCGCCATCCGCTACCGCCGCGGCTCGAAGGCGCCGCGCGGGCCGCTGCCGGAGATCCTGCAACGGGAGGTGGAGGTCGGCTGGACCGTGGCCACGGCGCTGCTGGCGCTCGTGCTCTTCGCCTGGGGCGGCGCCACCATGCTGTCCTTCGGCGGCGCGGAGCAGGGGGACGCGGTGGAGATCCATGTCCAGGCCAAGCAGTGGATGTGGAAGACGCGGCACGCCAACGGGGCGCAGGAGATCGACGCCCTGCACGTGCCGCTGGGCCAGCGGGTGCGGCTGATCATGACCTCGCAGGACGTGATCCATTCCTTCTTCGTCCCGGCCTTCCGGGTGAAGCAGGACGTCCTGCCCGGCCGCCTGACCGAGCTGCGCTTCACCCCCACCAAGCCCGGCACCTACGAGCTCTTCTGCGCCGAGTACTGCGGCACGCTGCACGCCCGCATGGGCGGCACGGTCACGGTGCTGGAGCCGGACGACTACGCGCGGTGGCTGGCGGCGCAGCCGGAGGCCGACGACCTGGCCGGGGAGGGCAGGGTGCTCTTCACCGCGCTCGGATGCTCCGGCTGCCATGCCGGCAGCGCCACCGTCCACGCGCCGCGGCTGGAGGGGCTCTACGGCCGCCAGGTGCCGCTCTCGGACGGGCATTTCGTCACCGCCGACGAGGCCTATCTGCGCGATTCCATCCTGCAGCCGGCGAAGCAGGTCGTGGCCGGCTTCGCGCCGCTGATGCCCTCCTTCGCCGGGCTGGTGGGAGAGGACGAGCTGCAGCGCCTCGTCGCCTATATCCGCTCCCTGCGGGAGGAGAAGTCACCGTGAGCGACATCGCCGCCGACGCCGCCATGGCGCCCCGCGCCCGCCCGGTGGAAGAGGAAAGCTACCTGACGGCGGAACGGGGCATCGCCTCCTGGCTGCTGACCACCGATCACAAGCGCATCGCCCTGCTCTACGCGGCGGCGCTGACCGCCTTCTTCTTCATTGGCGGGGCGGGGGCGGTGGCGATTCGGATGGAGCTCTTCACGCCGCAGCAGGACCTGATGTCGGCGGACACCTACAACCGGATGTTCACCCTGCACGGCACGGTGATGGTCTGGTTCTTTCTGGTGCCCTCCATCCCCAACACGCTGGGCAACTTCCTGCTGCCGCTGATGATCGGGGCGAAGGACCTCGCCTTTCCGCGGCTGAACCTGTCCTCCTGGTATCTCTTCGTCGGCGCCGGCGCCTTCCTGGTCTATGCGCTGATCGCCGGCGGGGTGGACACGGGCTGGACCTTCTACACGCCCTATTCCACGATGTTCTCCAACTCCTACGTGCTCGCCGCCGTCTTCGCGGTGATCGCCGTGGGCTTCTCCTCCATCATGACGGGGCTGAACTTCATCGCCACGGTGCACATGCTGCGCGCGCCGGGGATGCACTGGTTCCGCCTGCCGCTGCTGGTCTGGGCGATCTACGGCACCAGCCTGGTGATGGTGCTGGCGACCCCGGTGCTGACCGCCGTGCTGCTGCTGATCTTCGCCGAGCGCGCCTTCGGCCTGCCCGTCTTCGACCCGGCGCGGGGCGGCGACCCGCTGCTGTTCCAGCACCTCTTCTGGTTCTACAGCCACCCGGCCGTGTACATCATGATCCTGCCTTCCTTCGGCGTGATCAGCGAGATCGTCACCTGCTTCGCCCGGCGGCAGATCTTCGGCTACAGCTTCATGGTCTATGCGATCCTCTGGATCTCGGTGATCGGCTTCCTGGTCTGGGGCCACCACATGTTCGTCTCGGGGCAGTCGCTCTATGCCTCGCTGGTCTTCTCCTTCCTCTCCTTCGTCATCGCCGTGCCCTCGGCCATCAAGGTCTTCAACTGGACCTTCACCCTCTACCGGGGCGAGATCGTCTTCGAGTCGCCGATGCTCTACGCCATCGGCTTCATCGGCCTCTTCACCATCGGCGGGCTGACCGGGCTGTTCCTGGCCTCCATCCCGATCGACGTGCACGTGACCGACACCTATTTCGTCGTGGCGCATTTCCATTTCATCATGGTGGGCGGCGCGGTCACGGCCTTCTATGGCGGGCTGCATTTCTGGTGGCCGAAGATCACCGGGCGCCTCTACCCGGATGGCTGGGCGCGCTTCGCCGCCATCCTGATGTTCTTCGGCTTCGGCTTCACCTTCTTCCCGCAGTTCATCATGGGCTATCTCGGCATGCCCCGGCGCTACGGCGCCTATCCGCCGGAGTTCCAGGTCTATCACGTCATGTCCTCCTGCGGCGCGGTGCTGCTGGCGGGAGCCTATCTGCTGCCGATGGGCTATCTCGCCTGGTCGCTGTTCCGCGGGCAGCGCGCGGGGAACGATCCCTGGAACGCCACGGGGCTGGAATGGCAGACCACCTCGCCACCGCCGCGCGACAATTTCCGCGTCCCTCCGGTCGTGAAGACCGGCCCCTACGTCTACCATGACGAGGATTTCGGGCCGGACCGCCGCACCGAGGAGCCGCACCGGAACCAGGACGAGCCCCGGTGAGCGCGGCGGACCTCCCCGCGGCGCCCGCGCCCGATCCGATCCGCGAACCCTGGGAGAGCCTGCACCGGCAGCGCCTGGGCTCCAGCCTCGGCATCTGGATCTTCCTGGGCAGCGAGGCGATGCTCTTCGGCGGGCTGATCATGGCCGTGGTGGCGAACCGGGCGCTGCATCCGCAGGCCTTCGCCGCCGCCGGGCACGAGACGGACGTGGTGCTGGGCACGCTCAACACCGCGATCCTGCTGACCAGCAGCCTGACCATGGCGATCGCCTCCGAGGCCGCCCAGGCGGAGCTGCGCCGCACGGCCCTGCGCGGCTTTGCCCTGACGCTGCTGCTGGGCCTGGCCTTCCTGGCGGTGAAGGGCTTCGAGTACCACAAGGACATTACGGAGCGTCTCGTGCCCGGGCCGGGCTTTCCGCTGCCCGACCCGGCCTCGCAGATCTTCTTCGGCTTCTACTGGGGCATGACCGCGCTGCACGCGCTGCACATGACGGCGGGGCTGAGCGTGGTCGGCTGGCTGGGCTGGCAGGCCTGGACGCGCCGCCGCGCGCTGCGCAGCCCGGCCTATGAGGTGGTGGCGCTCTACTGGCACCTGGTCGATATCGTCTGGGTCTTCCTCTACCCGCTCTTCTATCTCGGGGGACGCTCGTGACCGCGCCGCACGGCCTGGCCGAGGCCGGTCCGCGCAGCACGCGCGACATCCTGCGCGCGACCCTGCCGCTGTGGCTGGCGCTGATGCTGCTGCTCGCCGCGACGCTCGGCCTCGCCTATGTGCCGCTCGGTCGCTGGAGTGCGGCGGTGGCCTTCGGCATCTCCGGCGTGAAGACGGTGTTGATCGGCGTCTTCTTCATGAAGCTGCGCGACGCGATACCGCTGGTGCGGATCGCCGCCTGCGCCGCGATGCTGTGGCTCGCCTTCCTCTTCCTGCTCACCTTCGCCGACCTGCTGACGCGCGCACCCCTGACGCAGCCGGGGACGATCGTGCCGTCGATGGGCTGATCCGACCCGCCGCTTTTCCCCTGTTCTTGCGTTGCGCTTCGTGGCTGGCCGCCGGGGGAGAGGCGCTGCCTCTCACCCCGGACCCCCTCTCCGCCGGGGACCGGAGCCGGTCCCCGGACCCCGGGCTTTCGTTGGTGCCTGTGGTAGCCGTCAGACTGTGGGTTGATCCCCGGGAACAGGTGGAGACGCGGGGCACCTGAAGAGAAAGACATGCTGTCCGCGCCTGTGGCACCGGCGGTCCGCCGGAGAGCGATGCTCTCCGGCGCGATCCGGCCGCAGCGAGAACCAACTCATCGGGTCCAGGGCCCGCAGGGTCCTGGCGGATAGGGGGTTCCGGGGGAAAGGCAGCGCCTTTCCTCCGGGACGGCGCAATGCCGCCCGGCCATCATCCACGGCCGGGCGGCATTGCGCATCAGGCCGGCACGACCGGTGCCTTGTCGCGGCGCAGTGCGCCGATCACCTGCTTGTCCAGATGCAGGTGCGACTGCAGGAGCTGCTGCGGCGTCAGGGCCATCCATTGGTTCAGCGACAGGTCGGCGTAGTGGTCGCTGCGGAACATCTCCAGGAAGCGCAGGGTGGTGTTGCCGGTGTTCTCGACGTAGTGGCCCATGGCGAAGGGCACGTAGCCGACATCGCCCGCCACGTAGTCGAAGGTGCGCGCCTGGCCGGAGGCGGCGAAGACGCCCATGCGTGCCTGCCCCTCGATGTAGTACTGCCATTCGTTGGTGTTCGGGTGCCAGTGCAGCTCGCGCAGCCCGCCGGGCTCGATTTCCACCAGGGCCGCGGCGATGGTCTTCGAGGCCTTGAAGACGGAGGAATCCGTGATGCGCACCGTGCCGCTCTTCGTGCGGATCGGGTCCTGCGCCAGCATGCGGTGGCTGAAGCTCCCGGCCGAGGGCACCTGCGTCACGCCATCGAGGCGGTCCTGCGCCAGCGGCCCGGGCTTGTCCGCCTTGAAGATATAGAGTTCGTCCGGGCTCGGCGTATGGCCGAAGAGATTGGCGGGCACGCCGAAGTTCTTGGCCAACACCTCGGCCGGCACGCGGCGGAACCAGTCGCTGATCAGGAAGGTGCTGTCCTCGTCGAAATGCCCGTCGTCGAAGACGAGCAGGAACTCGCAGCCGTCATCGCCCAGGCCCTGGATCGAATGCGGGATGCCGCCGGGGAAGTACCAGAGGTCGCCGACGCCGACATCGTCCACGAACTGCCGGCCCTGCGTATCGATCGCGGTGATGCGGGCACTGCCGTAGAGCATGTAGGCCCACTCGGCCTCCTTGTGCCAGTGCAGCTCGCGCACGCCGCCGGCATTGAGGCGCATGTTCACCCCGGCGATGTCCTGCGACACGCCAAGCTCGCGCACCGTGACCTGCCGCGTCCAGCCGCCGCTTTCCTGCCGCACATGCGCGTCGGCATAGGAGAAGCGGAGGTTCGGCAGCGTCCCGTGATCCGTGGAGGGCGGGTTCAGCATGTCCGGATTCTGCCGCGTGCGCGACAGGTCACGCGGGCCGGGATCGGTGCCGCCGGTGTTGGGGGCGCGGCTGGGCTGCGGGGTCTGCGCGGCCTGTTGCGCGCCCGCCGCGGCGGGCACCAGGGCGGCGGCTGCGGCGGTTCCGGCGATGACGTTCCGGCGGGAGACCGAATTCATGAGTTATACTCCGTGTGACCAATCGTTCATGTCGATCACAAGTATTCGAGTCTCCCGGCTTTGCCCGATAACTTGCCGCGGACTTATGGGGCGGCCCGTCCCACGCGTCCATGCGGGGGGTGCTTCAACCTCTCGCGACGATGCCTCATGGGCGCACGTCAGATCTCGGTGCGGACCTGCCAGAGCTCCGGGAAGAAGGAGCGTTCCAGCGCCGTGCGCAGGAAGGCGACGCCGGCGGAACCACCGGTCCCGGCGCGGAAGCCGATGATGCGCTCCACCGTCTTCATGTGGCGGAAGCGCCATTGCTGGAAGGAATCCTCCACATCCACCAGCTCCTCCGCGAGCTGGTAGAGATCGAAATGCGTCTCCGCCTCGCGGTAGATCCGCAGCCAGGCCGCCTGCAGTTCCGGGCTGTGCCGGTGCGGCTGCGTCAGGTCGCGCTCCAGCAGCGACGCCGGCAGGGCGAAGCCGCGCCGTGCCAGAAGGCGGATGGCTTCGTCGTAGAGGCTCGGCGCGCGCAGTGCCGCGTCCAGCGCCGCGTGTGCCGCCGTGTCGTGCCGGTGCGGCAGCATCATCTTCGCGTCCTTGGCACCCAGGCGGAATTCCAGCATCCGGTACTGGAAGGACTGGAAGCCGGAGGACTTGCCCAGCACGCCGCGGAAGCTGAGATAGTCCGCCGGCGTCATGGTGGAGAGCACGTCCCAGGCGCCGATCATCTGCGACTGGATGCGCGAGACCCGGGCCAGCGCCTTGAAGGCCGGGTCCAGCGCGTCGCGGCGGATGGAATCCAGCGCCAGGACGAGTTCGTGCGTGATCAGCTTCAGCCAGACTTCCTGCACGTGGTGGATGGTGATGAACAGCATCTCGTCGTGATGCGTGCTGAGTGGCTGCTGCGCCGAGAGCAGCAGGTCGAGCCGCAGGTACTCCCCATAGCCCATGCTCCGCGCGAAATCGGTGTGGATGCCCTCGGTGACGCGGCTGGGCGGGGGTTCGGCCCCGGGGGAGTCCGTGGGAGAGCTCAGGGAGGCATTCGTCGGGGCGCTCATCGGGGCGGGCTCCGGATCGGGGCTGGAAAAGGATGCCGGTTTGCGGCCGGCCGTGTCCGCGGCCAGGATAGCACCGTCACCCCCGATGCGCCGGACCCGATGACCCTTTCCCGGACCAGTTCGCTCTTCCTGTCCTCCGCCCGCAGCCGGGAGGAGCTGGACCGCGACTACAGCCCCAGCCTCTTCGTGGATTCCCTGCCGGCGGTGATCGGGGACTGGGGGCGGCGCACCGCCCTGGCCAAGGCCCGCCACGCCGGACGCCTGCGCCCCGACCTGGCCTATGGACCGCACCCGCGCGAAAGGATCGACTATTTCCGCGCGGCGAATCCCTCCGGCGCGCTGCTGGTCTATCTGCATGGCGGCTTCTGGCAGCATGTCTCGAAGGAGGAATCCGGCTTCCTCGCCCCCGGCTGGGTAGAGGCGGGCGTCGATGTCGCCGTGATGGACTATGCCCTGGCGCCGGAGGTCACGCTGCCCGCCATCGTGGCGCAGGCGCGGCGCGGCCTGTCCTGGCTGCTCTCCGAGGCCGCCACCCTGGGCTTCGATCCGGGGCGGGTGGTGGTGGCGGGGCATTCGGCGGGGGCGCATCTCGCCGCCATGACGCAGATCGGCGCGGCGGTGCCGCTGCGCGGCCTGGCGCTGCTGTCCGGCGTCTTCGAACTGGAGCCGGTCCGGCGAAGCTATGTCAACGAGGCCGTGGGCATGGACGAGGCGGCGGCGGCGGCGCTCAGCCCGGCGCGCCAGGACCCCGCCCGCCCGCTGCCCCTGCTGGTCGTGGTGGGCGAGCGCGAGCCTGTCGCCTTCCAGGAGCAGGGCCGCCTGCTGGCCTGGAACTGGCGCGAGGCCGGCTGCCCGGTGGAGTGGCGGCTCCTGCCGCGTCACACGCATTTCAGCCTGCTGGACGATGCGGGCGACCCGCCCTCGCCCCTGGGCCGGGGCATCGCGGAACTGCTGGGCATGGAGGAGAGGCGATGAGACAGGAGATCGATGCGGGCCTGCCGGAGCCGCGGCAGCCCTTCGCCTGGGCGATCCGCAGCGGCGGGCTGATCTTCACCACCCATGGCCCCGTGCGGCCGGATGGCACGATCCTCCAGACGGGAATCCGGGAACAGGCCCGGCTGGCCCTGGAGAACCTGCGCCGGACGATGGAGCAGGCGGGGGGCAGCCTGGACGGCGTGGTGCAGGCCACCGTCTACCTGCTCGACGCGGCCGACATGGCCCCGGTGGACGAGGTCTATCGCGAATTCTTCCAGCCGCCCTATCCCAACCGGGCCAGCGTCGTGGTGGCCGGGCTGGTCGCGCCGGGCATGCGCTTCGAGATCCAGGCCATCGCTGCCCTGCCAGGCTGAGGCGCGGTCCGGCAGGGTGATGGCTTTCCGGTTGCGCTCCATGTTTAGCGTTGCTCTGTCCCCGGGGGACAAGGCTCTGCCTTTTCCCCCGGGCCCCCTTATCCGCCAGGACGCTGCGCGCCCTGGACCCGGTGAGTTGGCTCTTGCTGACGCCGGATCGCGCCGGAGAGCCATGCTCTCCGGCGGACCGCCGGTGCCACCAGTGCGGAGACGGTGTCCTTCTTTTCGGGAGCCCCGCCTCTCCACCTGCTCCCAGGGACCAGGCCCCAGGATGACGGTCACCACGGGAACCCACGAAAGCCCGGGGTCCGGGGACCGGCTTCGGTCCCCGGCGGAGAGGGGGTCCGGCGGGAGAGGCGGCGCCTCTCCCCCGGCGGCCAGCCACGAAGCGCAACGCGGAAGGCCAGCCTTCCCTTCCCGGAACAAGGGGTGGGGCGGCACGATTGCGGTACGGCGCCGCACGCGCTAGGCGAGGGGGCATGGAGGCCGTCACACCCGCTGCTCCGGTCGCCGGCCGGTCACCCGCCGGATCGGCCGTGGGCGCAAAGCCCGGTCCTTCCCATGCCCCGGTACCATCTGGTGCGATGCCGAGGGGAACGAGGTCCGGGGAGGTGATGTCCGGAGACGACGCCCCGGCTTCTCCGTCCGTCGCCGACCCGGGCCGGCGCGGGCAGCCGCCGCGGTACCACGCCGCCCTGCCGGGACGGGCCTTTTCCGACGTCATGGGTCCCCGGCCGCTGGGCGGGCGCCTGCGGGCGGTGCGGCGCCTGCTCTGCCTGCTGCTCTGGATGCTCTGCTGCATGCCGGTGCAGGCGGTGCTGCTGGCCCTGCCGGGGCAGGGCAAGATCCGCTTCGCCCGCTTCTTCTGGCGCAATGCCTGCCGGCTCTTCGGGCTGGAGGTGCGGGTGCTCGGCGCGGCACCGGCCGGGCCGCGCGCGCTCTACCTGTCCAACCACAGTTCCTGGCTCGACATCATGGTGCTCGGCGGCACGCTGAAGGCCTGCTTCGTCGCCAAGGCCGAGGTCGGGGGCTGGCCGGTGATCGGCACGGTGGCGAAGCTGGGGCGCACGATCTTCGTCAGCCGCACCCGCGCCCGGACGGGGGAGGAGGCGGCGGCGATGCGGGAGCATCTGGCCCAGGGCGAGAACCTGCTCCTTTTCCCGGAAGGCACCAGCAACGACGGCAACCGGGTGCTGCCCTTCCGCTCCTCCTTCCTCGGCATCGCCGATGCGGCCGAATGGGTGCAGCCGGTCTCGGTGGTCTATGACCGACTGGGCTACATGCCGCTGGCGCGCATCGACCGCCCTGTCTTCGCCTGGTACGGCGACATGGGCATCGCCGGCCATGCCTGGATGCTGGCGCGCCTGCCGGGGGCCCGGGCCACGGTGCTGCTGCACCCGCCCGTCCATCCCTCCGATGTTCCGAACCGCAAGCAGCTTTCCGCCATGGCCGAACGGAGGGTGGCGGAGGGCGCGGCCGCCCTGCGGCAGAACCGGCTGTCCGAACCGCGCCCCGCTGGCCCGTCCGCCCCGGACGGGCCGGCGGGGCACTGAGGGCGGTGGCCGCCCGTTCCGGTTTTGGGGGCGGCGGCGGTCTTCCCGGACCGGGGCGCCAAGGCCCTGCCCTGGCCGCCCCGGGCGGGGCTCCGGGTTCGGGGGGGTGACATTTTGGAGACTGCCCCCGCCGCCCCGCCATCCCCATCGCCGCATCCTGGTGCACGAGGCGCCGGAACCCACTGGATTCAGGCGTTTCGCCTGGACCGGCCGCGCCCCGGGGCCTTTCCACAGGGGCGTCGTGCCGCCCGCGCCGGGGTGCCGGCACCCTTGACCACGCACCGCAGCATCCGCGACGCTGCGGCACATGGCACGCCAGCCCCCCTCCGGAGTCGCTTGACCCCTGCATCCAGGGGCCGCACATCCCCGCCGCGACCCGGCCTTTCCACCGCCGGGCGGAAGGATGGTTTGTGCGCATGACTGAAACGATGGCGATGCCCGGAACCGAACCCGCCCCGACGCAGGCAGGGCAGGCTCCCGCCGCTCCCCGCAAGAAGCTGCTGATCCGCACCTGGGGCTGTCAGATGAACGTCTATGACAGCGCCCGCATGGCGGATGTCCTGGCGCCGCTCGGCTATGCCCCGACCGAGGCGGTGGAGGAGGCCGACATGGTCGTCCTCAACACCTGCCATATCCGCGAGCGTGCCTCGGAGAAGGTCTTCTCCGACCTCGGCCGGCTGCGCGACACCAAGCGCGAGCGCGCGGCCGGGGGCAAGGAGACGATCATCGCCGTCGCCGGCTGCGTCGCCCAGGCCGAGGGTGCCGAGATCACCGCCCGCGCCCCCTGGGTGGACATCGTGCTGGGGCCGCAGACCTATCACCGCCTGCCGGAGATGGTGGCCCGCGCCAGCCGCGCCGCCGGGCAGGTGATCGAGACCGACTTCCCGGCCGAGGACAAGTTCGACCATTTGCCCGAGGCCGCCACGCCGCAGGGGCCGGTCGCCTTCCTGACGGTGCAGGAGGGCTGCGACAAGTTCTGCTCCTTCTGCGTCGTGCCCTATACCCGCGGCGCCGAGTTCTCCCGCCCCGCCGGCGCCATCCTGGCTGAGGCGCGGCGCCTCGTGGCCCAGGGCTCGCGCGAGATCGCGCTGCTCGGCCAGAACGTGAACGCCTATCACGGCGAGGGGCCGGACGGGCGGACATGGACGCTGGGCCGGCTGCTCCGCGCGCTGGCGGAGATCCCGGGCCTCGTCCGCCTGCGCTATGCCACCAGCCATCCGCGCGACATGGACGACGACCTGATCGCCGCCCATGGCGAGGTGCCGGCGTTGATGCCTTTCCTGCATCTGCCGGTGCAGTCGGGCTCCGACCGCATCCTGCGCGCCATGAACCGGGGCCATGACGCCGCCCTGTTCCGTGGCATCGTGGAGAGGCTGCGCCGGGCGCGGCCGGACATCGCCCTGTCCTCCGACTTCATCGTGGGCCATCCGGGGGAGAGCGAGAAGGATTTCGCCGACACCATGGCGCTGGTGCGCGAGACCGGCTTCGCGCTCGCCTATTCCTTCAAGTACTCGGCCCGTCCCGGCACCCCGGCGGCCAACATGCATGGCCAGGTGCCCGAGGCCGAGAAGGATGCCCGGCTGCAGGCGCTCCAGGCCCTGTTGCGGGAGCAGCAGCAGGATTTCAACGCCGGCTGCGTGGGGCGGGAGGTCGAGGTGCTGGTCACCGGCGCCGGGCGCCACCCCGGCCAGCTCGCCGCCCGCTCCCCCTGGCTGCAGCCGGTTCATTTTTCCGCCCCCGCAGGGCTGATAGGCGGGATGGCGAGGGTGCGCCTGGACGCCGCGCACCCCAATTCACTGTCAGCCACGCTTCTGGCCGCCACCTCTCCGGTGGCCGGCCTTCTGGACCCCGTTCAACCGGTATCGGAGCACGCCACCGCTTGACCAGCCCCGCCATCGCCCTCCGGGCGGATCCCCAGGCCCTCGCCCGTCCCCTCCTGGCCGATGCCGGGCCGGGGACGCGGTCGGTTTCCCTGACCTTCGACGACAACACCCTCCTGCCGCTGCTGCTCGGCCATCACGACCGCCATATCGCGCGGATCGAGCAGAAGCTGGGCGTGCGCATCGCCGCCCGCGGCAACCGGGTGACGGTCACCGGCGGCGGGGTCGAGACCGAGGCCGCCGAAACCACGCTGCGTGGCCTCTGGGCCCGATTGCGGCGGGGGGAAGGTGTGGGAATGTCGGAGGTCGAGGCGGCGCTGCGCTTCGCGGTCAAGGGCGCGGAACAGGCCGAGGACCCGCGCCTGCCGCTGTCCGACCTGCCGGCGATCCGCACGCGCAAGGGCGCCATCGCGCCGCGTTCCCCGGCCCAGGCGGGCTACATGGACATGCTGGCACGGCACGAGATGGTCTTCGGCATCGGCCCGGCCGGCACCGGCAAGACCTATCTCGCCGTCGCCCAGGGCGTCGCCCTGCTGATGGCGGGGCGGGTGGACCGCATCGTGCTGAGCCGCCCGGCGGTCGAGGCGGGCGAGCGGCTGGGCTTCCTGCCCGGCGACATGAAGGAGAAGGTGGACCCCTATCTCCGCCCGCTCTATGACGCGCTGCATGACATGATGCCGGCCGAGCAGGTGACGCGCCGGATCGCCACGGGCGAGATCGAGGTGGCGCCGCTGGCCTTCATGCGCGGGCGGACGCTGGCGCATTCCTTCGCCATCCTGGACGAGGCGCAGAACACCACGCCGGCCCAGATGAAGATGTTCCTCACCCGCATGGGGGAGGGCACGCGGATGGTGATCACGGGCGACCCGACCCAGGTGGACCTGCCGCCGGGCCAGAGCTCGGGGCTGGTGCAGGCGCTGGGTGTGCTGGAGGGCGTCGAGGGGATCGGCGTCACGCGTTTCGCGGAGGGCGATGTGGTGCGCCATCCGCTGGTGGGCCGGATCGTTGCGGCTTACGCACGATTCGATGCCAAGGACGACAGGGCCGGAGCCATGAGGGCAAGCCGGCGCGGAAAGGACAGGGATGGACCCGTCGAGTAGTAGCCCGGGCGTCGCCCGGGAATCGTTTCTGGCTGACGGGCATGGCTCCGGGGAGGGGCCATGCGTCGATGTCGTCATGGCGGAGCCATGCATCGATGTCGTCGTGGAGGACCCGCGCTGGCATGCGGCGGTGCCGCGCGTCGCGCGGCTGGCCCAGGAGGCCGCCGTGGCGGCGCTGGCCGAGGCCGGCGGCGGCGCCCCGGTCGGCGGCATGGTCACGGTGCTGCTGACCGACGACCGCGAGATCAAGCGCCTCAACAGCTTGCATCGCGGCAAGAACAAGCCGACCAACGTCCTGTCCTTTCCGGCGGAGATGCCGGGCCTGCTGGGCGACATCGCCGTGGCGCTGGGCGTCGTGCGGCGGGAGGCCCGGGCGGCCGGGCGGCCGATGCACGCGCATCTGGCCCATCTGGTGGCGCATGGCGCGCTGCACCTGGCGGGCTACGACCATCTCCATGCGGGCGAGGCCCGGCGGATGGAGCGGGCGGAGGCACGGATCATGCGCCGCCTCGCCCTGCCCAATCCCTGGCGAGGGGTGGCCTGAGATGAGCGAGCACACGCCGGCCGCCGGCAACGGCAATGGCCAGAACGGCCAGGGTGAGCGCGGGGGCGAGCGCGGCCTGCTCTGGTGGCTGGGGGCGCTGACCCGCAGGAAGGAGGCGGAAAGCGTCCGCGAGCGCTTCGAGGCGCTGGTGGATGGCAGTGGCGAGGAGGGCGATCCGGGCGAGCCGCCCGAGCTCGACGCCGCCGAGCGCCTGCTGTTGGGCAATGTCCTGAAGCTGCGCGGCAAGACGGCGCTGGACGTCATGGTGCCGCGCGCCGACATCGTCGCCATGCCCGAGAAGCTGACGCTGCAGCAGGCCATCGAGCTGATCCAGCGCGAGGGACACAGCCGCCTGCCGGTCTATCGCGAGAACCTCGACGACATCGTGGGCATGGTCCACATCAAGGATGTCTTCGCGGCGGTGGGGCACGAGGCGGCCTTCGACCTCAAGGCCATCCTGCGCAAGCCGCTCTTCGTGGCGCCGCAGATCCCGGTGCTGGACCTGCTGCTGCAGATGCGCATGGCCCGCATCCACCTCGCTTTGGTGGTGGACGAGTATGGCGGCATCGACGGCCTCGTGACGATCGAGGATCTGGTCGAGACCATCGTCGGCGACATCTCCGACGAGCATGACGAGGAGGAGCTGCCGCAGATCGTGGAGCGCCCCGACGGCACGCTCGACGTCGATGCCCGCATGCCGGTGGAGGATTTCGAGGCCCGCATGGGCCCGATCCTGACGCCGGAAGAGCATCACCAGGACATCGACACGGTGGGCGGGCTGGTCTTCACCCTGGCCGGCCGGGTGCCGAAGAAGGGCGAGCTGGTCTCGCATCCCGGTTCGGGGCTGGAGTTCCGCGTGCTGGAATCCGACCCGCGCCGCATCCGCCGCCTGCGGGTGCGCCGTCCCCTGGTGGACAACCCGGCGGACACGCGGCAGGCCGCGGAGTAGCGAGGGGGAAGGGACGGGCCGGGGAGGGGGAGCCAGCCGCCTCTCCCGATCGTCACCAACTGTGGCTTGCCGGGGGGGCGACCCCTGGCTACCAGCCCGGCGTGTTCACGAATCTGTCCCGATTCGCCGCAAGGCTCCATGGTTGGCGCCTGCTCGCGGCTTCCGCCCTGCTGGGCGCCCTGACAGCCCTGGCCCTGGCGCCGCTGCATCTCGTGCCCGTGCTGTGGCTGACCCTGCCGGGCCTGCTCCTGCTGCTCGACGTCGCGCCCGGCCGCTGGCGCGCCCTGGCTGTCGGCTGGGCCTGGGGGTGGGGCTTCCAGGTCGCGGGCCTCTACTGGATCACCGAGGCGATCCTGGTGGAGGCGGACCGCCTGTGGTGGGCGGTGCCGCTGGCCGTACCGGCGCTGGCCCTGCCGATGGGGGCCTTCACCATCCTGCCGGCCCTGGCGGCCTGGGCCTCGCCGCCCGGCTGGCGCCGCGTCCTGGCTTTCGCCGGGGCCTGGACCGGGGCGGAGATGCTGAAGGGCTGGGCCTTCACCGGTTTCCCGTGGAACCTGCTGGGCTCGGCCTGGGCCTTCGATGCCCTGCCGGTGCAGGGAGCGGCCTGGATCGGCGCCTATGGGCTCTCGCTGGTCACGGTGCTGCTGGCCTGCGCCCCGCTTCTCGGCCGGCGCGGCATGGCCGGGGCGCTGGCCGGGCTGGCGGGCTTCGGCCTGCTCGGCGTCTGGCGCCTGCAACAGGATGCGCCGCCGGACCAGCCGGTGACGCTGGTACTGGTGCAGGGCAACATCGCGCAGCAGCTCAAATGGGACCCGGCCTCGCGCTGGGCGATCTTCCGCCGCTATCTCGACCTGACGAAGCAGGGGACGGCCCGCGCCGTGGAGGCCGCGCCGCCCGGCAACCGCATCGTGGCGGTCTGGCCGGAAACCGCGAGCCCCTTCCTGCTGGCGCAGGACCCGGATGCCCGGCGCTATGTGGCGGAGACCCTGCCGCCGGGCGGAATCCTGCTGGGCGGGACGGACCGGGCGGAGTTCGGCCCCGACCGCAGCCTCCGGGCGGTGTACAACAGCCTGGTCGGAGTGGATTCCGAAGGGGAGCTGCTGGGCGGCTACGACAAGAGCCATCTGGTGCCCTTCGGCGAGTACATGCCGCTGTCCGGCCTGCTGCCGCTGCGCGTCATCCGGGGCGGGATGGACTTCTCCGCCGGCACGGGGCCGGTGACGCTGCGGCTTGGGGGCCTGCCCGGCTTCTCGCCCCTGATCTGCTACGAGGTGATCTTTCCGGGGGCCGTGGTGCTGCAGCGGGACCGGCCCGACTGGATGCTGAACATCACCAACGACGCCTGGTTCGGCCAGTCGGCCGGACCCTACCAGCACCTGGCGGCGGCCCGGCTGCGGGCCGTGGAGGAGGGGCTGCCCCTGGCCCGCGCGGCGCAGACGGGCATCTCGGCCGTATTCGATTCGCAGGGGCGCGAGAGGGCTCATCTGGGCCTGGGCCTGATGGGGGCTGTAACCACTCCGCTCCCTGGCCGTTTGCCCCCGACATTGTTCTCGAAAACGGGATTGTGGGGACCCGGACTTCTGGCTCTGATCTGTTTTCTGACGGGTTTCCGGCGGTGGAAGCCAAAAATTGTGCTGGAAAATCCGGGAGAGATGATCTAAAAAAAGAGAAATCTCAAAAGAGTTGACAAATTCTTTCTGCAATCGCAGGTTATAGAGAGAACAGAGGGGGCAGCCGCTCCATGGTGCAGTCGATAGCCTTCGCCCGAGACGCCCAGGAAACGCGCCGTCGTACGGATGATGTGCCTGGCAAGAGCCGGCCGAACGGAAAATTGGAGAACGGTCAGATGTCGAGGGACGAGCCGGCTGAGCGTGGCGAGCGGGAGCATCGCCCCAGCCCCATCGATGTCCATGTGGGAGGACGCGTCCGCCTGCGACGCACCCTGCTGGGCATGAGCCAGGAGAAGCTGGGCGAGGCGCTGGGCCTCACCTTCCAGCAGGTCCAGAAATACGAGCGTGGCGTGAACCGGATCGGCGCATCCCGCCTGTTCGACATCGCGCGCGTGCTGGACGTGCCGATCGGCTTCTTCTTCGACGACATGCCCGATGGCGTGGGTGGCGGCAGCCGCACCCGGCTGGCCGGCTTCGCCGAGGGGCAGGAAGGCTTCGAGGACGACACGCTGAACCGGCGCGAGACGCTGGAACTGGTGCGCGCCTATTACCGCATCACGGAACCGGCCGTGCGCAAGCGGGTCTTCGACCTGATCAAGAGCCTCGCCCCGGTCGACTGAGACAGGCCCCCTGGCCGGGGGCTGTCGGCATCGCCTGAACGCCATGCCCGTCCCTGCGGTCAGGCCATGCGGATCTCAGTCCCGAAGCTGGGGGTTGTCGAAGCGGGGCTCCCGGTAGCGGCACAGGGCCGTCTCCAGGGCCCGCGCCAGATCCCGCTTGTCCTCGCCCGAGAGGCAGCGTCCGATCTCGATCCCCCGGTCGCGGCACAGGAGCCGGAGCTGGCCGGACGAACCCGGGTGGCTGCGCAGCTCCACACGGGTCCAGTAGGGCTGGAGCAGGAACTCCTCCCGCCTTCCCCGCGCGTCGGTGCGCCGGACCCGCAGCCGGTCCGCCGTCAGGGAAAGAATCTCCGACACCCGGCCGGAACGCCGGTGGTGCAGCGCCATGAGGGCCAGCACCAGCGGGATCTCGAAGCCCATGAAGCCCAGGATGGGCCAGGCGCCGAGCAGGAAGAACACCACGCAGAGCGCCGCCGCCGCCGAGCCCAGGAGCAGCGCCAGCACCAGGAAGGCCCGTGGCGTCCAGGAGCGGGGCGGCACGCTGACGGCCTCGAAGAGCACGGGCTCCTCCAGGTGCCGGGCCTCCCCGATGGGCGCTTCCCCCATGGGCGCATCCACTGTCATGGTGGGGAAAGATAGGCTAGCGAGATCGCCGTGCCAGCCGAATCCTCCGAAAAGCCGCCCGCTGCCCGGTCCCGGCCCGCCCGCCGCCCCGCCACCGCCCTGCACGGCACGGCGGGGGAGCCACGCCGGGCCCGGCGGATGCCGCCCGCCCAGGCCCTGCGCTTCCTGGAGGCGCTGCGCGACGCCAATCCGGATGCGCAGACCGAGCTGCATTACGGCAACCCCTTCACCCTGCTGGTGGCCGTGGTCCTTTCCGCCCAGACCACCGATGCGGCGGTGAACCGGGCGACCGACCCGGCGCGCGGCGGCCTCTTCGCGGTGGCGGACAACCCCGCCGCCATGGTGGCCCTGGGCGTGGAGGGCGTGGGCGGGCACATCCGCAGCATCGGGCTTTGGCAAGGCAAGGCGCGCAACGTGGTTGCCCTGTCGCAGATGCTGCTGGACCGGCATGGCGGGGAGGTGCCCGACAGCCGCGAGGCGCTGGAGGCCCTGCCCGGCGTCGGCCGCAAGACCGCCTCCGTGGTGCTGAGCGTCGCTTTCCACCAGCCCGCCATGGCGGTGGACACGCATATCTTCCGCCTGGGCAACCGCACCGGCCTCGCCCCGGGCAAGGATGTGCGGGAGGTGGAGGAGGCGCTGCTGAAGCGCTGCCCCCCGGAATGGCTGCGCGACGCGCATCACTGGCTGATCCTGCACGGGCGCTATGTCTGCAAGGCCCGGCTGCCGGAATGCTGGCGCTGCGCGGCACGCGAATTCTGCAACTACCGCGACAAGGTGCTCGTCCCGCCGCAACGGTCCAGGACAGCCTGACCGCCACACCCCCGCAGCGGACGGCCGCTCCACCCGCCCCGCGCACGGCACGATGCCGGCCGCCGGCGGAAGCCGGGACTTCCGCCCTGGGCCGTTGTGCCGCGTGGCGGCCCGCCGGGGGAGAGGCGCCGCCTCTCCCGCCGGACCCCCTCTCCGCCGGGGACCGAAGCCGGTCCCCGGACCCCGGGCTCGAGTGGGTTCCGGTGGCTGCCGCTGGTTTTCGGCCTGATCCCCGGGGAGCAGGTGGAGACGCGGGGCTCGCGAAAAGAAGAAGACCCCGTGTCCGCGCTGGCGGCACCGGCAGTCCGCCGGAGAGCCAGGCTCTCCGGCGCGATCCGGCCGGCAGCCGGAGCCAACTCATCGGGTCCAGGGCCCGCAGGGTCCTGGCGGATAAGGGGGGCCGGGGGAAAAGGCGGAGCCTTGTCCCCCGGGACAGCGCGACGCCCGACGTGAAGCACCGGCTGGCAGCCGGGGTGAGCCGCCTTTCGTATCAACCTTTCCCGCGCATCTCCTGTGATGCCTTCGGCATCGGGGTCAGGCCCAGACCCCAGAGCGGGCGGGGATCGGCGGCGAAAGCTTCCGGGGCGCGTTCCGTGCCGGCGGCGCAGCCGATGTCGCGGGCCTGGCGGGGCTCCATCTCGCTGAGCCGCCGGGCATCCTCCATCCGGCCGATCCAGGCGCCGTAGAGCGCCAGCAGGTCGATCCGCGGTAGGGCGAGCCGCTGGCCGGGCCAGCGCGCCGCCCGGAAGGACAGGGGGGCCACCATGGTTCGCAGGGTCATGTCCAGCGTCTCCCAGGCTCGCGAGGAGCGGTGATGGGCCGGTGGCGGAGCCTGTTCCGGGAGGGCTCCACCGCATCGGCGAGGGCCATCATCCTGCCGCGGCGGGGTGTGCCGTCGGGTACAGCGATCGTGGAATTTCCAGGCTATGACAGGGGGATTCCACGGATGGCCGCCACGGGGAGAGGCCCCGCCGGCTTTCCGCCCGGATGGAACTCCCTCGTGAGGAGGGCCGGTCCCATGGCCGCCATCGCCGAGAAGCTGCGCCTCACCGCTGCCGCCCTGGGCTGCTCCGGCCGCAAGGAACTCTGCGCCCGCTTCCGGGTGGCCAATCCCGCCACGCATTTCGACCTGGAGCGCTCGCACAAATGGCTCCAGGGGCGCGCCTTGCCGCGCTCGGTCCAGCTCTATGACGACTGGGCGAAGGTGCTGGGAACGCGCCGCGCCGGTGCCTGGATCGCTTCCTGTACCCTGGACGCCTTCCTGGGCGAGGTCTGCACCCTGTTCGAGGCCGATGCGGCGGACCTGCTGCGACGCGCCGAACTGCCGCCGCACCAGCCGGCGGAGGCGCAAAGGCCGCCGGACGTGAGCGGCGGCCATCTCTGCGGCCATTATGCCTGCTATTCCCGGGCCTGGTCGCCCTACCATCCCGACAACCTGATCCGGGGGGCGCTGCAGTTCCTGCCCTCCCAGCGGGGGCAGCACCTGCTGGCGGACTATACCGAGGCCCTGTTCGGCGGCACCTTCCACTTCATGGGCGAGGTCCTGCTGCGCGGGCGCACGGCGCATGTCCTGCTGCGCGCCCAGGGCGACATCCCGCCGCTCTACGCCAGCCTCTACATTCCCGGCCCGCCCGCCAGCGCGCTTTGCGGCATCATCGCCGGGGCCGCCCTGGTCGGATACGAGCCGCGCCCCTCCGCCTCCCGCATCGTGCTGGTCCGGACGCCATGCCCGGCCGCGGCGACGAACCGGCATCTGCGGACGGATGACGGGAGCATCGGCGAGGACCTTCGCCAGCTCGGCCTTCCGTCCGGGCAGGCCGCGGGGATCGACGCGCTGCTGCGGGATTTCCTGGATGGCGCCGGGGACCGGGGGCGTGACCAGGTGCCCGCCGCGCTCCAGGAGCGGCTTTGC
The DNA here is from genome assembly GCF_002754815.1 of Roseomonas sp. FDAARGOS_362. Taxonomy (GTDB): domain Bacteria; phylum Pseudomonadota; class Alphaproteobacteria; order Acetobacterales; family Acetobacteraceae; genus Roseomonas; species Roseomonas mucosa. Next base: position 2,610,303 of record NZ_CP024588.1, on the reverse strand, counting down.
GCCGAGCTGGACCGCTTCTACCTGCGGCCGGAGACGCAGCCACAGGGTATCCGGCCCGTTTCCGCGGCCTGCGGCGCCTGATGGCGGCACGGCGGGGGCGGAAGGGAAGCGGCCCGGCCTGTGGCCCGGGGAGGCGTCAGGGCCCGGTTCCGTCCGCCTTTCCGGTGGGCAGTGTCGGGGCGGGACCCTCCGGCCCGCCATGCACGGCGAGCCAGAGCGTGTCCTCGTCCGGGGCGACCCAGGCGACGCGGTGGCGGCACCCCGCCGGCAGCAGCACCCAGTCGCCGGGGGCGAGGCGGCGTTCCTGGCCGCCGCCGAAATCCAGCAACGCCGCGCCGGAGACCAGCAGCACGAATTCCGGCCAGTCCTGCTCGTGCCAGCCCAGGCTTTCCGGCCCGAGGGGGCCGCGCGAGGCGATGCGCTCGATCCGGGCGCCGGGCAGGCTGGCGAGGCCGGTGAAGGCCTCCCCGCCCGCCGCCGGCCGTGCCCCGTCCGCCAGCCGGCCGAAGCGCGGCGCCGGGCTCATGCCCGCAACGCGGCCTCGGCGCCCTGGGCCAGCGCCAGCAGCGCCCGGTCCGCCCCCTGCGCGCCCGTCAGCATCAGCCCGACCGGGGCGGTGCCGGGGGCCTGGCAGGGCAGGCTGATGGAGCAGCGGTCGAGGAAGTTGCCCACCGCCGTGTTCCGCAGCAGCAGGAGGTTCAGGCGGTTGTATTCCTCCGTCGTTTCCACCGCGGCGATCGGGGGCGGGGTGACGACGCAGGTGGGGCAGAGGAAGGCGTCGAAGCCCTCGGTGCGGGCATTCGCGGCGGCGACGATCCGTGCCCGCGCCGCCTGGAGGTCGAGATAGTCCGCCGCCGTCATCGCCGCGCCCTTCTCGATGCGCGCCAGCACGCGCGGGTCGTAGGCATCCCGGGCGCGCACGATCAGCGGCGCGTGCCAGGCCCAGGATTCCGCTGCCGCGAAGCCGCCCCTGGCATTGGCGGGGGGGATGTCGCGGAGCTCGGGGAAGTCGATCTCCTCGATCCGCGCGCCGGCCTTCTCCAGCCTGCGCAGCGCCGCGTCGAAGGCCTCGGCCACGGCGGCCTCGATGCCGTCGAAGAGAAAGGTGCCGCGCGGCACGGCAAGGCGGGCGCCGGACAGCGCGGCGGGGGCCGGGGCTGCGCCCTCTTCCTCCCCCGCCATGATCGCGTCGAGCACGGCGCAGCAGGCGGCGGTGTTGGCGAGGGGGCCGAGGCTGTCCAGCGTGTGGCTGAGCGGCACGGTGCCCGTGAGCGGCACGCGGCTGGCGGTGGGCTTCCAGCCGACGATGCCGCAGAGCGCCGCCGGCACGCGGCAGGAGCCGCCCGTGTCCGAGCCGAGCCCGGCCAGGCCCATGCCGTCCGCCACCGCCACCGCGGCGCCGGAGGAGGAGCCGCCCGGCAACCGGCCGGTGGCGCGGTCCCAGGGCGAGCGGGGGGTGCCGTGATGCGGGTTCACGCCGAGGCCGGAGAAGGCGAATTCCACCATGTTGGTGCGGCCCAGCACCACGAAGCCCGCCCGTTCCAGCCGTGCCACGGAGGGGGCGGTGCGGGTGGCGGGCGGCGCGTCCTTCAGCGCCGTGGAGCCTGCCGTCGAGGTGACGCCCGCCTGGTCGTAGAGGTCCTTGATGCTGATCGGGATGCCCGCCCAGCGCGACGGCGCCCGCCCGGCCCGTCGCAGCGCGTCCATCGCCCCGGCGGTGGCGCGGGCCTGTTCCGCCTGCACCGCCACGAAGGCGCGCGCCCCTTCGCCCTCCGGCTCGGCGATCCGCGCCAGCGCGGCCTCCACCAGTTCCAGGCTGCTGGTGCGCCAGTCTGCCAGGGCCTCGGCGGCGGCCTCGATGCTGCGGTATTCCATGCTCACCCCTTCCGCCCTCCGGCGGTTCCTCTGGCCGCCGCCACCCGGCTCCGCGCGCGGGGGGCCGGTGGGGAGGCGCGATGCCGCAGGGGAAACCCGCCCCGCCGGTTTGGCAAGGCGCCTCCGCGCCGGAAGGGGCCGGTTCGCGGGCGCGCGGAAGCGGCGGGGCGGCCGGAACGGCGCATCCTCCGGCGGCGGAAAGGCCATGTCTTCCACCCGGCGGCATGACAAGCCCGTGCGGCCACCTTGCCAGACCGGCCCGCCTGCCGCTTGGTGCGTCCGTCCCGATCCGTCCCGGAACCCCCTGGGGTGCATGACCGAAGCCGCTTCCCGCCTGATCCGTTCCGGCAGCCCGCAGAGCTGCCATCCGCATGAGCGCTACCTGCTCCGCAGCACGGACTGGGAGGCCCTGCCGGACGCGCTGCGGCAGGAGCCGGCGCTGGAACTGCTGGGCCTCTGGGCCGAGCCGGGGCTGGTCCATGCCGCCTTCCTGAAGCGTGCCGCGGAGGGCGGCGCGCCGGCCCGGCTGCTGCTGGCCTCGGCGCCGCTGCGCGAGGGGCGCTTCGCGGCGCTGTCGCCCGCGCGGCCGGGCGCCGCCCTGTTCGAGCGCGCGGCGCGCGACCTCTGGGGCGCCAGCGCGCAGGACGGGGGTGGACCGGTTCCCGCCGTCGCGGTGTTCTCCGTCCCCGCCGCCTCCGGCGCGACTCCCTTCGGCTCCACCAGGAGCGGCCCGTCCGCCCCCATTCCTGCCGTGGATTCAGGGGCGTCCGATCCGCGCCCCTGGCTGGATCACGGCCGCTGGCTCTTCGACCGGCCGCTTGCCGCCGTGCCGGTGCGCCGGTCGGCCCCGCCGCCGCAGCCGGAATTCCGCCCGCCGCCGGAGGGCGAGGGGCTGCACCAGCTCGCCCTCGGCCCCGTGCGCGCCGGGATCGCGGAACCCGCACATCTGCGCCTGGACCTGTTGGGCGAGCGCGTGACGCGGCTGGAGGCGCGGCTCGGCTATGCCCACAAGGGCACGCTGGGGCTGATCCGCGGCAAGTCGCCGCGTGGCGCCGCCCGCTTCGCCGCGCGCCTGTCGGGGGTGGATGCGGTGGCGCATGGCTGGGCCTTCGCCATGGCGGCGGAGGCGGCCGCCGGCCGCGCCGTCCCGCCCCGCGCCACCGTGCTGCGCGGCGTGCTGGCGGAGATGGAGCGCGTGGCGAACCACCTGGACGCCTGGGCCGCCGCCTGCCGCGCGGCGGGGGCGGGCGAGTGCGCGGCGGCGGCGGCGCGCCTGCGGGAGATCCTGCGGCGGGCGATCGGCGCCGCTTTCGGGCACCGGCTGGCCATGGATGTGGTGGTTCCGGGCGGGCTGGCGGCGGACCTGATGCCGGAGGGCGAGGCGGCGCTGCGTGCGGCGCTGGAGGTGGTGGCGGCGGGACTGGCGGCGCTGCCGCCGCAGCCCGCCCCGGCGGCCGAGCGCCTGGGCGGGGCCGGGCGCCTGCCGCTCCCCCTGGCGGAGCGCTTCGCGGCGGGGGGCGTGGTCGGCCGGGCCTCCGGTCGGGATTTCGATGCGCGGCGGGACCTGCCTTACGCGCCCTATGACCGGATGGAGATCCCACGCTCCCAGGGTGGCGACGCGGCTGCCCGGCTGGCGCTGCGCCTGGCCGAGGCGCGGGAAAGCCTGCAGCTCCTGCCCCTGCTGCTCGACGCGCTGCCCGAAGGGGAGATCGCCATCCCCCTGCCGGCGCGCGCCGGGGAAGGAGCGGGCGTGGTGGAAGGGGCACGGGGAGAGGTGCTGCACTGGCTTTCGCTGGATGGCGAGGGGCTGGTACGCGCCTGCTTCGTCCGCGACCCGTCCTGGCTGCACTGGCCCCTGTTGGAGGCGGTGATGGAGGGAAGCGAACTGGCCGATTTCCCCCTTTGCGAGCATTCCTTCGGCCTGACCTGCAGCGGGGTGGATCTGTGAGCCCGTCGGAGCCCGGCCGGAGGCCCGGTGGTGGCGCGGCCCGGCCTGACATGGGAAGCGCCCGGTGAGCGCCCGCCTGCCCTGGTCGCGCCTGATCCGGAACCTGTTCCATGCCCCGCCGGCGGAGGCGCCGCCGCGGCCGCCGGATGACCTGGTCGCCGCCCTGGCGGCGCGGATGGCCGCCGGCGCCCGTGCCCGGCTGGGGCGCAGCCTGGCGATCCGGGAGATCGACGCCGGTTCCTGCGGCGGCTGCGAGGCGGAGATCGCCGCCCTCGATGCGCCGCCCTACGAGCTGGAACGCTTCGGCCTGCGCTTCGTGGACTCGCCGCGGCAGGCCGACCTGCTGCTAGTAAGCGGACCGGTGACGCGCAACATGGCGGAGGCGCTGCGCCGTGCCCATGCCTGCATGGCGCGTCCCGCCTGGGTGGTGGCCGTGGGCGACTGCGCGGTGGATGGCGGCTGCTTCCACACCTCCCCGGCGGTGGAGGGCGGAGTCGGCACGGTGCTGCCGGTGGACCTGCTGATCCCCGGCTGCCCGCCCGCCCCGGAACAGGTGCTGGAAGGGCTGCTGGCCCTGCTCCGGGCCGGCGGAGCGGCGCCCGCCCCGCCGCCGGAAAAAGGGCAGGCGGACGCCTCGCCGGAAGAGACAGGCCCGGTCAGGCCGCGAACGGGTGACACGGAAAGCCCGGGCAGCCAGCCGGGTTGAACCGAGTGCCCGTTGTGCGAACGGCCGTTCGTTCTGGCCGCTGCGCTCCATGGCCGGCCCCCGGGGGAGAGGCGCCGCCTCTCCCGCCGGACCCCCTCTCCGCCGGGGACCGAAGCCGGTCCCCGGACCCCGGGCTTTCGTTGGCTCCGTGTGGTTGCCGCCAGCCTGCGGCCTGATCCCGGGAAACAGGTGGCAAGGCGGGGCTCCTGAAAAGAAGAAAAATACCCTGTCCGCTCTGGTGGCACCGGCAGCCTGCCGGAGAGCGATGCTCTCCGGCGCGATCCGGCCGGCAGCGAAGAGGCAACGAACGGGAGGTCCAGGAACCTCAGGTTCCTGGCGGATAAGGGGGACGGGGGGAAAAGGCGGAGCCTTGTCCCCCGGGACGGCGCAACGGCAGAAGTGATGCGCGAGCGGCAATCGCTGTCCGGATCAGGCTGGCGGGGCCTTGCTTTCATCCGGATCGGTCCCGGGCGGGGCGGTGTCCCGCAGCACGTCCGCGAGTTCCGCGAAGACCGGCCCGCGCGGGTCGGTGCCGCGCCAGACCAATCCGATGGTGCGGCCGACCCGGGGTTCCCGCATGGGGCGGTAGTCGATGAGCCCGTCCAGGGCGGTGCCTTCGCGCCGCGCCAGCAGGGGCAAGAGGGAGTAGCCCTCGCCCGCGGCGATCATGTGGCGCAGCATTTCCAGCGAGCTGGCGAAGCGCGCCTCACGCATCCCGGCGGGGACATGGCAGAGGGAGAGCGCCTGTTCCCGCAGGCAGTGCCCTTCTTCCAGCAGCAGCAGCCCCTGGCCGTCCAGATCCTGGATGCCGATCCGCTCCTGCTCCAGCAGCGGGTGTCCCTGCGGACAGGCAAGCTGGAAGGGCTCGAAGAAGAGCGGCGCTTCCGTGAGGCCCGCCGCGCCGGAAGGCAGGGCGACCAGCGCCAGGTCGAGCGTGCCGCGCTGCAGCGCCTCCAGTAGCTCGCCGGTCCGTCCTTCCTGGAGGCGCAGGCTCAGGCCGGGATAGCGCGCCCGCATGTCCGGCAGCAGCCAGGGGACGTAGTAGGGGCCGAGCGTGGCGATCACGCCCAGGCGCAGCGGGCCGGTCAGGGGCTCGGCCTCCCCCTTGGCCATTTCCAGCAGCCCGCGCGCCTCGCGGATCACCACCTCCGCCTGGCGCAGCAGGTTCGTGGCCTGGGCGGTCGGCTCGATGCGGCGGCTGGAACGTTCGAAGAGCGTCACGCCCAGCAGGCCTTCCAGCTTGCGGATCTGCTCGCTCAGGGCGGGCTGGCTGACGCCGCAGCGTTCGGCGGCGCGGCCGAAGTGGCGCAGCTCCGCGACCGTGACGGCGTATTCGAGGTCGCGGAGCGAGAGGCCGGCCAGGGTGTTCGGGGGCATGGCTCCATCCCATCCATCGTTAGGCGTTACCTATCACAAGGATAGGAACGTTCAATTTCGCCGATGGAAGGCGGGGAGGCATAGTCGCCCGCAGAGCTTCCGAGGTTTGGGAAGGAGGACTTCATGACCCAGGAAACACGGAGTGGCGCGGCGCGCCCGGTGCTGACCAGCACGGCCGGCGCCCCGGTGCCCGACAACCAGAACAGCCTGACCGCCGGCCCGCGCGGCCCGATCCTGCTGGAGAACTACCAGCTCATCGAGAAGCTGGCGCACCAGAACCGGGAGCGCATCCCGGAGCGGGTGGTGCATGCCAAGGGCTCGGGCGCCTATGGCACGCTGACCGTCACGCACGACATCAGCCGCTATACCAGGGCGAAGGTCTTCTCCCAGCTGGGCAAGAAGACCGAGGTGCTGCTGCGCTTCTCCACCGTGGCGGGCGAGCGCGGCGCGGCGGATGCCGAGCGCGACGTGCGCGGCTTCGCGCTGAAGTTCTACACCGAGGAGGGCAACTGGGACCTCGTCGGCAACAACACGCCTGTCTTCTTCATCCGCGACCCGATGAAGTTCCCGGACTTCATCCGCACGCAGAAGCGCCATCCGCGCACCAACATGCGCTCGGCGACGGCGATGTGGGACTTCTGGTCGCTGTCGCCGGAAAGCCTGCACCAGGTGACGATCCTGTTCTCGGATCGCGGCCTGCCGCAGGGCTACCGCTTCATGAACGGCTACGGCTCGCACACCTATTCCTTCTGGAACGATGCCGGCGAGCGGTACTGGGTGAAATTCCACTTCAAGTCCATGCAGGGCATCCGGACCTGGACGAACGAGGAAGCCAACACCGTCATCGCGGAGGACCGCGAGAGCGCGCAGCGCGACCTCTATGACGCGATCGAGCAGGGCGACTTCCCGCGCTGGCGCGTCTGCGTGCAGATCATGCCGGAGGCGGATGCGGAGAGGACCTCCTACAACCCCTTCGACCTGACCAAGGTCTGGCCGCATGGCGAGTACCCGCTGATCGACGTGGGCGTGCTGGAGCTGAACCGGAATCCCGGCCATTACTTCGCGGAGATCGAGCAGAGCTCCTTCTCGCCGTCGAACATCGTGCCGGGCATCGGCTTCTCGCCCGACAAGGTGCTGCAGGGGCGCATCTTCGCCTATGCCGACGCGCACCGCTACCGCGTCGGCACGCATTACGAGGCCCTGCCGGTGAACCGGCCGCGCAGCCAGGTGAACACCTATCACGCCGACGGGCCGATGCGCTTCGACGCGCCGCGCGGCACGGACCACTACTACGAGCCGAATTCCTTCAACGGCCCGGTGGAGCAGCCCTCGGCCAAGGAGCCGCCCCTGCGCATCAACGGGAATGCCGACTACTACAACCATCGCGACGGCAACGACGACTACACCCAGCCGGGCAACCTGTTCCGCCTGCTGGGCGCCGAGCAGCAGGAGCGGCTGTTCCGCAACATCGCCGGCGCGATGCAGGGCGTGCCGCGGGAGATCGTCGCCCGCCAGCTCGGGCATTTCCGCAAGGCCGACCCGGCCTATGCCGCCGGCGTGGAGCGCGCGCTGGACTGGGTGCACACCAGCCCGGCCTCGGCGCCCACCACCGCCGCCGATGTGGGCGGGCAGCAGGCGGCCGAGTGATCCTGGCCTGAAAGGACCGCCATGGCCTGCCCCGGGCCGTGGCGCACTCCGGCGGCGGGCAGACCCATGCCGCGCCGCTGCGGACCTTCGGCGAACCCCTCTTTCCAGCCGGAGGTCCGCTCTTTTCCCGAACCGAATGCCTGCGAACGGAACCCCCCGGATGTCCGCCGCCCTGCTCGCCCCTGCCCCTGCCCCTGCCCCTGCCGCCCCGGACCGGGCCGCCCCCTTGCCGGCGGCGCCGGTCCCGCCATCCCCCGGCCTTGCCAAGGAGTCCCGGCTGCCGGCGCTGTGGGCGGGCACGCGCGGCTCCCCGCTCGCGCTGGCGCAGACGCGGGAGGTGCTGGCGCTGCTGGGCGGCGAGGGCATGACCGGCGGGCGCCCCGTGCGGGCGCGCGTGGTCGGCACCACCGGGGACCGGGTCCAGGGCCGCCGCCTCGCCGATATCGGCGGCAAGGGGCTCTTCGCCAAGGAGATCCACGAGGCGCTGCTGGACGGCCGGGTCGATTTCGCCGTGCACAGCCTGAAGGACCTGGAAACGGAGCTGCCGCCCGGCCTCGTCATCGCGGGCGTTCTGCCGCGCGAGGATGTGCGCGACGCCCTGGTCCTGGGGCCTGCCGTGCCGCCGGTCTTCCGCCGCGGCGCGCTGCCGGAACTGCCGCAGGGCGCGCGGATCGGCACCGCCTCGGTGCGGCGCGAGGCGCAGCTGCGCCACCTGCGGCCGGACCTGCGCTTCGGCCTGCTGCGCGGCAATGTCGGCACGCGGCTGCGGGTGCTGGAGGGCGGCGATTTCGCGGCCACGCTGCTGGCCATGGCCGGGCTGCGCCGCCTGGGCCTGGAACATGCGGCCGTGATGGCGCTGGACCCGGAGGAGGAGTTGGTGCCGGCGGCCGGACAGGGCATCATCGCCGTCACGGCCCGGGAGGAAGATGTGGAGACGCGGCGCCTCTTCGCGATGATCGACCATCGCCCCACCCGCATCGCCGCCACGGCGGAGCGGGCGCTGCTGGCGTCGCTCGGCGGCTCCTGCCGCACGCCGGTCGGTGCCCATGCGCGGATGCTGCCCGGCGGGCGGCTGCGGCTGACCGGCCTTCTGGCGCGGGAGGACGGCTCCTTCCTGCTGAAGCGCGGCCTGGAGGGCGCGCCCGGCGACGCGGCGCGGCTGGGCCAGGAGCTGGGCGCGTGGCTGCGGGCCGGGAGTCCGGCGGATATCCTGCCATGACGCATGTGGCCCCGCTCTCCCTGGCCTCCGCCGGGGATGCGCCGGTGAGCGGCGGTCCGGAGCCGGCGAAGGGGCGGATCGGCGTGCTGCTGGTCAATCTCGGCACGCCGGACGGCACGGGCTATTGGCCGATGCGCCGCTACCTGTCGCAGTTCCTCAGCGACCGGCGGGTGATCGAGGTGAATCCGCTGCTCTGGCAGCCGCTGCTGCAGGGCGTGATCCTGGCCACGCGCCCGCGCCGCTCCGGCGCGAACTACCGCCGCATCTGGCGCGCGGCGGAGAATGAATCGCCCCTGCGGACCTTCACCCGCGCCCAGGCGGAGAGGCTGCGCGCGCGGCTGGCCTCGGCGGACGGCACGGGAGAGGTCGTGGTGGACTGGGCCATGCGCTATGGCCGCCCGGGCGTGGACGAGCGGATGCGGGCGCTGATGGCGGAGGGCTGCGACCGCGTGCTGGTCCTGCCGCTCTATCCGCAATACAGCGCCACCACCACGGCGACGGTGGCGGACGATGCGTTCCGCGCGCTGATGCGGATGCGGCGCCAGCCGGCGCTGCGGATCGCGCCCTCCTTTCCGGACCACCCCGCCTATATCCGCGCCCTGGCCGATTCGGTGCGCCAGGCGCTGGCCGGGCTGGAGCGGCCGCCGCAGATGCTGCTCGCCTCCTTCCACGGCCTGCCGCGTTCCTATGTCGAGAAGGGCGATCCCTACCTGGCCGAATGCGAGCGGACCATGCGGGCGCTGCGCCGGGCGCTCGGCCTGTCCGAGGCGGAATTCCCCCTTGTCTTCCAGTCGCGCTTCGGCCGGGAGCCCTGGCTGGAGCCCTATACCGACGATGTCCTGTCCGGGCTGCCCGGGCGCGGCATCCGGCGTGTCGCGATGATCACGCCGGGCTTCCTGTCCGACTGTGTCGAGACGCTGGACGAGATCGGCCGGGAATCACGGCATGTCTTCATGGAGGCCGGGGGCGAGGACTACACGGTGATCCCCTGCCTGAACGATTCTCCCGGTGCGGTGGCGTTGTTGGAAGCGCTGCTGCGTGAGGAACTGGCCGGCTGGCTGCCGGAACCGTCCGCGCCTGGCGGGTGAGCGGCCAGGGTTCTGGCGTTGCGCTTTCGGTTGGCCCCGGGGAGGCTCCGCCTGCCCCGGAACCCCCGCTGCTGGGGAATGGTATTCCCCCAGACTCCGCCTTGAGCGGGTGCGGGTGGCGAGGCCAGCCTTCCGCCTGATCCCTGGGGCACAGGTGGATCGGCGGGACCCCCGAAAAGAGGAAAGACACCGTGTCCGCGCTGGCGGCACCGGCAGCCGCCGGAGAGCAGGGCTTTCCGGCGGCTGCCGGTGCCGGGGAGTGCCAGCTCATCGGGTCCAGGGCCCGCAGGGTCCTGGCGGCGCGGGGGTTTGGGGGCGAGGTGGAGCCTTGCCCCCAGGGGACGCGGCGGAACCCATCGCGCCCGGCGAGACGGATCAGGGCAGCAGGCGGGCGAGGGCCTGGGTCAGTTCCTCGGGCGCATAGGGCTTGGCCAGCACCGGGACGTTGGCATGCCGGGTCGGCACGCCGGCCTGTCCGTAGCCGGAGGCGACCACGAAGGGCACGTTCATGCCGGTCAACGCATCGGCGATCGGCTCGGAGGTCTCGCCCGCCAGATTCAGGTCGAGCACGGCGACGTCCGGCCTCTCGGTCTGGATCAGTTGCAGGGCGGCCGCCACGGTCGCCACGGGGCCCAGGACCTGTGCGCCGGCATCGAGAAGCATATCCTCCACCAGCATCGCCACCAGTGTCTCGTCTTCCACGACCAGGACCCGACGTCCCTCCAGTGTGCTCATGCCAGATGCCCGCTCAATTCCGATGTCGTGCCAGCCTTATAGACTGGACCCGGCCCGATTGCGATGCACCGTCCGGACATCTCCTTTGCGGCATCGCGTCGCGAAGAGGATGTCCAGAGGGCTGTCCTTCCGGGCCCTGCCACCAGGCGAGAGGGGATGCCCCCCTCCCGTTGTCCCCGGGGGTGCCCACCGCGACGGGGGTGGCTTCAGTCGGCGTATTGCCCGGCCTCCTGGATCACCGGCCGCCATTTGGCGATATCGGCCATCCAGTAGTCCCGGTGCGCCTTCGGCATGGCCATCGCATCGGCCACCGGGGCGGTGCCGAGCTCCGCGAAGCGCGCGACCACGTGCGGGTCCTTCAGCGCGGTGCGCAGGGCGCTGGAGAGGCGCTCGTTGATCGCCGCCGGCGTGCCGCGCGGCGTGTAGATCCCGTGCCAGATGGAGACCTCCATGCCCGGCAGCCCGGCTTCGTGCACCGTCGGCAGGTCGGGCAGGGCGGCCAGGCGATCCTTTGTCGTCACGGCGAAGGCGCGCACGGAGCCGGCCTTGATCTGCTCGGTGGTGTTGGTGGTCTGGTCGCACATCACGTCCACAGTGCCGCCCACCAGGTCCGTCATGGCCGGGGCGGTGCCGCGATAGGGCACGGTGGTCACCTGGGTGGCGATGGCGTTCTGCCAGAGCAGGCCGCAGAGATGGCTGGCCGCCCCGATCCCGGCATTGGCGAGGTTGATCTTGGTGCCTTCGCGCTTCATCAGCGCCGTCAGCTCGGCCAGGGTGTTCGCGCCGATGTTCTTGCGGGCGATGACGGTCATCGGCACCTCGGTGACGAGGCCCACCGTCTCGAACCCGTTCACCGGGTCATAGGACAGGCGGCGGTACAGGGTCGGCGTCGTTCCCATGCCGATATGGTGCATGAGGATGGCGTAGCCGTCCGGCTTGGCCAGGGCGACCCGGGCGGCGCCCAGCGTGCCGCCGGCCCCGCCGACATTCTCGATCACCACCGTCTGCTTCAGGTCGCGCCCCATGGCCTCGGCGACCAGCCGGGCCACCGTGTCGGTCGGGCCGCCGGCGGCGAAGGGCACGGTCATGGTGATCGTGCGGCTGGGGTAGGAATCCTGCGCGGCGGCCGGCAGGGCCAGGAAGGCGGCCGCCAGGACGAGGGCACAGCGCCGAATCATGTCGTTTCCTCCGGATTATAATTTCGTCATCGAAGGATGCGCCGCTGCAAAGGTCAACGACGAAGAAGCCGATTCGGCTTGCGGAAAGAGGCGGTTTTATTGCTATTTCGTAATAAAGTGCATCGCCAGGCCGCTGTGGCCCAGTCCGGGCGTGGCGCCAGGGGCACGGGGCGAGAGGGCCGGCCCGCCGGCAAGGGGCGGGCCGGGAAAGGGCAGGGCGCTTCCCTCCGGGGGAAGCGCGCCTGTCAGGCGTCCATCTTGAGGGCGGCGATAAAGGCGCTCTGCGGGATCTCGACCTTGCCGAACTGCCGCATGCGCTTCTTGCCCTCCTTCTGCTTCTCCAGCAGCTTGCGCTTGCGGCTGATGTCGCCGCCGTAGCACTTGGCGGTGACGTCCTTGCTCAGCGCGCCGATGGTCTCGCGCGCGATGACACGGCTGCCGATGGCGGCCTGGATGGCGATCTTGAAGAGCTGCTTGGGGATCAGGTCCTTCAGCCGCTCGCAGATCTGCCGCCCGCGCTTCTCCGCCTGGGAGCGATGGGCCATGAAGCTCAGCGCATCCACCGGCTCGGCGTTCACCAGGATGGAGATCTTCACGAGGTCGCTCTCCTCGTAGCCGTCCATCGTGTAGTCGAAGGAGGCATAGCCGCGGGAGATCGACTTCAGCCGGTCGTAGAAGTCGAAGACCACCTCGTTCAGCGGCAGCTTGTAGACTGCCATCGCCCGGGTGCCGACATAGGTGAGGTCGATCTGCTGTCCGCGCCGCTCGGAACAGAGCGCCAGCACGGAGCCGAGGTACTCGTCCGGGACGAAGATCGTCGCCTTGATCCAGGGCTCCTCGATGGTGTCGATCACCGAGCCGTCCGGCATGTCGGCCGGGTTGTGCAGCTCGATCCTCTCGCCGTTCGTCTTGTTGATCTTGTAGACCACGCTGGGCGCGGTCGCGATCAGATCGAGGTCGAACTCGCGGCTCAGGCGCTCCTGGATGATCTCCAGGTGCAGCAGGCCGAGGAAGCCGCAGCGGAAGCCGAAGCCCAGCGCGGCGGAGGTCTCTGCCTCGTAGTGGAAGGAGGCGTCGTTCAGCCGCAGCTTGGACAGCGATTCGCGCAGCTTCTCGAAATCGTCCGCATCGACCGGGTAGAGGCCGCACCAGACCACGGGGATGGAGGGCTTGAAGCCCGCCAGCGGCTCCGGCGCCGGGTTGCGGTCGTCGGTCACCGTGTCGCCGACATTGGTGTCGGCCACCGTCTTGATGGCGGCGGTGAAGTAGCCCATCTCGCCCGGCCCGAGGCTCTCGACGGTCTGCATCTTCGGCCGGAACACGCCCACTTGGTCGATCAGGTGCGTGGTGCCGTTGGCCATCATGCGGATCTTCTGGCCGCGCCGCAGGTGGCCGTCCTTCACCCGCACCAGGATGATCACGCCGAGATAGGCGTCGTACCAGCTGTCCACCAGCAGCGCCTTGGTCGGCGCGTCCGGGTTGCCCTGCGGCGGCGGCAGGCGGGTGACAACGGCCTCCAGCACGCCCTCGATGTTCAGCCCGGTCTTGGCGGAGATCATCACCGCGTCGTCGGCGGGGATGCCGACCACGTCCTCGATCTGCTGCTTCACCCGCTCCGGCTCGGCGGCCGGCAGGTCCACCTTGTTCAGGATGGGGACGATCTCGTGCCCCGCCTCGATGGCCTGGTAGACGTTGGCGAGCGTCTGCGCCTCGACGCCCTGGGAGGCGTCGACCACCAGAAGCGAGCCCTCGCAGGCGGCCAGGGAGCGGGAAACCTCGTAGGCGAAGTCCACATGGCCCGGCGTGTCCATGAGGTTCAGCTGGTACAGCTCGCCATCCGCGGCGCGGTAGTCCAGCCGGACGGTCTGCGCCTTGATGGTGATCCCGCGCTCGCGCTCCAGCTCCATGTTGTCGAGGACCTGGTTGGTCATCTCGCGGTCTGACAGGGCGCCGGTCTTCTGGATCAGCCGGTCAGCGAGCGTGCTCTTGCCATGGTCGATATGGGCGATGATCGAGAAGTTGCGGATGCGGGAGAGGGGGGTGTCGGTCATGAAGGGTCCGGCCGGAATGCGGGCGTGAGGCGGGTTTTCGGCCGCGCGGGCGTGTTGTCGCCCCTCAGATAAGCCACCCGGCGCCCGGCACCAAGCGCGGAGCGGGCCGGCAGCCCCTGGCGCGGACATATCCTGTCGAAGTGAATATTTCCGATATATCGGATCTTGCGGCGGATATGGGCTTCGCCTATTTCCGATATATCGAAACCCTATCGAGGATAACCTGATGCGACATTTCTTCTCCCACCGCCGCTCCGATCCCCGCTGGCCCGGCCAGGATGGCCGCTGCGAGGCCCGCCGCTTCCACCGCGACTTCGGGGACGGAGAGCGTGGCGGCCGTGGCCCCTTCGGCCGGCACGGCCATCATGGCCGGGGCGGGAGCGGCGGCCGCTTCTTCGAGAGCGGCGACCTCCGCCTCGTCCTGCTGCGCCTGATCGCGCAGCGCCCGCGCCACGGCTACGAGCTGATGGAGGAGATCGAGACCCGGCTCGGCGGCGCCTACCGTCCCAGCCCCGGCACGATCTACCCGACCCTGACCCTGCTGGAGGAACTCGGCCAGATCGCCGTTTCCGCCACCGAGGGCGCCAAGAAGCTCTACGCCGTCACTCCGGAGGGCGAGCGCGTCCTGGCCGGACAGAAGGCGGAAGCGGATGCGCTCTTCGCCCGCATGGAGGCGGCCGGCGGCGAAGCTCCGGCAGCCGGCAAGTTGCAGATCCTCCGGGCCATGCATAACCTGAAGCTCGCCCTGCGGCTGCGTCTCGGTCGCGGCAACCTCTCCGAGGAACAGCTCCGCCGCATCGTGGAGGCCATCGACGCCACCGCGACGCGGATCGAGCGGGAATAAGGACCACAGCCATGGATACGGGCATGGAGAAGGCCCCGGCGCGGGTGGCGCGCCGGGTCCGCCACGAACTCCGCTTCCGCCAGCTCGACGTGACGCGGGTGGAGGACATCACGCCGGCCATGCGCCGGATCACCCTAGCGGGGCCGGATCTCGCCGGCTTCACCAGCCTCTCCTTCGACGACCATGTGAAGCTCTTCTTCCCCGAGCCCGGCGCCCCGTTGGCGCTGCCGGTGGCGGGGCCGAACGGCGTCGTCTTCCCCGAGGGCCAGCCGCGCCCGCCCGCGCGCGACTACACCCCGCGCCGCTACGACGAGGCGGCGGGGATTCTGGAGATCGACTTCGCCCTGCACGAGAACGGGCCGGCGACGGACTGGGCCAGCCGCGCCAGGCCCGGCAACCGCATCGGCCTCGGCGGCCCGCGCGGTTCCTTCGTGATCCCCATGGACTTCGACTGGCACCTGCTGGTCGGCGACGAGACGGCCCTGCCCGCGATCGGCCGCCGCCTGGAGGAACTGCCCGAAGGCAGCCATGCCCTGGTCATCGCCGAGGTGGCCGGGCCAGCGGAAGAGCAGGTCTGGCGGAGCCAGGCGAAGCTCGACCTGCGCTGGGTCCATCGTGGCCGCGTGCCGCCGGGCCAGGGCGGCGGGCTGGAGGAGGCGCTGCGCGCCCTGACCCTGCCGGGTGGCGAAGGCTATGCCTGGGTCGCCTGCGAATCCCTGGTCGCCAAGCGCCTGCGCCAGATCCTGGTGGAGCGGCACGGCCTGCTCAAGGAGCGTATCAAGGCCGCCGGATACTGGAAGCTCGGCGCCGCCGGGGCACACGAGACGCATAACGACTGATGCCGGGAGCGCCGGTTGTGGCGCTTCACCTCCGGCCTTGCCCTGTCCCGGGTGAAGGCTCTGCCTTCCCCCGGGCCCCCCATCCGCCAGGAGCCGGTGGCTCCTGGACCTGCCAGGAGTTGGCACCTGCTGTGGCCGGATCGCGCCGGAGAGTGATGCTCTCCGGCGACTGCCGGTGCCGCCCGTGCGGACAAGGCGTTTTCTTCTTCGGGAGCCCCGCCGATCCACCTGTTCCCGGGGATCGGCATCAGGCTCACGGCTACCACCAGCGCCAACGAAAGCCCGGGGTCCGGGGTCCGGGGACCGGCTCCGGTCCCCGGCGGAGTGGGGGCTTGGGGGCGAGGCGGAGCCTTGCCCCCGGCGGCCGGACAGGGGCACGGCCTCCTCATCCTTCCGGAAAGAGCAACCCCTCGACGGCCCCGAAGAGGCGTTGCGCGGGCGGGGAGAGAGGGCGTTCGCGCAACCGGATCAGGCCGAAGGGCTCCACGGCGAGGTGTGGCACGTCGCGCAGGGGCGGCAGGCGGCGGAACTGGCCTTTCGGCGCGAAGATATTGGCGACGGAGGCGCTGATGACGCCGACCGCGTCGCTGCGGGACAGGTTCGCCAGGGTCAGCAGCACCGAGGAGGTGTTGAGCATCCGCCCCGGCAGGGGCAGGTCCAGGCGCAGGAAAAGCAGGTCCACCCGGCGGCGCAGCAGCGTGCCCGGCGGCTGCAGCACCCAGGGCAGGTCCAGCAGGTCGCGCAGCGCCAGCCCCCGCCGGTGCAGCAGCGGGTGCCCGGCCCGCACCAGGAAGCAGAGCTCCTCCTCCGCCGCCTCGCGATAGAGGATGGCATCCGGCCCCATCTCCGGCGGCAGCCGGGCCAGCACGAAATCCAGCCGTCCTTCCAGCAGATGCGCCACCAGCGGCGCGCTGGTGTCCACCTCCACCGTGATCTGCAACCCGGGGCTGCTGCGCTGCACCGCCTCCACGGCACGGCTCAGGATATCCACTGCCGGGCCGGTCACCGCGCCCACCGCGATGGCGCCGCCCAGCCCGCCGCGCAGGCTGTTCATCTCCGCCGCCGCCTGGGTCAGGTCCATCAGCACCGTCCGGGCGCGGCGGGCCAGCACCTCGCCCAGCGCGTTCGGCACCAGCCCGCGCGGGCGGCGGAGGAAGACCGGCTCGCCCACGATGCGCTCGATCTCGGCCAGGAGGCGGGAGGCGGCGGGCTGGGTGACGCCGAGCGCCTCGGCGGTGCGGTTCAGGTTCCGGGTCTCGTCCAGCGAGGCCAGGAGCTGAAGGTGCCGCAGCTTCAGCCGGAAGCGCGCGAACCAGTCCGGCGGCAAGGGGGCGGGGGAGGGGAGGGGCATCCGGGGGACATACCATTCCCGGTATCGATTCCACCCGTTTTGGCATTGGACTTGTTCTGCCGCGCTACCTATCCCTGTTGTCCAAGGAATCGCGCCCCCGGATGAACCGACATCCCGGAGCAGAGGCGCGGCCAGGAGGAAGGGTTCGCATGGATCCCCGCAGCACCATGCCGGAGACGGCACCGGAGACGCGCCCCCGCCGGGCCGGGCCTTGCCCTGGCCGTGGCGAAGCGGGCGCGCCGCCGCGCCGCGTGGCGCGGGGCTGAGGCGGGGTGCCGGGACAGGCCCCCGGGACAGGACCCCGGGAACAGGCCCCCTCGGGGCGCCCGGCACACAGAGGCATTGCCGGCAGGCAGGCGCCGCCGGCCAGGACGGTCAGGAATCCGAGATGGACGAGAAGCCCGAGGGCAAGGGTCTGCGCAGCCGGGAATGGTTCGCGCGCCAGGACAAGATGGGGTTCTACTACCGCTCCTGGCTGCGCAACCGCGGCCTGCCCGATGACCAGTTCGACGGCCGCCCGGTGGTGGGCATCTGCAACACCTGGTCGGAGCTGACGCCCTGCAACGGGCATTTCCGCACCATCGCCGAGCATGTGCGCCACGGCATCCTGGAGGCCGGCGGCTATCCGCTGGAATTCCCGGTGCTGAGCCTGGGCGAGACGCAGATGCGTCCGACCGCCATGCTCTACCGCAACCTCGCCTCGATGGATGTGGAGGAGGCGCTGCGCGCCAACCCGCTGGACGGCGTGGTGCTGCTGATGGGCTGCGACAAGACCACCCCGGCGCTGCTGATGGGCGCGGCCAGCGTGGACCTGCCGGCCATCGGCGTTTCCGGCGGCCCGATGCTGAGCGGGCATTACCGCGGGCAGAAGATCGGCTCCGGCACCAACACCATCTCGATGAGCGAGCAGCTCCGCGCCGGCGAGATCACGCTGCGCCAGTTCCATGAGGCCGAGGGCGCCATGTCGCGCTCCGCCGGTTCCTGCATGACCATGGGCACGGCCTCCACCATGGCCTCGATGGTCGAGGCGCTGGGCATCGGCCTGCCCACCAACGCGGCCATCCCGGCGCCGGATGCGCGGCGCAACCAGCTCGCGCGGCTCGCCGGGCGGCGGATCGTGGAGATGGTGCGCGAGGACATGCGCATGTCGAAGATCCTGACGCGGCAGGCCTTCGAGAACGCGATCCGCACCCTGGCGGCGATCGGCGGCTCCACCAACGCGGTGGTGCACCTGCTGGCCATCGCCGGGCGGCTGGGCATCCCGCTGACGCTGGAGGATTTCGACCGGCTGGCGAGCGAGGTGAACTGCCTCGTGAACCTCAAGCCTTCCGGCGAGCATCTGATGGAGGATTTCTACTACGCCGGCGGCCTGCCCGTGGTGCTGCGGGAGCTGGTGGAGCGCGGCCTCCTGCATGGCGGGGCGATCACCGCCAATGGCCGCACCCTGGCGGAGAACGTGGCGGAGGCGGAGTGCTGGAACCGCGACGTCATCCATTCCTATGATGCGCCGTTCAAGCCCCATGCCGGCATCGCCATCCTGCGCGGCAACCTCTGCCCGGACGGCGCGGTGATCAAGCCTTCCGCCGCCTCGCCGCACCTGCTGCAGCACACCGGGCGCGCCGTGGTCTTCGAGAGCATCGAGGACCTGCACCACCGCATCAACGACGAGGATCTCGACATTGACGAGAGCTGCGTCATGGTGCTGAAGTATTGCGGGCCGAAGGGCTATCCCGGCATGGCCGAGGTCGGCAACATGCCGCTGCCGCCCAAGCTGCTGCGCCAGGGCGTGCGCGACATGATCCGCATCTCCGACGCCCGCATGTCCGGCACCGCCTATGGCACCGTCGTGCTGCATGTGGCGCCGGAGGCCATGGCGGGCGGCAACCTCGCCCTGGTCGAGAACGGCGACATGATCACCCTCGACGTCGCGGCGCGCAGCCTGAACCTGCATGTGTCCGACGAGGTGCTGGCGGCGCGCCGGGCCGCCTGGATGGCGCCGGAAACGCCGCTCGCCAAGCGGGGCTACACGAAGATGTATGTCGAGCACGTGCTGCAGGCGGACAAGGGCGTCGATCTCGACTTCCTCGTCGGCAACAGCGGCGCGCCCGTCGCCCGCGACAACCATTGACGCCGCCGGAGCGCCTTCCATGAGCCAAGCCAAGTCCCACGCCTATCGCGGCGTCTTCCCCGTGGCCCCGACCGTCTTCGACGACCGCGGGCGCCTGGACCTCGACGGACAGCGCCGGGCCATCGACTTCATGATCGATGCCGGATCGCACGGCCTCTGCATCCTGGCCAACTTCTCCGAGCAGTTCGTGCTGACGGACGAGGAGCGCGACCAGGTGATGCGGGCGGTGCTGGAGCATGTCGCCGGCCGTGTGCCGGTGATCGTGACCACCACGCATTTCGGCAGCGAGATCTGCGCCGAGCGCTCGAAGCGGGCGCAGGACATGGGCGCGGCCATGGTGATGGTCATGCCGCCCTATCATGGCGCGACCTTCCGTGTCGCCGAGCCCGGGATCCACGAGTTCTTCCAGCGCGTCTCGGACGCCATCCGCATCCCGATCATGATCCAGGACGCGCCGGTGGCGGGCACGCCGCTTTCCGCCGAGTTCCTGGCCCGGATGGCGCGCGAGATCGCCAATGTCGCCTATTTCAAGATCGAGGTGCCGCAGGCCGCCGCCAAGCTGCGCCGGCTGATCGAGATCGGCGGCGATGCGATCATCGGCCCCTGGGACGGCGAGGAGGCGATCACCCTGATGGCCGACCTCGATGCCGGGGCCACGGGGGCGATGACCGGCGGCGGCTATCCCGACGGCATCCGCCAGATCATGGACCCCTGGGAGGCCGGGCGGCGGGAGGAAGCGGTGGACGCCTATGCCCGCTGGCTGCCGCTGATCAATTATGAGAATCGCCAGTGCGGGCTGGTGGCGTGCAAGTCGCTGATGAAGGAAGGTGGCGTCATCCGCTCCGAGGCGGTGCGCCACCCGCTGATGCCGCTGCATCCGGCCACGCGCGCGGGGCTGATCGAGATCGCACGGCGGCTCGACCCGCTGGTGCTGCGCTGGGGGAGGTAAGGCATGGATGGGATTCGGCTGGGGCTGGTCGGGCTGGGCAAGATCGCGCGCGACCAGCACCTGCCCGCCATCGCGGCCACGCCGGGCATCGCCCTGGCGGGGATCGCCAGCCGCCATGCCGGGCTTCCGGATCTCCCCTCCTTCGCGACGCTGGAGGAGCTGCTGGCCTCCGGCACGCCCATCGACGCGGTGGCGCTCTGCACGCCGCCCCAGGGGCGCCACGCGCTGGCGGCGCAGGCCCTGGCCGCCGGCAAGCACGTGCTGCTGGAGAAGCCGCCCGGCGCCACGCTGGCCGAGATCGGCCCCTTGCAGGAGATGGCGCGGGAGAGGGGCCTGACGCTCTTCGCCACCTGGCATTCCCGCTTCGCCCCTGCGGTGGAGCCGCTGCGCGAGCGCCTCGCCGGGCAGCGCATCCGCGCGCTGCTGATCCAGTGGAAGGAGGATGTGCGCGTCTGGCACCCCGGCCAGGAATGGATCTGGGAGCCGGGCGGGCTCGGCGTCTTCGATCCGGGGATCAACGCGCTGTCCATCCTCACCCGCATCCTGCCCTTCCCGGTCTTCCTGACGGAGGCGGCGCTGTCCTTTCCCGCCAACCGCGCCGCGCCGATCGCGGCGGCGCTGCGCTTCGGTGCCGGGCAGGGCGGCGATCTCCGCGCCGAGTTCGACTGGCGCCAGACCGGGCCGCAGAGCTGGGACATTCACCTGGAGACCGGGGCGGAGCGCTTCACCCTCTCGCGCGGCGGGGCCCGGCTGGAACGGAATGGTGAGTTGCTGCTGGAGGCGCCGGAGGCCGAATATCGTGGAATCTACCGGCATTTCGTCGATTTAATCCAGGCGGGCGCTTGCGATGTGGACCTCTCCCCTATGATCCATGTCGCGGATGCCTTCATGCTGGGACGACGGATCACCGTGGAGGCGTTTCACGAGGCCTGAGAGCCTGGAAGCGGCCCACAACGATAACGAGCGAGGAAATGATGAAGCGCAGAACCCTGATGACCGCCTCCATGGCCATGCTCGGCGCCACCGGCCTCGCCACGGGGCTGGCCATGCCTGCCCATGCGCAGAAGAAGGGGAATGTGGGCATCGCCATGCCCACCAAATCCTCCACCCGCTGGATCCAGGATGGCGACAACATCGTCAAGGTGCTGAAGGAGCGGGGCTACACCACCGACCTGCAATACGCCGACGACGACATTCCCAACCAGCTCTCGCAGATCGAGAACATGCTGACCAAGGGCGCCAAGGTCCTGGTCATCGCCTCGATCGACGGCACCACCCTGTCCGACGTGCTGAACCAGGCGGCGGCGGCGGGCACCAAGGTCATCGCCTATGACCGGCTGATCCGCGGTTCGCAGAACGTGGACTACTACGCGACCTTCGACAACTTCCAGGTCGGCGTGCTGCAGGCGCAGTCCATCGAGTCCGCGCTGAAGCTGAAGGACGGCGCCGGCCCCTTCAACATCGAGCTCTTCGGCGGCTCGCCGGACGACAACAACGCCTACTTCTTCTACAACGGCGCGATGTCGGTGCTGCAGCCCTACATCGACAGCAAGAAGCTGGTGGTGCCGAGCGGGCAGATGGGCATGGACAAGGTCTCCATCCTGCGCTGGGACCCGGCGACGGCCCAGTCGCGCATGGACAACCTGCTCAGCGCCTTCTACAGCGACCGCCGCCTCAATGCCGTGCTCTCGCCCTATGACGGGCTTTCCATCGGCATCCTCTCCTCGCTCAAGGGCGTCGGCTACGGCAGCGGCAACATGCCCATGCCGGTGGTCTCCGGCCAGGATGCCGAGATCCCCTCGGTGAAGTCGATCCTGGCGGGCGAGCAGTATTCCACGATCTTCAAGGACACGCGCGAGTTGGCCAAGGTGACGGCCGACATGGTCGATGCCGTGCTTTCCGGCCAGGAGGTCAAGGTGAACGACACCAAGAGCTACAACAACGGCGTCAAGGTCGTGCCGTCCTACCTGCTCAAGCCGGTGATCGTGGACAAGGGCAACTGGGAACAGGTGCTGGTCGGCAGCGGCTACTACAGGAAGCAGGAGATCGTCTGACCTCCGGCGCGGGGCACGCGGCCTGCGTGCCCCGCATCCGGGCAGGAGGCTGAAACCGGAGGACGGCGATGGAACCCATCCTGGAAATGCGCGGCATCACCAAGCGCTTCGGCGTGGTGCGCGCGCTGAACAACGTCAACCTCACCGTCATGCCCGCCGAGATCCACGCGCTGGTGGGCGAGAACGGTGCCGGCAAGTCCACCCTGATGAAGGTGCTGAGCGGCGTCTATCCGCATGGCAGCTACGAGGGCGAGATCATCTATGACGGGCAGGCCCGCCAGTTCCGCGACATCAACGATTCCGAGGCGATCGGGATCATCATCATCCACCAGGAACTCGCCCTGGTGCCGCTGATGTCGATCGCGGAGAACATCTTCCTGGCCAATGCGCCCACCCGCTTCGGGGTGATCGACCGGGGCGAGGTGTACCGGCGCACGAGGGCGTTGCTGGCCAAGGTGGGGCTGACGGATTCGCCCGACACGCTGGTCACCGATATCGGCGTCGGCAAGCAGCAGCTGGTGGAGATCGCCAAGGCCCTATCCAAGGAGGTGCGCCTCCTGATCCTGGACGAGCCGACCGCCAGCCTGAACGAGCGCGACAGCCAGGCGCTGCTGGACCTGCTGATGGAGTTCCGGGCGCAGGGCATCGCCTCCATCCTGATCTCGCACAAGCTGAACGAGATCTCGACCGTCGCCGACCGCATCACCGTGCTGCGCGACGGCCAGACGGTGGAGACGATGGACTGCCGCGAGGCGCCGGTGGAGGAGGACCGCATCATCCGCCGGATGGTGGACCGCGACCTGGAGAGCCGCTACCCGCACCACACGCCGCAGATCGGCGAGGAGATCTTCCGCGTCGAGGACTGGTCCGTGGACCATCCGCTGCATCCCGGCCGCAAGGTGGTGAAGGATGTGGGCTTCCACGTCCGGCGCGGCGAGATCGTGGGCATCGCCGGGCTGATGGGAGCCGGGCGGACCGAGTTCGCCATGAGCGTCTTCGGCCGCTCCTATGGCCGCAACATCACGGGCCGCGCCTTCCTGCAGGGGCGGGAGGTGGACCTTTCCACCGTGCGCCGCGCCATCGATGCCGGCCTCGCCTACGTGACCGAGGACCGCAAGCATCTGGGCCTGCTGCTGGACGAGGATATCCGCAAGAACATCACCCTCGCCAACCTGCCCGCCGTCTCCAGCCGCTCGGTGATCGACGACATCCGGGAGCTGAAGGTGGCGCAGGAGTTCCGCGCGCGGATGCGGATCCGCTGCTCCAGCGTCTATCAGGAGACCGGCAAGCTCTCCGGCGGCAACCAGCAGAAGGTGGTGCTGTCCAAGTGGCTCTTCTCGGGGCCGGAGGTGCTGATCCTCGACGAGCCGACCCGCGGCATCGATGTCGGCGCCAAGTACGAGATCTACCAGATCATCCAGGAGCTGGCCGACAGCGGCAAGGGCGTGATCGTCATCTCCTCCGAGATGCCGGAGCTGCTCGGCATCTGCGACCGCATCTGCGTGATGAACGAGGGGCGCTTCGTCGGCGAGTTCCCGGCCGCGGAGGCGTCCCAGGAACGGATCATGCGGGCCATCGTGAACAACCGCGCCCTCCGGCCGGAATCCATGGGAGAAATGGTGCCATGAGCGAACAGGCCACATTCCCCGGCCCGCCGCCGGCTCGGACGGGCCATGCCAACCTGGTGAAGGAAAGCCTGCGCAGCTACGGCATGCTGCTCTCGCTCTTCGCCATCATGCTGTTCTTCCAGGTGATGACCGACGGCACGCTGCTGCGGCCGCTGAACCTCACCAACCTCGTGCTGCAGAACAGCTACATCGTCATCATGGCGCTCGGCATGCTGATGGTGATCGTCACCGGCCATATCGACCTCTCGGTCGGCTCGGTGGCGGGATTCATCGGTGCCCTTTCGGCCGTGCTGATCGTGCAGTTCGGCATCCCCTTCGTGGCGGCGGCGCTGCTCTGCCTGGCGGTGGGCGGCATCATCGGCGGGATGCAGGGCTGGTTCGTCGCCTATCTGAAGATCCCCTCCTTCATCGTCACCCTGGCCGGGATGCTGGTCTTCAAGGGGTTGATGCTGTCCGTGCTGGGCGGCAGGTCGGTGGGTCCCTTCCCGGTGGAGTTCCAGCGCCTTTCCTCCGGCTTCATCCCGGAATTCTTCGGCCAGCAGGGCGGCGTGTACATGACCTCGCTCCTCCTCGGCGTGGTCATGGCGCTGGCCATGGTCTGGTTCGCCTGGCGCGGCCGGCTGCGGCAGCAGGGGCATGGGGTGGAGGTCGAGCCCATGCCCTTCTTCGCGGTGAAGACCCTCGTCATCGCGGGCATGACCATCTACCTGACCTTCCTGATCGCCTCCCACCGCGGCCTGCCCAACGTGCTGCTGATCATGCTGGTGCTGATCGCGCTCTATGCCTTCGTCACCAACCGGACGGTGGTGGGGCGGCAGATCTATGCCGTGGGCGGCAACGAGAAGGCGGCGAAGCTCTCCGGCGTGAAGACGGAGCGGCTGACCTTCCTCACCTTCGTCAACATGGGCATGCTGGCGGCGCTGGCCGGGCTGATCTTCACCGCCCGCCTGAACACCGCGACGCCCAAGGCCGGGCTGGGCTTCGAGCTCGACGTGATCGCCGCCTGCTTCATCGGCGGCGCCTCCGCCTATGGCGGCGTGGGCAAGGTGGTCGGCGCGGTGATCGGCGCGCTGATCATGGGCGTGATGAACAACGGCATGTCCATCCTGGGCATCGGCATCGACTACCAGCAGGTGATCAAGGGCATCGTCCTGCTCGGCGCCGTCTGCGTGGATGTCTATAACCAGCGGCGATAGCGTCACGGCTGGCATCGCGCTTCCCGGGGGAGCAAGGCTCCGCCTTTTTCCCCCGGCCTTTCCTGGCCACCGGGAACCTGGGCCTGGCGGCGGGCGGCGTGCTCTCGCGGTCCTGCGCGGTGGCGAAGCCATGCAGGACCGGCATCTGGTCCGGCGAACCTGTCCGTGGCCCAATGGCCGGGCCGCTTGCCGCCGCCCGCGGCGGGCATGGCGAATTCCGGTGGGCCGGGCCCTGGGGCTCCGCCCATGGGGCGTGGGCCGGACCGGCGGCGACGGGCGGATGAAAGAGGAACGGAAGCATGGAATTCCTGACCCAACACGGGCTGCGCATGCCCAGGCTGGGCTTCGGCACCTGGCCCATGACGGGCGCGGAATGCGAGGCCGCGGTGAGGCAGGCGCTGGAGCTCGGCTACCGCCATATCGACACGGCGGAGCGCTACGAGAACGAGGATGCCTTGGGCGCCGGCCTTGCCGCCTCCGGCCTGGCGCGCGGCGATGTTCACCTGACCACCAAGGTCTGGTGGGACCATCTTTCGCCGCAGGCGATGCACGAAGCCATGGCGCGCAGCCTGGAGAAGCTGCGCACCGACCATGTGGATCTCTACCTGATCCACTGGCCGGCAAAGGACTGGGACCTGCCGCGCACCATCGAGGCGCTGGTCCGGCTGAAGGAGGAAGGCAAGGCGCGCCAGATCGGCGTGGCGAACTTTCCGCGACCGCTGCTGCGGCAGGTGGTGGAGGAGCTGAAGGCGCCGATCGCCTGCCTGCAGGTCGAGTACCATGTGACGCTGGGCCAGGCGAAGCTGCTGGATTACACGCGCAGGCACGACATCGCGCTGACCGCCTACAGCCCGCTGGCCCGCAACAAGGTGGCGGAGATCCCGGAGATCCAGGCCATCGCGAGGAAGCATGGCGCCACGCCCGCGCAGGTCGCGCTGAAATGGCTGCTGGACCAGGACGGCGTCTCGGCCGTGCCCAAGGCCGCCAGCCGCGCCAACCAGCAGGCCAACCTGGATTCGCTGAAGCTGCAACTCGACGACGAGGACCGCGCCGCCATCGCGCGCCTGCCCAAGGACCAGCGGATGGTCAGCCCGGACTTCGCGCCGGACTGGAACGACGGGCCGGATGCATGAGGCCCGGCGCGGCGGGGAGGATGTTCCTCCCCGCCGCGCATCGGTTCAGACCGCTTCCCGCCGCACCATGCGGAACAGCAGCTTGTGCTCGGCCGGATAGGCCAGGGCATCCTGCAGCGTCGGGTAGTAGTCGCTGCGCTTCCCCGCCGGCACGAAGCCGTCATAGCCGAAGCGCCGCACCGAGACGTCGAAGCCCGCCCCGGCAAAAGCCGCCGCATAATCCTCCGGCGAGCGGTCCTGCACCGGCGCGTGGGTGATGCCGCCGATCAGCTCGCGCCAGGCGGGCCAGAGCGGCATTGCCGTGTGGCAGCCGGTCACGGCATAGTACACGCCGCCTGGGCGCAGCGCCGCATGGATGCCGGCGGCATGCGCCGCGAGGTCCGGCAGCAGGTAGACGACCTCGTAGCTGAAGGCGATGTCGAAGCTGCCGCGCCAGGGCGAGAGATCCGCTGCCACGGCGAAGTCCAGCGGCGCGAGCCCCTTGAGGGCCTGGGCCGCCGCGATGGAATCCTCCGCGATATCGACGCCCAGCCCGTGCCGGAACGGCTTCAGCGCATGCAGCAGCCGCAGGAAGCCGCCGCGGTTGCAGCCGAAATCCAGCACGTCGCGCGTCGAGAGGTCGGTCTCGGGCACGATGTCGATGAAGTGGCGCCAGAGGGGGCGGTGCCCCTCCTCCATCGCCGCCTCCCGCGACGTGTCCCGGTACCAGGTGCCATAGGTCCTGTCGCTCATGTCCCCGCTCCCGCTCAGTTGATGATCGCCTGGTAGGTCAGCACCCGCAGCTCCCGCCGCAGCGGATAGGCCGAGGAAGGCATGAGCTGGGTCAGCAGGATCACCGCCATCTCCTCCGCCGGATCGACCCAGAAGGCCGTGCTGGCCGCGCCGCCCCAGGCGCATTCCCCCGACGTGCCCAGGATCTGCGCCCGCGCCGGATCGAGCATCACGGAGAAGCCCAGGCCGAAGCCGACGCCCTCGTAGGTGCTTTCGGAAAACCGGGGCTGTCCCATCGCCGCCATGTCGCCGCGCAGGTGGTTGGTCATCATCAGCTCCACCGTCTTGCGGCCGAGCAGGCGGGTGCCGTCCAGTTCCCCCTTGTTCAGCAGGAAGCGGCAGAAGCGCGCATAGTCGCCCACGGTCGAGACCAGCCCGCCGCCGCCGGAGCAGATCCGGCGCGGGCGGCCGAAGCGGCTGTCCCGCGGGTCCTCCAGCAGCGCGACGCCGCCCTCCTCGCCGCGCCGGTAGTTGGCGGCGAAGCGCGGGAGCTTCGCCTCCGGCACATGGAAATCCGTGTCCGCCATGCCGAGCGGCCCGATGACGCGCTCCCGCAGGAAATCGCCGAAATCCTGGCCGGAGATGACGGCCACCAGGTGCCCCAGCACATCCGTGGCGATGGAGTAGTTCCATTCCCGCCCTGGCTGCGCCAGCAGCGGCAGCGAGGCCGCGGTCTCCACCACCTCGCCCAGGCTGCGATCCGAGGTCTGGAAGTCCACGCCCCGCTCCCGGTACAGGGCATCGACCATGTTGGCGTGCATCATGCCGTAGGTCAGGCCGGAGGTGTGCGTCAGCAGGTCGCGGAAGGTGATGTCGCGTTCCGCCGGCACGGTCTCGTAGCTGCCGCGGCTGCCGGTGGTGAAGACGCGCATGTCCCGGAAGCAGGGCAGGAAGCGCGTGACCGGGTCGTCGAGCTGGAAGCGCCCTTCCTCGTAGAGCATCATGATGGCCACGCTGGTGAGCGGCTTGGTCATCGAATAGATGCGCAGGATGCTGTCCGGCGCCATCGGCACACCGCGCGCGATGTCGGCGAGGCCCGAGCAGCCGAGATGCGCCACCCGCCCGCGCCGCATCACCAGCGTGGTGGCCCCGGCCAGCCTGCCGTCCCGCACCTGCGCCTCACGCCAGGCATCCACGCGCGCCAGCCGGTCGCCGGAAAGCCCGACCTCCTCGGGGCAATCGGTCATCCTGTCCGTCATGCGCTGGCACTCCATGCTGCGAGGAGCGGCAGGGTGGCAGAGGACGGCCGGGAACGGAAAGACCCTCCGTTCCGAGGGTGATCCAGCGCGGCTCTGTGCCGGGGGGACAAGGCTCCGCCTTTTCCCCCGTGCCCCCCCTTATCCGCCAGGAACCTGAGGTTCCTGGACCTCCCATTCGTTGGTTCTCCCTGTTGCCGGATCGCGCCGGAGAGCCGCGCTCTCCGGCGGACTGCCGATGCCACCGGCGCGGACGGGGTGTCTTTCTTCTCTTCGGGAGCCCGGTGTCTCCACCGGCTCCCAGGGATCGGGCCGCAGGATGACGGCCACCATCGGCGCCAGCGAACCGGGTCCAGGGCCCGCAGGGTCCTGGCGGAGAGGGGGCCGGGGCGAGAGGCGGAGCCTCTCCCCCGGGACAGCGCAACGCGGCCAGGGAAGGCCACCGCCCGGATCAGGTCCGCACGCGATAGGGCACCACGCCGCGTTCCAGGCTGCCGACATCGATCGACTGGCTGGCGGGCGGCACGGCGCGATGGCGGCAGTCGGTGCGTTCGCAGGCGCGGCAGCCGGGGCCGATCGGGTCGTGGAAGCCCGGGTCGCGCAGGTCGAGGCCGGTAGCGTAGACGGTGCGCCCGGCATAGTCGATCTCGCAGCCGATCACGACGGCGACGTTGCGCGGGCGGCTGAGATAGGCGCCGCCGCCGCGCCCCACCGTGCGGGCGATGCTGAGATAGGCGACGCCGTCCGGTGTCCGCGCCACCTGCACCAGCACGCGGCCGGGCTGGGTGAAGGCGCGGTACACGTTCCAGAGCGGGCAGGGGCCGCCGAAGCGGGCGAAGCGGAAGCGCGTGGCGCTGCTGCGCTTGAGCACGTTGCCGGCGATATCCGTCTTCACCAGGAAGAAGGGGATGCCGGGGCGGCCCGGGCGCTGGAGGGTGCTGAGCCGGTGGCAGACCTGCTCGAAACTGGCGCCGAAGCGGGCCTGCAACTGCTCGATGTCGTAGCGCAGCAGCTCGGCCTCGCGCAGGAAGGGTTCGTAGGGCATCAGCAGCGCCCCGGCGAAGTAGTTCGCGAGGCCGATCCGCGCCAGGGCGCGCGCCCCGGCGCTGGCCAGGCCGGCGGCGCGGATCTCGGCCAGGACCAGCGCGCGCTGGTCCAGCAGGGCGACCACATGCGCCATCCAGAAGAGCCGGCTGGCGGGCGCGGCCTCCTTGGCGAGGAGAAGCTGCCCCTCCCGTCTTTGCAGGCGCCAGACCGTGCCCTGGGCCAGCAGGCCGGGCGTCTCGGCGATGGCGATGCCGTGCCGGTCGCGCAGGTGGCGGGCCAGATGATCCTGGGTGATGACGCCATCGGGGCTCAGCCGTTCCGCCAGTGCCTCGGCGGCGCGGTCCAGACGATCGAAATGGTTGTTGCGCGACTGCACCCATTCCCCGACGTCGTCATAGGGGAAATGCGGCACGGCGGCGAAATCCTCGCCCGATCCCCCATTGGCGGCGATGCGGTCGTGCAGTTCCTGGTGCTGTTCGCTCAGCGCCCGATAGGCGCGGTAGAGGGTGAGGAAGCGGTCCGCCACCTCCGGCGCCGCGCGCACCGCCGCCCGCGCTTCCTCCATGGACACGGTGCCCTTGCCGAAGAGCGCGTCGCCGCAGGCCTCGCGCAGGTTGTCGGCCAGCCGCTGGTCGCGCTCCTCTCCGAACAGTCCTTCCGGCACGCCCAGGCGTTCCGCCGCGCGGCGGCGCAGCCGGGCGGTGAGGGGGCGCAGATCCGCCTCCATCTGGCTGAGATAGCTGGGCGAGATGCCGAGCCGTTCCGCCAGCGCCGCCTGGCTCAGCCCGCGCGAGAGGCGGAGCCGCCGCAGCCGGTCGCCGGCGAAGACCTTGCTGTCATGGCGCTGCAGGGTCTTCACAAACTTCACAAACCGTCCGCCGGGAATGGCACGATTATGCCGAAAGCCAGGCTGACCTCCCAGGGCTGTCGTGACAAACTTCGCAAAATACCAGGGAGCGAGGGTCAGCCCATGCAGATCCATGACGTGCGCGTGCACCCCGAGGCCGACCGGCTGAAGCGGGAGGAGCAACTGGCCTGGAAGATCGCCGAGGTGGCGGCCGACCCGGTGGCGGTCGAGGCGGAGGTCTCGGAGATGATCGTCAACCGGATCATCGACAACGCCTCCGTCGCCATCGCCGCGATCAACCGGCACCCGGTCACCACGGCCCGCACCGAGGCGCTGGCGCATCCCCGCGCGGGCGGCGCCACCGTCTTCGGGCTGGGGCCGGATGTGCGGGTCCATGCGGAATGGGCGGCCTGGGCGAACGGCACGGCGGTGCGTGAGCTGGACTACCACGACACCTTCCTGGCGGCGGAATATTCCCACCCCGGCGACAATATCCCGCCGATCCTGGCCGTGGCGCAGCAATGCGGTGCGGATGGCCGTGCGCTGATCCGCAGCCTCGCCACGGGCTACGAGATCCAGGTCGATCTCGTGAAGGCGATCTGCCTGCACAAGCACAAGATCGACCATGTGGCGCATCTCGGCCCCTCGGTGGCGGCGGGCATCGGCACGCTGCTGGGGCTGGACACGGCCACCATCTACCAGGCGGTGCAGCAGGCGCTGCACGTGACCACGGCCACGCGCCAGAGCCGCAAGGGCGAGATCAGCTCCTGGAAGGCCTTCGCCCCCTCCCATGCCGGCAAGCTGGCGGTGGAGGCGGTGGACCGCGCCATGCTGGGCGAGGGCGCGCCGAGCCCGATCTACGAGGGCGAGGACAGCGTGATCGCCTGGATGCTGGACGGCAAGGACGCGCATTACCGCGTGCCGCTGCCGGGCAGGGGCGAGGCGAAGCGCGCCATCCTCGACACCTACACCAAGGAGCATTCGGCGGAATACCAGAGCCAGGCGCTGATCGACCTCGCCTTCCGCATGGGCAGGCAGGTCAAGGACTGGGACGATGTGGACGACATCCTGATCGAGACCAGCCACCACACGCACTACGTCATCGGCACCGGCGCCAACGACCCGCAGAAGATGGACCCGGAGGCGTCGCGCGAGACGCTGGACCATTCCATCATGTACATCGTCGCCGTCGCCCTGCAGGACGGCGAATGGCACCATGTGCGATCCTATGCCCCGGAGCGGGCGAGGCGGCCCGACACGGTGCGGCTCTGGCACAGGATCCGCACGGTGGAGGACCCGAAATGGACCGAGCGCTACCACGCGCATGATCCGGCGGTGAAGGCCTTCGGCGGCCGCATCACCATCCGCATGAAGGATGGCAGCGAGATCAGCGACGAGCTGGCCGTGGCCAATGCGCACAGCCTGGGCGCCACCCCCTGGAAGCGGCCGGACTACATCCGCAAGTTCCGCACGCTGACCGAGGGCATCCTCGACAATGCGGAGGCGGAGCGTTTCCTTGCGCTGGTGCAGCGCCTGCCGGAGCTGCGGGCGGAGGAGCTCGCCGGGCTGACCGTCTCCCTGCCGCAAGGGAAGCTGGCGCGCAACGAGCACCGCGGCATCTTCGGCTGGCCCGGCGGGAATGGATAAGGGAGGAGAAGCCATGAGCGAAACCGTCACCCCGAAGCCCAAGAAATCCGTTGCCCTGTCCGGCGTCGTCGCCGGCAACACCGCGCTCTGCACCGTGGGGCGCAGCGGCAACGACCTGCACTACCGCGGCTACGACATCCTGGAGATCGCGGCGCAGTGCGAGTTCGAGGAGATCGCCTATCTCCTCGTCCACGGTTCCCTGCCCACCGAGGCGGAGCTGCGCGGCTACAAGGCCAAGCTGCGCTCCTGGCGCGGCATTCCCGCCGCGGTGAAGCAGGTGCTGGAGGCGCTGCCCGCCGCATCGCATCCGATGGACGTGATGCGCAGCGGCGTCTCGGCGCTGGGCTGCGCCCTGTCGGAACAGGAGGACCACAACCCGAGCGGCGCGCGCGACATCGCCGACCGGCTGATGGCCTCGCTCGGCTCGATGCTGCTCTACTGGCATCACTTCTCGCAGAACGGCCGGCGCATCGAGGTCGAGACGGACGACGACAGCATCGGCGGCCATTTCCTGCACCTGCTGCATGGGCGCGAGCCCTCGGCGAAATGGGTGCGGGCGATGCACACCTCGCTGAACCTCTATGCCGAGCACGAGTTCAACGCCTCCACCTTCACCTGCCGGGTGATCGCGGGCACGGGTTCCGACCTCTATTCCGCCATCGCCGGCGGCATCGGCGCGCTGCGCGGGCCCAAGCATGGCGGCGCGAACGAGTTCGCCTTCGCCGTGCAGAAGCGCTACGCCGACCCGGACAAGGCCGAGGCCGATATCCGCCGCCGCGTCGCGGAGAAGGAGGTGGTGATCGGCTTCGGCCATCCCGTCTACACCGTCTCCGACCCGCGCAACGCGGTGATCAAGCAGGTGGCGGAGGACCTGTCGCGGCAGGTCGGCTCCATGAAGATGTTCCGGATCGCGGAGCGCATCGAGGCGGTGATGGCGGACACCAAGCGGATGTTCGCCAACCTCGACTGGTACTCGGCCGTCTCCTACCACATGATGGGCGTGCCGACGGCGATGTTCACGCCGCTCTTCGTCATCGCCCGCACCGCCGGCTGGTCCGCCCATGTGCTGGAGCAGCGGGCGGACAACAAGATCATCCGTCCCAATGCCAACTACACCGGCCCGGAGGACCGCCCCTTCGTGCCGCTGAAGGAGCGGGAGAGCCTGTCTTGACCTACCTCGTCGCCAGCGACCTTCCCGCCCGTCCGGCCGGGGAGCGGTTCCGCGCGCTGCTGGACAGCCCCGGCATCCTGCAGCTTCCCGGCGCGCATAACGGCCAGGCGGCCCTGCAGGCGAGGGCGGCGGGCTTCGAGGGGCTGTACCTGTCCGGCGCCGCCATGACCGCCTCGATGGGCCTGCCGGATCTCGGCATCATCACGGTGGACGAGGTCTGCTTCTTCATCCGCCAGATCGCCCGCGCCTCCGGCCTGCCGCTGCTGGTGGATGGCGACACGGGCTATGGGGAGGCGCTGAACGTCATGCACATGGTCCGCGCCTTCGAGGAGGCGGGGGCCGGGGCGGTGCATATCGAGGACCAGCTCCTGCCCAAGAAATGCGGGCACCTGAACGACAAGAAGCTGGCCGACGCGCATGACATGGCGGCGAAGGTGGCTGCGGCGGCGCGGGCGCGGCGGCATCTCGTGCTGGTGGCGCGCACCGATGCGGCGGCGAGCGAGGGCATCGACGGCGCCGTGGCGCGGGCGAGGCTCTACCTGGAGGCCGGGGCGGATGCGATCTTCCCCGAGGCGCTGACCACGGCCGAGATGTTCCGGGAGTTCGCCCGCCGCATGCCGGGCGCGAAGCTGCTGGCCAACATGACCGAGTTCGGCCGCACGCCCTTCTTCACGGCCAGCGAGTTCGAGGAGATGGGCTATTCCATGGTGATCTGGCCGGTCTCCTCGCTCCGCGTCGCGAACAAGGCGCAGGAGGAGCTCTACGCCGCCATCCGCCGCGACGGCGGCACGCAGAAGATGATCGAGCGCATGCAGACGCGGGCGGAGCTCTACGCCACCATCGGCTATGGCGATTACGAGGCGCTGGACGCCTCCATCGTGAGGACCGTGGTGCCGCAGGGCATGCCGCAGAAGGGCTGATCACGGGACGGTCCCGCTCGGGCGGCAACGTCCGGGCTCCCGCCGCCAGGATGGAAGCATCCGAATGGAGGATCGAAGAATTCCCGTAGAACCGGGATGAAGTTTGCGCTCGGGCCCAGAGTCTGTTTTTAGATCACCCGAAATCGAAGATCGGGATGGCGAGGGGGAGTCTCGCTCCATTTTCTTGCGAAGGGCCATCCTGAGTTGATGCGCAGGCCCTCTTACTACTCTGGGAAGATCGAGGGGTGACTATGTTCCAGCAGGATGCGCGAACGCGGCGGGGATCGGACACGGCGGAGCCTGGCGCACAGGCTGGGCAGACGGCGAAGCGGAGGTTCGAGGCCCTCAAGGTCCTGGCGACGGTCGATGACATCGCCGGCAGGTTGCATCTCATCCCCTATCCCGCACGCGCCAATGTCGAGTTCCTGCTGCTCGACATCCGGACGCAGCTCCGGGCCGACCATCCCGATCCGGCGAAGCTGCGTGCCTCGCTGATGGCCGTCCAGCGGCTTCTCTCGACCTCCCAGGCTGCGCGGGAACGATGGGCGGAGCAGATGGCCGACCGCCCTGTGCCGCCGGACCCCGCCCCTGCGACGGCGCGCCCATCCGGTTCCCGCCATGGCATGGGCCGGATGGCCGGGCTGCTGGCGGTCGCCTGCCTGGTGGCCGGTGGGGGAATGCTGCTCCGCCCGGATGGCGTGGAGGCGATCCGGGCCGCGCTGTCCCCGGCGCCTGCCCGGCTTCCCCCGGCACTCCCCCTGCCGGAGCAGCCGGTCCCGCCGGGGCCTCTCGCCGCCCGCGACCCCGTGGCCGCCCCAGCGGAGCCGTGGCGGTCCTCCAATCCGCCTCTGCCGGTCCCGGCCGTGGAGCCGGAGGCAGCAGGGCCCCGTCCTGAGGCCCGCTCCCTGGCCACCGAACCGGCCGCGTTGGCGCCGGCCGGCATTCCGGACGGGCCCAGGGCCGAGCCTCCGGACAGGGTGGAGCCGGCTCCGGCCAGCGTCCCTCGCGCACCGGCGGCGCCAGCCAGGGCGAGGATCGCCATGAGGCAGGGCGGCAATCTGCGGACCCAGCCGCGGAACCAGTCGCAAGTCCTGCGCGTCCTTCCGCGTGGCACCGCCCTGTCCGTCTTCGGGGAATCTCCGGGCGGCTGGTATCAGGTGGGTTCGGATCAGCCCTGGGGATGGGTTCATGGAAGCCTGACGGACAGGCCGCGTTAGCGCCGGGCTTCCGGGTTCCAGCCCTGGACAGCCGACGTCCCTGGAAGCTGGACCCGGGCAGGCGATCCGGAGAACACGGAAGTCCGGGCGAGGGAGCGCTTCCTGTCCCCCCTGCCCCGCGAGGTGACCGCGTTCCGGCCAGGAGCCATGGCCCATGATTGGGCCAGATCCTGCCGCTTCCTGAATCCGGAGCGACCGGCCCAGCTTTCCGGTCCTTTATTTGTTCGCTTATAGGTAGTGGAACTGAATAGCGCATGAACAGCATGCAATAAATGAACGGGAGTTTAAGGAAAAAGCCCTGGGATTCGGCTATTAATGGAAATTACACCTGGATTTTTTAAGGGGGTTCCAATGAAATTCTTGCGGGGGCAAGACGTTGGATCTCAATATTCTGGTAAGGGGCCAGTCCAATGCTGAGCTCCTGGCGCTCAACTTCGGTGGTTCGGCCAAGCTGAAGCAGGCGGTCGAGGCACTTCTCGGCTTCGATGGCGTGCAGAACCAGGTCCATATCCTGGCCGGGCCGCTCAGCGCCTCGGACAACTCGGCCACCACCATCCAGGGCGCCACCGGCTTCCTCGGCGACTGGCTGAAGGCGGTGAACGGCGACTGGCGGCAGGGCTGGACGACCGGCACGGTGGAGCAGCGGCTGCTGAACTACGTCCAGGGCCTTTCCGCCGACCTGCGGGACAATCCCACTACCGTGCTCTGGCTGCACAACGAGACCGACAGCCTGACCCTGCAGCACGACATCCAGAACGGCAGCCTCACCACGGCCAGTGCCGCGGCGATGTGGGAAAGCGCGGTCCGCTACGATGCCGCGCTGCTGCGTGCGGCCTTCGGCAGCTCGGCGCTGGACATGGCCTATGACTTCGTCAGCGCGATCCCCTATCGCAGCTACGCCCCCGACGGTCTCCAGGCGATCCGCGCGGTGATGGAGAAGCTGGCCGCCGATGCGGGCTTCAACGCCGCGATCGCAGCCCGGGCCCTCGACCTGGACATGAGTTTCGACAACCTCGACGCCAATGCGGCCACCACGGAATACGGCGGCGGGCACATGTCGGCCGGCGATGCCGCGCTGGTGAGAACCCGTTTCATAACGGCTGAGGCGGGGTGAGCGGCGGGAGTTCTGCGCGTTCGGAGGGTGTCTGACGTCCTTCGAGGTGGCCCATGTGGACCCCTGCCGCCCGCGCGCAGCTTGCGCGCGGCTCCCAGCCTTATGCAACGTGCCTAACCGATGCCGAGTGGGCCCTGGTCGAGCCCTTCTTGCCAAGCCCTGCAAAGACCGGACGACCCCGGTCCTGGCCGATGCGGCGGGTGGTCGATGCGATCCTCTACGTGCTCCGTACCGGCTGCGCCTGGGCGCATCTGCCCCGCGACTTCCCGCCGCCCGGGACCGTGCACCGTTGGTTCCTGCGCCTCTCGCGCCGGGGCACCTTCGAGCGACTGGCGCACGCCCTCATCATGGCCGACCGCGAGCGGGTCGGCCGAGAGGCCTCACCGACAGCGGCGGTGTTGGACGCCCAATCCGTCCGCTCGGGCGGTGTCGGCGTGAAAGGTGTCCGCGGCTACGATGCCGGGAAGAAGGTGACGGGCCGCAAGCGCCACGCCCTGGTGGACACGGACGGTAGGCTCCTGCTCGCCGCCATCTCGCCCGCCTGCCTGCATGACAGCCGAGGGGGTGCGGCCCTCCTGGCCATGTCGCGCCGCCCTTGGCCGTTCCTGGCCCGCTGCTTCGCCGACCGCGCCTACGCCGGTCCGCGGGTCGCCCGAGCCTCCCCCGTCGCCGTTACCATCATCGGCAGCGCACCCGGCCAGAAAGGCTTCGCCGTGCAACCCAGGCGCTGGGTGGTGGAGAGGTCCTTCGCTTGGTTCGGCCGCTGCCGACGCCTCGCTCGCGATCACGAGGCCACCGTCGGTTCCGCCGTCGCCTTCTTCACCCTCGCCGCCGCCATGATCCTCGTCCGGCGTCTGGCTCAGCCGTTATGAAACGGGGTCTGATCCAGCGCGCCGCGCTCAGCATCGCGGAGGGCTGGTCGGAATATGCCCTGGCGGGCTCGCCGGTCGCGCGGGCGCTGGGCAACATCGACAACGAGGGGCCGGAGGTCATCTGGGCGCGCCGGATCGGCGCCACCAGCCTGACCGTCGATGTGCAGCATGACGGCGCCCATGCCTTCGCCGCCCTCGGCGGCGCGGCGGCCTCCGGGCTGGGCTGGGCGGTCCGGCTGGCGGACGGCACCTCCATCGCGGCCACGCACGCCACCGTCGTGGACGGCGACACGCTGCGGCTGGATTTCGCGTCGGACCTGCCGCTGACGGGCGGGACGCTCCACTATGGATGGGGCTATGGCCGGCTCGCCGATGGCAGCGGCCCGGGCCAGGGCAACGCGGTCTATGACGACCGGGGCCTGCCGGTCTGGACCCCCGCCACCGGCGTGGCCGTCGCCACCGGAGCCTTGCAGGCCCTGTCCGTCACCCAGGATGCGGCGGGCCGGAACGTCGCCGCCCTGCACGCGACCGGGCTGCGGGAGGTCCAGGTGAGTGACGCCAGCGGCGGCGTGACCATCCTGCACGGCAGCACCGCCTATCATGCGGCGGCGCTGGATGTCGTCGCGCTGACGGACGGAAGGCTGGTCTTCGACGTGGATGACGCGGCAGCGCAGGTCGTCCGGCTCTACAAGGCGGCCCTGAACCGGGCGCCGGACCCGGGCGGGTTGCAGCACCACATCGCCTTCCTGGCGGCGGGCGGCAGTCTGGAGACCCTGGCGCACAACTTCCTGGCCAGCGCCGAGTTCCAGGCGGGGGGCGCGACCGGCGCGGCCGGCAGCCTGGCGCGGATCGAGAGCAACGTCTACGGAACGGCATCCGCCAGAATCGCCTCGCTGTCCGCCTTCTCGTCGGATGGGCTGGAGCAGGCCCTGATCTCGATCTCCGAGGGGCGGGAGAACCGCGCCAATACCGCCGGCCAGATCGAGGCGGGGATCTGGATTCCCGACCAGACGGCGGTGCCCATCGCCCGCCTCTACGACGCGGCCTTCGGGCGCCTGCCGGACCGGGGAGGTCTCGAGAACTGGGTGGCGGCGGTGAAGGGGCAGAAATTCACCTTCGCGCAACTGCCGGATCTGTGGCTGACCACGCCGGAGTGGAACGCTGTGCACGGGCAGCAGAGCGACGAGGCCTTCGTCAGCGGACTCTACCACACCGCCCTGCACCGCGAACCGGATGCGGGTGGCTACGCCCATTTCCTGAGCCTGCTGGAAACCCATTCCCTGTCGCGGGGCGGCGTGCTGCTGGCGGTGTCCGAGAGTGTGGAGCACCAGATGCTGACCAAGGCGAACACCGGCAGCGACGGTGTCCACAGCGGCATCGCCTTTGTCTGACACCGCCTTGTCCCTCGGGACGGTGCAACGCCCGGTGCGCGAGGCACGGTCACCGCGGGACGGTGGCGGACGGCAAGGCCGCCACTCATGCAACGATGAGGCCCTGCCCCGGTGGCGGCCGGATCAGCTTTCCGCGGGCCGCAGCTTCCGCACCACCTCGTCGCTTGGCAGCAGCTCGCGCCCGTCGACATAGCGCCAGTCGGCCATGACGCCGGCATTGCCCTTCAACGCCGTCCGTCCGACGAAGACGCCCAGCGTGCTCTGGTGGTCGATGGCGCGATAGCCCACCTGACCAGCGGGCGTGGCGAATTCCACGCCGCGGAAGCCCGCCACCAGCTTGTCGGGATCGAGCGCCCCGGCCCGGGCGATGCCGGCGGCGATGGAGTGGATCAGCGAGAAGCCGACCAGCGAGCCGCACATCGGCTTGGCCTTGTACTTCGCCCGGTACGCCTCGGCGAAGGCCCTGTGCGCCGGGGTGTCGACCGCCTCGCCGGGATAGCCGGTGACGATCCAGCCCTCCGGCGCCTCGTCGCCCAGCGGGTCGAGGTATTCGGGCTCGCCCGTCAGCATGGAGGCGACGCCGCGCCCCTCGAACAGCCCGCGCGTGTTGCCCTGGCGCACGAAATTCGTCAGGTCCGGCCCGAACAGCACGTTGAAGAGGCCTTCGGGCTTCATCCCCTCCAGCGCCTGCACCGTGGCGCCGGCATCGATGCGGCCCAGCGCAGGCCACTGCTCGCCCACGAACTGCACGTCCGGCCGCCTGGCCGAGAGGATCTGTCGGAACCACTTCACCGCCGACTGGCCGTATTCGTAGTTCGGCGCCACCGTCACCCAGCGCTTCGCCGGGAGCTTCGCCGCCTCCTCCGCCAGGATGGAGGCCTGCATATAGGTGGAGGGGCGCAGGCGGAAGGTGAAGCGGTTGCCCTTCTCCCAGACCATCGCATCGGTCAGCGGCTCGCCCGCCACGTAGAGGCGACGGTTCTGCGCGGCGTACTCGCCCAGCGCCAGCCCGACATTGGACAGGTAGGCCCCGGCCAGCACATCCGCCTTCGCCTCGTTCAGCAGCTCGCCCGCGAGCCGCACGGCATCCTGCGGCTTGCCCGCATCGTCGCGCGTGATCAGCTCCAGCGGCCGTCCGAGCACGCCGCCCTTGCCGTTGATCTCCTCCACCGCGAGATGCATGGCGTCGCGGTAGGGCAAGGTGAAGGCGGGCTGGGTGGTGTAGCTGTTGATCTCGCCGATCCGGATGGGCGTCGTGCCCTGGGCCCGGACCAGGCCCGGCCGCGCCAGGGTGAAGGCCGTGGCGCTCGCGCCCAGCAACAGGCGCCTCGTGAACTGCATCCTACCACTCCCGATCATGATGGACCGGCCCACCCGGCCGATCGCCCGGGCCGTCCGTCTTCTGCCGGAAGCCTCCGGCATCCCGGTGCCCAGGGTGATCGAAAACCTCCTCCGAGGCGAGGGCGGAGCCGGCCGCCGGGCGCAACGCCTGACGCCCGCTCCTCCCTCCGGGCAGAACGGGCCGGCACCCTGCTCAGACCGGATCGATCGCGCCCCGGCCGGAGAGCACGCCGGCGATGTTGTCCAGCGTGCGGAAACCCATGGCGTCGCGCGTGTCCACCGTGGCGCTGGCCACATGCGGCGTCAGGAAGACGTTCGGCAAGGCGGCGAGGCGCGTGTCGAAATCCGGTTCCTTGCGGAAGACGTCGAGGCCCGCGGCGAAGAGCTGGCCGGATTCCAGCGCCTCGATCAGCGCGTCCTCGTCCACCAGGGAGCCGCGCGCGGTGTTCACGAAGACGGCGCCGCGCGGCAGCAGGGCGAAGCGTTCCCGCGTCATCAGCGTGCCCGTTTCGGCGCTGGCGGGGAGGTGCAGGGACAGGATCTCCGAGCGCCGCAGCAGGTCATGCAGTTCCGCGACATATTCGGCGCCCTGCTCCAGCTCCGGCGGCAGGCGGCGGCGGTTGTTGTAGAGGATCCTCATGCCGAAGCCGCGCGCGCGCTGCGCCACGGCCTGGCCGATGCGCCCCATGCCGACAATGCCGAGTGTCCTGCCGCTCGGCCGCAGTCCCAGGAGGTCCGGCATGCCATAGGGCCTGCGCCAGCCCTCGCGCATCACCTGGTCGTATTCGCGCGCACGGCGGCTGGCGTTCAGGATCAGCATCAGCGCGAGGTCGGCGGTGCAGTCCGTCACCACGTCCGGCGCGTTGGTCACGACGATGCCGCGCGCCCTGGCGGCCTCCACATCCATGTGGTCGTAGCCGGCGCCGGGATTGGCGATCACCTTCAGCCCGTCCGGCATGGCCGCGGCATGGGCGGCGGTGAACTTCACCTTGGGGCCGGAGAAGAGGCCGGCGATGCGCTCCTCGCGGATCACGCGCAGCGCCGTGTCGGCATCCATGTCCGCCTCGGTGACGATGGCATCGAACATCTCGCGGGCGCGGGCGGCGACGTTCGGCGGCACCCGGCGGGCGACCAGGACACGCGGCCTGCCCTGGGCTGACTGATCCTCGGTCATGATTCGTGCGAGTCCTTTTCGTCAGGGGAGGCCGGGCGCGGGGCAGGGGGGCAACGGTCCGCTTCCGGGAAGGCCACGGCCAGGGAGCGCAGCGCATGGGCGCGCATCAGACGCTCGGCCTGTTCCGCCTCGCCGGCGGCGATGGCATCCAGGATGGCCAGGTGCTCCTCCAGGGCGAGGCGGATCTCCGCCTCTCCGGCCAGGACGCGCCGGCTGCCGACGTGGAAATAGGCGCGCAGGGCCTGCAGGCTGCGGATCAGGAAGGCGTTGCCGGTGATCCGGTGCAGGGCGGTATGGAAGGCGTCGTTGGCCCCGGCCAGCGCGGCGCGGTCGCCCTGATCCGTCGCGGCGCGGATGGCGCCGAGCCGCTGCTCCAGCACCCGCAGGTCGGCCGGACCCACCCGGCGGGCCGCCAGCGACGCCGCGGCACCTTCCAGCGCCGCGCGGATGCGGCCCATTTCCGCCAGCCTGTCGCTGTCCAGGGCGGACACGAAGGTGCCGCTCTTGGGGCGGGTCTCCACCAGCCCTTCGCCTTCCAGGCGCCGCAGCGCCTCGCGCACCGGCTGGGCGGAGATGCCCAGTGCGGCGGCCAGGCGGCGCTCGGACAGCTTGCTGCCGGCGGCGAGGCTTCCCTCCACGATGGCATCCCGCAGCCGCACATAGGCGCGCTCCGCGAGGCTGGGCGTGGTTTCGATCTCCAGGGGGATCGGGGCGGCGGGCGGCATGAATCTACAATATCAGTCGGGCAGTTTCTGTCACCAGCCTGCCGTGTCACTCGCCCTGCTCAGCCCTGGCCTTCCATCAGCTCCTGGATGCACCGCGCCAGATCCGCCTGCCGGAAGGGCTTGTGCAGAAGCGGGTATTCCTTGGGCAGCTTGTCCAGTTCGGCATAGCCGGTCACCAGCAGCACCGGCATCCGGGGGTGGGAGGCCTTCACCGTGGCGGCGAGCTCGGCCCCCGACATCAGGGGCATCGCCAGATCCGCCACCATCAGGTCGATCTCCTCGTCCTCCAGCGTGCGGAGGGCGGTGGGGCCGTCCCCGGCCTCCAGGATCTCGTGGCCGAGCTCCTCCAGGAAGGTCGCCGTCACCTCGCGCACGGCGGGGTCGTCATCCACCACCAGGATCCGCAGCGGCCGCGTCCGTGGCAGCGGCGTGGTGCCGGCATGGCCCTGCTCCGGACCCAGGCGGTCGGAAAGCGGCAGGAACAGCTCCACCAGCGTGCCCTGCCCCGGTCCGCTTTGCAGGCGGATGCCGCCGCCGGACTGGCGCATGAGGCCATAGACCATGGACAGGCCCAGCCCCGTGCCCTTGCCCACCTCCTTGGTGGTGAAGAAGGGCTCGAAGGCATGGCCCAGCACCTCCGGCGCCATGCCGGCGCCCGTGTCGCGCACTGAGAGCGCGGCATAGTCGCCGGGCTTCAGCTCCGGCACGCTGCCGGGCTCGACCCTGGCGCGGCGCGTGCCCAGGGTCAGGACCCCGCCTTCCGGCATGGCGTCGCGGGCGTTGATGCACAGGTTGAGAAGCGCCAGCTCCAGCTGCCCCGGGTCCACCAGGACCGGGGCGAGATCCGGGGCGAGGTCGTGCTCGATGCGGATCAGCCCGCCCAGGGTGCGGCCGAGCAGGTCCTCCATCCCCTGTACCAGCTCGTTCGCATCCACCGGCCGCAGGTCGAGGTCGCGCTGCCGGCTGAAGGAGAGCAGCCGCTGCGTCAGCCCGGAGCCGCGCTCGGCGGCGGCGATGGCGTTGCGGAGCTGCCGCTGCTGGCGGGACCCCTCGGGCGCGGCGCGCAGCGCGAGCTGCAGGTTGCCCAGGATCGCCGTCAGCAGGTTGTTGAAGTCGTGCGCCACCCCGCCCGCCATGGTGCCCAGCGCCTGCATCTTGTCCGCCTGGCGCAGCCGGGCCTCCAGGTTCCGGCGCTCGGTGATCTCGTGCTCCATGGTCACGAGGAAGGCGGGCGCGTCCTGGCGGATCACCGGCACGCGGCTCACCGAGAACCAGCGCGTCTCGCCCTCCTGGCGCTCCTCCTCCACGACCTCGGCGGAACCGCGCCGGTGCAGCGCCTCCGCCTCGATCCGCGTCAGCGCCTCGGCGGCCTCGGGGGGCAGGAAGTCCTGCTCGCGCCGGCCCAGGCTTTCCGCCACGCTGCGGCCCATCGATTCCGCCTTGGCCACGTTCAGCCGCACGAAGCGGCCCTGCGCGTCCTTGAAGGAGAGGCGGCCGGGGGAATTGTCCAGCAGCCCGTGCAACAGGCTGCGCTCGGTCTCCAGCGCGCGCGCCAGGGCCCAGCGGTCATGCGCGCTGCCCACCAGCCCGCGCAGCGCCACCGGGTCCCAGGGCTTGGGCGAATAGCCGGCGATGCGCCCCTTGTTGAGCGCCGAGACCACCGCGTCGAGATCGGCGTAGCCGGTCAGCAGCAGCGCCTCGGCATGGGTGATGTCGCGCGCCCGGGCCAGCATCTGGTCGCCGGTCATGCCCGGCATGCGCTGGTCGGACAGGATCACCGAAACGTTCGGGTCGTGCTGCAGCAGCCGCAGCGCATCGGTGGGCGAGGTGGTGGCGAGGACGTCGTACTCGTCCTCGAACAGGTCCTGCAGCGCGGTGACGATCTCCGCCTCGTCATCCACCAGCAGGATCGTGCCCCGGTGGGCGCCCCGGCGGGCATCCGGCCGTGCCGGGCCGCCCGGGCCGTGCGACGGAGGGCTGCTCATGTGGTGGCCCGCAGCGGCACGCTGATGGTGAAGCGGGCGCCGCCTTCCGGCGAGGTTCCCACGGCGATGTGCCCGTCATGCGCGCGCACGACGTTGTAGGCGATGGCGAGGCCGAGCCCGGTGCCGGAGCCGATCGGCTTGGTGGTGAAGAAGGGCTCGAAGATCCTCTCGCGCAGCTCCTCCGCCACGCCGGGGCCGGTATCGGCGATCTCGATCACGTACTGCCCGTCCGACTCGCGCGTGGCGATGGTGATGGTCCCCTGGTCCTCGATCGCATCCGCCGCGTTGCCCACGATATTCATCACCACCTGATTCAGCAGGGCGGGGGAGCAGAACAGCTCCGGCCTCGCATCGAACTGGCGCCGCACCACGATGCGGTTGGACAGCTTGTGCGTCAACAGCGCCACCACCGTCTCGATCGTTTCCGGCACGTTGAGCGTCTGGAAGCCGCTATCCTCCAGCCGCGAGAACTTGCGCAGGTTCAGCACCAGGTCCTGGATGCGCTTCAGGCCCAGCGTCATGGAATGCGAGCGCTGCAGCCCCTTCTCCACCAGCGCCTGGGCCTCCGCCTGCCCATCGACATGCGGGCCGAGCCGTTCCAGCACGCGCTCGACCGTGCCCTGGTGCGCCAGGATGAAGGCCAGGGGGTTGTTGATCTCGTGCGCGATGCCTGCCACCAGCTCGCCCAGCGAGGCCATCTTGG
Organism: Roseomonas sp. FDAARGOS_362; assembly: GCF_002754815.1. Lineage (GTDB taxonomy): Bacteria > Pseudomonadota > Alphaproteobacteria > Acetobacterales > Acetobacteraceae > Roseomonas > Roseomonas mucosa. Next base: position 2,566,236 of record NZ_CP024588.1, on the reverse strand, counting down.
CGGCCTGCACCAGCTTGGCCTGGGTGTCGCGGAGCTGGCGGTTCGCTTCCTCCAGCTCCGCATTGGCGCGTGACAGCGCCTCGGCCAGCGCGGCCCGGGCCTCGGCGGCGGCGGCCTCGGCCCGCGCATGGGCCAGGGCCAGCTCCCGCCCGCGCAGCTCGGCATCGATGCGGCGGTTCTCCTCCTGCATCAGCCGGCGGCGCACCACGGTGCGGATGCGCAGCCGGATCGCCTCGGCGCTGGCGGTGGCCGAGACCAGGTCGTCCGCCCCGGCCTCGAAAACCTGGGACAGCATCTCCCGCCCCGTGCTCTCGTCGTTGCCGAGGCCCACGATCTGGAAGGACGGCCCTTCGCCCGGCCCGCTGCGCAGGGCGTTCAGGCGGCGGCACAGCGCCACGCCGTCGAAGCCCGGGCTCAGCATGGCGATCACGACGCAGTCCCAGGCGGCGCCTTCGGCCTGCACGGCGGCCAGCGCCTCCTCCGGCCCGGCGACGGCATGGACGGCGTAGCCGTCCTGCGACAGCAGGCGGCTCATCCAGGCCCTGCGGGTGGCGCTGTCCTCCACCAGCAGGATGGCGGCGCGGCGGAAGGCAGGCTGTGCCTGCGAGCCGGCGGGTGGCGGCGCCTCCTCGGCGCCTCGCGGCCGGCGGCGCAGCAGCGCCCGCAGCCGCAGCAGGATCACCTCCTGTCCCGCGGCCTTCGACACATAGGCATCGGCGCCGCTTTCCAGCCCCTGCCGCTCCAGGTCCTGCTCCCGCGCGTTGGTGAGCATCAGCACCGGAATCGCCCGGGTGCGCAGGTTCATGCGGATGCGGCGCGAGAACTCGTCGCCGTTGATGCCGGGCAGGTGGTAGTCGGCGATCACCAGATCGGGCAGCCCGTCGTTCAGCCCGTCCAGCGCCGCCTCGGCCGTGGCCGCGCGCGTCACGGCGAAGCCCTGTTGTTCCAGCATCCGGCGAAGCTGCAGGGCCTGGGTGTCGGAATCCTCGACCAGCAGGATGCTGGCGCCGGCGTTGGCTTCGCCGTTCATGCACGCGCCTCCGGCATGGCCAGGCGCAGCAGGCGCGGCGCGATCAGGTGCAGCGGCAGGCTCGCCGAGGAGCCGCCCAACCGCACCGCCGCCGCCGGCATGCCATAGACGACGGCGCTGCTCTCGTGCTCGGTGATGGTGAAGCCGCCCTGGCGCCGCAACTCCGTGAGCCCCCTCGCTCCATCCTCGCCCATGCCGGTCAGCAGGATTCCCAGCCCCCTGGTCCCGGCGGCCTCCGCCACGGACCGGAACAGCAGGTTGGCCGAGGGGCGCTGGCCGCCCACCGGGGGACCGGCGCTGACCTGCAACGGACCGGCCCGCGACAGCAGCAGGTGCCGGTCGCCGGGCGCCACATAGACATGGCCGGGCAGGGGCGTCACCCCATCGCGGCCAATTTCCACCTTCAAGGGAACGAGACCGTCCAGCCAGGCGGCGAAGCCCTCCATGAAGGGCGCCCCCATGTGCTGCACCAGCAGGAGCGGCGCCGGGAAGCCGGCGGGCAGGGCGCCGATCACCCGCGCCAGGGCCGGCGGCCCGCCGGTGGAGGCGGCCATGGCCACCACCGAGGGACGCACGGGCGCGGCGCCGGGAGGCGCCATGGGCAGGGCTTCCGGAAGGACCGGGAAGGGCGGCTCGGCGGCCCGGCCGATGGCGCGGCGCCGGATCACCGGCACCTGGCTCATGATGAAGAGCTGGGTGCAGATCTCCTCCGCGATCGCCTCGTAGTGGCGGGAGGACAGGCCGACCGGCTTCTCCACCACCGACAGCGCCCCGGCGCGCAGCGCGTTCATGGAGATGCGCAGCGAGGCATCCTCCACCGCGTCGGCGATCACCACGATCGGCGTCGGGTTCTCCTCCATGATCCGCCGCGTCGCCTCCAGCCCGTCCATGCCGGGCAGGCGGATGTCCATCGAGACGACATCGGGCCGCAGGCGCGGCAGCGAACGCAGCGCCTCCTCCGCCGATTCCACCGCCCCCACCAGCAGCAGGCGCGGGTCGCTGGCGATGATGTGCGTGAGGAGCCGGCGCACCACCAGCGAGTCCTCCACGACCATGACCCTGACGGGCAGCGTCCGTCCGGAGGGGAGCTGCCCCCGGGAGGAGCCGGGAGAGGGGGCGGCGCCGTTCACAGCAGTTGCCCGATCGTGGCCAGGAGCTCGCGCTGGTCGAACTTCTGCTTGGTGAGATAGGCCCCGGCGCCCAGTTCCAGCCCGCGCCGGATGTCCGCCTCGTCGGCGCGGGAGGTCATCAGGATCACCGGCAGCCCGGCGAGGCGCGGGTCGTTCTTGATCGCCTGCAGGAGACCGAAGCCGTCCATCCGCGGCATCTCCACATCCGCGAGCACCAGGTCGATCACCGCCTCGCCGCCGCGCAGGAGGTTCAGCGCCTCCACCCCGTCCACGGCCAGCAGGACGCGGTAGCCCTGCGCCTCCAGGATGCTCTTCTCCAGGGTCCGCGTGGTGATGGAATCGTCCACCACCAGGATACTGGCGCGCTCGCCGGCCTCCGCCTCGCCCGCCGGAGCGCCGGGACGGGGCACCAGGCCGAGCCTGTCGCTCCGGCCCCCGGCGGCCTGGCCTCCGGCATCTCCCCCGGCGCCGTGGCCCTCGCCGGTGCCGCCCATGCCGCGCAGCCAGCGGTCCATCAGCCCCTCGGGGCGCAGCAGCGGCACCAGGCTCCCCGCCGGCAGGACTAGGCCGGAGACCAGGGCGGGGTCCAGCCCCCAGCCGCCCCCCGCGCCCGCATCCACCGCCGAGACGGGCAGCGTCCGCACGTCGGAGAGCGCCTCCACCGCGAGCAGGCAGCGCCGCTCCCCGGCCCGAAGCAGGACCGCGCTCAGCTGGCCGGCCTCGGTGGGCAGCCGGGCGCCGGAGACACCGAGAAGGGAGGCGAGGTTTGTCACGGGAAGCATAACGTCCCGTCCACCCCATGCGATGCGGGTGGCGAGATGGCCTTCCGCCCATTGCAGCGCCGCCTCGGGCAGGCGCAGCAGGCGCTCCACCCCATGGGTCGGCAGGGCCAGGGGATGGCCGCCGGCCTCCAGCAGCAGCACGTTCTGCCGCGTGGCGGAAAAGGGCAGGTCGATCACCACCTCCGTCCCCCAGGGGTGGCGCCGCCGCATCAGCGCATGGCCGTGCAGCGCCCGCGCCGCCTCCGCCACCACCGACAGGCCCATGCCGCGCCCCGACAGCCGCCCCACCGCCTCGGCGGTGGAGAAGCCGGGCTCGAAGACCAGGGCGAGGAGGCGGTCCTCGGCCGGGGGTGGGGCCTCGGTGCTGCGGGCGGGCAGCAGGCCCTGGCGCACCGCCTGGGCCTCGATGCGCTCCGGGTCCGGCCCGGCGCCGTCGTCGAAGACGCGCAGCCGCAGCCGTCCACCGCCCAGTTCGACGCGCAGCCCGACCTCGCCGCGTTCCGGCTTGCCCAGGGCGCGCCGCCGCTCCGGCGCCTCGCCGCCATGCCCCACGGCGTTGCGCAGCAGGTGCAGGACCGGGTCCTTCAGCGCCTGCAGCACGCGGCGGTCGGCCTCGGTCTCCATCCCTTCCAGCCGCAGGGCGATCTCCCGGCCCTCGGAGCGGGCGAGGTCGCGCGTCATGGAGCCCAGGCCGCCGAGCACCGCCTCGGCCGGAACCAGGGAGATCCGCTCCACCCCCTGGCGCAGGCGGCGCGACAGCTGATCCGCGTTCCAGGCCGCGTCGCGGCCGTCGCGGACCAGGGCGGCGAGCTCCCGCCCCAGGCCGGACAGCGCCAGGTCGAATTCCCGCAGCCGCGCTTCCGCGCCGCCCCCGTTGGCCTTTCCGGCCTCGCCGCGCAGCTCCTGCCAGGTCCGGCGCAACCCCCGCAGCCGGCGCTCCAGCCGGCGCAGCGCCTCCGCCTGCCGATCCTGGTTCTGCAACTCCCCCGACAGCTCGTGCAGCAGGCCGGACAGGGCATCGACGCGTCCCGCTTCGACCCGCAGGTATTCGCCGCCGCCTGCCACCGGATGCCGCTCGGCGGGTGCCGGGGGGGAGGTTCCTGACGTGGAGGTTCCTGGCGTGGCGGCGGGTGCCGCCTCTTTCTCGCCGCCTTCCTCGCCGGGCCGTTCCGCCGGGCCGGGCCGGGGCGCCGCCGGGGGCGCCCCATGCGCCTCCGCCGGGGCATCCGGCGCGGCGGCGCCCAGCAGCGCGTCGAGCGCCGCCAGGGCCGCCGACGGCGGGGGCGGCCCGTCCTCCTCCGGCGCGGCGGCGAGGTGCGCGGCCACCTGGGTCTCGACCGCGTCCAGCCCCTGCTGCGCCACCGCCTGGGCCCGGGCATCCAGCGGCATCCGGCCCTCGCCCAGCCGGGAGAAGAGCGTTTCCAGCCGGTGCGCCAGCTCCTCCACCGCGGGCAGGTCCACCGCCCGGGCGGCGCCCTTCAGGCTGTGCGCGCGGCGGAAGATGTCGCGCAGGTCCAGCGGCCGCCCGGCCTCCGCCGCCGCCAGGGCGGCGCGGATGGCATCCAGGTGTTCCCGGTGCTCCACCGCGAAGGCGGCCAGCAGTTCCTGGCGGAAGTCGGACATGCGCGCGCGGCCTCTTCGCTTGCCGGTGCCGCGCTCAGAGCCGGTAGCGGTCGGCCAGCGTGACGAGCTGCTGCGCCAGCTGGCTGAGATTGCTGGCCGCCGTGTCGAGCTGCCGCGTGCTGGCCGCCGTCTGCTGGCTCGCCTGCCGGATGTTGCCCAGCGCGCCCATCACCTGCTCGATGCCGAGCTGCTGCTGGTTGGTGCTGGCGACGATCTGCTGGAAGGTCTGCACGCTCTCCTGGATGCTGCCGGTGATCTCGCGGATCGTGGCATGGGTGGTGTCGGTGCGCGCCTTGCCGGCGGAGACGCGCTTCACCGCCTCCTCCGTCAGCATCACCGAGGCGCTGATGCCGCGCTGGATGTCGCCCAGGATGGAGCGCACCTGCGAGGTCGCCTCCTTGGCCTGGTCGGCCAGGGTCTTCATCTCGGCGGCCACCACGGCGAAGGAGCGGCCCTGCTCGCCCGCCGCAGCCGCCTCGATGGCGGCGTTCAGCGCCAGCAGGTGCGAGCGTTCGGAGATGTCGTTCACCGTGGCGATGATCTCGCCGATCGCCTGGGTCTTCTCGCTCAGCGACACGATGTTCGTGGCCACGGCCTCCGCCTGCTCGCGGATCGAGTCCATGGCCAGCATCGTGTCGTCCACGGCGCGCAGCCCGGCGCTGCTGTTGCGCGCCGCCGCCTGGGCGGAGGCGATCACCTCCTGCGCCCGCTTGCCGATCTGCGTGCCGGTATGGGTGATCTCGTCGGCCGTGGCCGCGGTCTCCTGCACCGCCGCGAGCTGCTCCTCGACGCCTGCCGCCTGCTCCTGCGTGGAGGCGCGGATCTCGGCGGCGGCGGCGTTGAGGTTCTCGGTCACCTCCCGGCTCTGCCGCGTCAGTTGCCGCAGGCCCTCCACCATCCCGTTCAGCGTGGCGCCGAGCTGGCCGATCTCGTCCTTGCCCGTGGCGGCCGCGGCGCCCGACAGGTCGCCCCGGCCGACGCGGGTGACGAATTCCATGAAGGCGGAGAGCGGCGCGCTGATGGTCCGGCGCACCAGCACCGCCAGGATCACCCCGACCAGCAGGGCGAAGCCCAGCACCGCCAGCACGGAGAGGCGGCTTTCCTCATAGGTCCTGGCCACCACGGACTGCCCGGCCGCCAGGGCCTCGTCCAGCTCCGCATCGGCCTGTTGCAAAGCGGTGTCGAGATCGTGCGACAGCGCCAGGATCGGCGCCGAGGCCGCGGTCACGCCCTCCAGGTCGTTGGCGCGGATCGCCGCGAACTGCTTTTCCGTCAGGCCCCGCATCTGGCCCAGGATGCCGGCGCCGCGATCCAGGGACTGGTTCAGCCGTTGCCAGGAGCGCCGGCGGTCGTCGGAGACCGAGCTGTCGGTGAAGCGGCGGGCGCGGTCGCGGGCATCGCGGATCGCGACCTCCGAACGGCCATGGGCCTCGTTCCAGATCCGCTGGGAATCATCGTCGGGCACCGGCCGGTCCAGCCGGCGCAGCAGGAAGCGCGCCACCGCGGTGTTGCGCGCCTCCTGCACGGTCAGGCTTTCGGTGCGCACCGAATCGAGCTGGCGCATCATGGCGAGGTCGCGGGTGACGATGGTGTCCGTCGTGTCGCGCACGAGGCTGAGCTGGCTCAGCCCGTACCAGCCAAGCCCGGCCAGCATCAGGATCAGGACGACGAAGCCGAAGAGGATACGATTGGCGATCGACACGCGGATTCAGGCTCCCGCAGCGGAGGTGGCGGACAGGAAGGGTTGCAGCAGGCGGTCGGGATCGAGCAGGCCGAGCACTCTTTCCCGGGGGCCGAGCGGCCCGGCCGGGACCAGCCCGCGCCCGGCGACGGCGCCGCCTTGGTCACCGGGCCCACCGGACGGCGCGGCCAGGGGCTGTGGCGTGACCACGCCCAGCGCGCGGTCCACGCGCAGGGCCACCCGGCCCGGCCCGCCGCGCAGCAGCAGCAGGTGGCCCGCCGGGGCGTCGGCCGCCCCCTGGCCGGCAGGGGGCGGAGCGGGAGGCAGGCCGAGCATCGCCGCCAGGTCCAGCACCGCATAGGGCTGCCCGGCGCGGGCGAAGAGGCCCAGCAGCGGCGGCGGCATCACGGGCAGGCCCGCCAGGACCGTGGCCGGCTGCACGGCGAGCAGCCGCTCCAGCGGCAGGCCATAGCATTCCCGGCCGAGCGCGCAGGCCAGCATGGGGGGCAACACGGGCGCCAGGGCCGCGCCGGTTTCCCCAGCCCGGCCCTGGCGCGCAGCCAGCCGGGCCGCGCGCTCCTCCAGCAGGCGCGCGGCGCGTGCCTCGCTCAGCCCGCCTACCGCCGGAAGCGCCAGGGGCGTTTTCGTGGGGGCGGAGCCCCCCGGGCCGATTACCGGGGCGGAGCCCCCCGGGCCGATTACCGGGGCGGAGCCCCCCGGGCCGATCGCCGGGGCGGAGCCCCGTTCGGGGATTCCGTTGGTCATGGGGCCGGCATCAGGACAGGGACAGGCCGAGTTGCAGCCGGGCCAGGGCATGCAGGTTGGCAGCGGTCATCCCGTCCCCCTCCTCGACAGGCGTTTCCCCCGGCAGGGTGCGGGCGATCCGGGCGGCGGTCGCGATGGCGCGCCGCCCCTCCTGCCGCCGGCCGAGATCCAGCAGCAGCAGGCCGAGCTGGTAGTGCGCGGCCAGGAAGTTCCTGTCCAGATAGAGGGCGCGCCGCAGCGCCGCTTCCGCTTCCGCGGCCTGGCCCAGGGCGCGGGCCAGCAGGCCGTCGTAGAAGTGCATCGCCGCCTGCATCGGGTCCTCACGGATGGCCTCCGCGCAGGCGGCGCGCGCCGCCGCCGACTCGCCGCGGTTGGCCAGGCGGCGAATCCGCTCCAGCGCCGGAGTCTCCGTCCCGACCTCCGGCCCGGCCGGGATGGGCAGCCCGGGTTCCGGCAGGGGCAGGGATAGGGGTAGGGGCGGCAGCCCCGGCGGCGTGGCCCGGCCGGCCCCGACCCAGGCCGGGGGGACGAAGAGGGGCGGCGGATCGGCGGGGGCTTCCGGCCCCGAACTCTGCCACGGCATTCTCCAGGCCTGGCCCGATGACGGGCTCCAGGGCTGGGCGGCGGGAGGCGGCGCAGGGGCCGCCCAGGCCGGTGCTTCCTCTCCACCGGCTCCGGGTGCCGCCTGGGGCGGGAGGGCGGGTGCCGCGGGGCGGCGGCGGTAGGCAACGGTGCCCGGCAGTTGCTCCACCGACAGGAAGGCGGCGAAGGCCGGGTTGGGTTCGGCATGGCCCAGCAGCATCCAGCCTTCCGGCGCCAGCCTCTCCCCCATGGCGCGGACCAGCCGTGCCACGGTGTCGGGGTGGAAATAGATCAGCACGTTGCGGCACAGGATGAGGTCGAAGCCGCTCAGGTCCAGCGGCGCGGCGGGGTCCAGCAGGGACAGGAGATTGTGCCGTTCGAACCGCACCAGGGAGCGGAAGGGCGGCCGCAGCCGCCAGCTTCGTCCGGACGGGTCGGGCAGGAAGTCCTGCGCCCTTTCCTCGGCCGGCAGGCTGCGCAGCGCCCAGGCGCTGAAGCGGGCCTCCCGGGCCGCGGCCAGGAAGGATTCGTTGATGTCGGTGCCCAGGATGCGGCAGCGCCAGTCGCCGATCTCCCGGCCCAGCAGGCGGTGCAGCAGGATCGCGATGGAATAGGGCTCCGCCCCGGTGGCGCAGCCGGCGCTCCAGATCCGCAGCTGCCGCGTCGCGCGGTTGCGCCGGATCAGCTCGGGCAGGATGCGTTCCCGCAGGGCGGCGAACTGCTCCGCGTAGCGGAAGAAGAAGGTCTCGCCGATGGTGATCTCGGCTTCCAGCGCCGACCATTCGGCCTCGCCATGCGCGGGATCGTCCAGGCGGCGGAGATAGGCCTCGCTGGAGGAAGAGGCCGTGGCGCGCATCCGGCGCAGCAGGCGTTCCCAGAGAAGCTCGTCCTTGTCCTGGTAGTAGAAGTGCCCGGTGCGCCGGATGATGCGGCCCTTGAGTTCGAGGAAGGCCGCGTCCGGCAGCAGCGACGGCGGGCCGGGGTGGGCGCTCATGACCGCGCGGCCCATTCCTCCAGGCGGCGCCGGGCCTGCCCTTCCAGTTCCGCCAGGGTGGCGCGCTCGCGTTCCATCAGCAGCCGCTCCGGTGCCAGGAGGCGGGCGAAGCCGTCGGGCAGTGAGACCTCGGCCTCGGCACAGCCATTCAGGCTCTGCTCCGCCGGCAGCGGCTGCAGGCTTTCCCGCGGCACCCGCACCACGTCCAGCACCCGGTCCACCAGCAGCGCGAGGCGCTCCCGCCCGTGGCCGAGCAGGATCAGGTGCCGGTAGATGCCGGTCGCGGCATCATCCTCCGCCGGCAACGCCGCCTCCGGCTCCAGCAGGCGCGACAGGCGCAGCACCGCCACCGCCTCTCCCCCCAGGTTCAGGAAGCCGGCCAGGAGCCGCGGCAGTCCGGGCGGGGTCCAGAGGCGCGGCAGGGGCAGCAGCTCCCGCACCGCCTCCCGTCGCAGGGCCAGCCGCGCCCCCCCTTGCGGGTCCCCGGCGGCGAAGAGCACCAGCTGCTCGGTCCGGGCAAGGGACAGGTTCGGATCGGACAGGGAGGCGACCAAGGGAGAAGAGGGCTCCGCAGCATGGCTGGCAGGTGGCGGATCGTCGCAGGCCAGGGATCGGGCCAGCATGCCACAGCCGGGCGGATGCCTCCAAGAAGCTACTGAAAAGTGTGCCGCTGTCGGGAAAATTAACCACTGGTCGAGATTCCGGCGTGAGAAACGGCCTTTCCAGCATGTGTCCAAGGGCGGGCCACACGGTGCGGATCTCCCCGCGGGACGCGGGCACAAGTACCCTGGGCGGACGCGGCAAGCGTAACGAACCGCCTGGGCGTCCACCGGCCATGGTTTGCTGGTGGACTCCTCGACGGCTCGCAAGTAACCGTCAGGCGCCCGCAAGGGTGTCCCGTGGTGGGACGGGCGGAGGGATGCGAACTTCCGGACTGTCAGGTCTGGATGCCCTCCGCCCGCCATTTCCCGTCACGCACATCCGCCCGTGATCGCCGCACGAGTCGATATCCAAAAATAGAGACGAAAAGCGCCGATACGCGGGCTGACGATATTTATTTGGCAAAGCAAAGCCGCAGTACACACGTATAGATGGAAGTATCTGTGGATGTTCCTGCTATAGTAGCGTGATATAACAATCACGTTACTTTAAAGCACAGGGCGCCAAGGGGGCGCGCATCAAAATGAGCGCATGGTTCTACCAATTTGGCAGGATCGAAATCTTCGCACAATGGAACCGTCCTGAAATGGCGATGTTCGCGTTCTTGCAACATTTACGGAATGCGTGGCAGATTTGGCTCTGGAGACTCGAAATTACGCTCAGTCGAGCGGTAGCAAAGGGCGAAGGAAATGCTTGCGACAGTCCCGAAGTCGAAATCATTAGGTAGTATCCTCGCGGTCCTCGGCATCGTGAGGAAGAGCCACCCCACGATGACCGTGGAAAATCTCATGGTTTTGCTCAAGGTGGCTCAGAACCCCGACATTCGGCAGAGCGATCTGGCTAAGGACATGGAGATGTCCCCTTCCGTCTCATCGCGGAACATCGCGGAACTGTCCGAAGTCAAGCTGCATGGGCAGCCCGGCCTGGGCTTCTTGGATAGCCGTCCGGACATCATGGATCGGCGCCACAAGCAACTGTCACTCACCAAGGACGGGGAGAAGTTCGTCTCGCGCCTAGAGGCTGTTGTGGACTGACGTGAGGGCCAGATTTGCGGGATGACCCGCAAGTCCTATCCGTCCGACGTATCTGATGAGGAATGGGCGTTGGTTGCGCCCTATCTGGTGCTGCTGCCCGAGGCGTCGGGGCAGCGGCGCCATGCCTTGCGCGAGGTGTTCAACGGGCTGCGCTACGTGGTCAAGACGGGCGCGCCCTGGCGCTGGATGCCCAATGACCTGCCACCATGGGACATCGTCTACGCCCAGGCCCGGCGCTGGCTGGCGGCGGAGGTGTTCGAGGCGATCGTGCACGACCTGCGGGCCGTGCTGCGGCTGGAGGCAGGCCGCGCGGCCGAGCCGACGGCGGCGGTGCTGGACAGCCGGACGCTCCGATCCACCCCCGAGAGTGGGGCCAGGGCGGGCTACGACGGGGCCAAGCGCAAGCGGGGCTCGAAGGTGCATGCGGCCGTCGATACGCTCGGCCACCTTCTGGCGCTGCACGTCACGCCGGCCACCGCCGACGACCGTGCCGAGGTCGGGCGCCTGGCCGACGCCGTCCAGAATGCCACCGGCGAGAGCGTCGAGATCGCCTTCGTGGACCAGGGCTATACCGGTCCGAAGCCCTCTGAGGCTGCCGCCAGGCACGGCATTCAGCTCGAGGTCGTCCGCCACCACGAGGCCAAGCGCGGCTTCGTCCTCCTGCCCAGGCGTTGGGTGGTGGAACGCTCCTTCGCCTGGGCTACCCGCTTCCGACGCCTCGTCCGCGACTATGAACGCCTGCCCGAAACACTCGCAGGCCTCCATCTCGTCGCCTTTGCTTGCCTCATGCTCAAGCACCTCACCTCAATCACCCAGGTCCACAACAGCCTCTAGAGAACCTGCTCTCCCGCTCCTGACGTAGCCGTCCGCCCGGTCGCACGGGCGTCCCCACCACGAGGAGAAGTATCATGGCTGTCCGCGCACGCGGCACAGGCTGGACCGCCGACATTGCCCATAGGGGCAAGCGGTGGCGCAAGGATTTCGACACCAAGAACGCCGCCGAAGTCTGGTTCCTTGAGAACCTCGCTCGGGTGAAGAAAGGCGAGATGCCCGAGATGGGCGGCTCCGCCTCTACCACCCGCAGCGCCGTCCCGGTGGGCACCCTCCGGCACGCGAAAGACGCGGCGCACGACAGGTGGTGGAAGCTGAACCGCTCGGTGGTCCCCACTCTGCGCCTGGCTGATGAAGCGCTGGCATATTTCGGAGAGAGCACTCCCTGCGCGGATATAACCACCGCACAGATCGACGCCTGGACGGATGCCCTGCGCGCCAGGGGCCTCTCCGGGAGCAGCATCAACCACCGGCTCGCCGTCATCTCCAAGATGCTCCGGGCCGCCGCCACCAAGGGGTGGATCTCCTCCAAGCCCGTGATCGAGAGGGCCACTCCGGCGCCTGGGCGCGTCCGCTGGCTCACCGAGGCGGAGGAGGAGAGGCTCCTGGCGGCGCTCCTGCGTCACGGGTGGACCGCAGAGGCGCGCCTCACCCGCTTTCTGATCGAGGAGGGGTGCCGCATCGGGGAAGCGTTGTCCCTGGTGGAAGGGCATTTCGAGGCGCGCAAGCGCGTCACCTTCTGGAAGACCAAGAACGGGAAGCCGCGCACTGTCCCGCTGACGAAGCGCGCCCTGGAGTACCTGCCGCCCTTCTCAGGCGACAAGGAGGCCAGCGTCTTTGGGCTGACCTACTACGGGTTCGAGAGCCGCTTTCACAAGGCGCGCAAGGAGGCCGGGCCGGGGGACGATGTGGTGATCCACACCCTCCGGCACACCTCGTGCAGCCGCAAGGTGCGGGACGGAATGCTCCTCCTGGCCGTGAAGGATTGGCACGGCCACTCCTCCCTGGCCGTCACCGAACGCTATGCCCACCTCGCGCCCCACATGCTGGAGAACGAGTTAAGCAGGCTGGAGCAGGCCCTCCTCGGGACGCAGGAGGCCGCCTTATGAAGCCGTGCCGAGGCGGCTGCGGGGAGACTGATCCTGCGGCCTTTGGGTCGGACAAGGGGCGCCCTTCGGGGCGCGCCATCTATTGCCGGGCATGCATGGCAGCCCGGACACGCGCCTACCGGATCGCCCATCCGGAGCAGCGCGACCGGCGCGGGGAGAAGGAGAAGAAGAAGTTCTCCCCGGATACCGTGGCTGCCGCCATCAACGCGGCCCAGGTTCGCGCCAGGAGAAAGGGCCTCCCCTGCACCATTCGTAGAGACAACCTGCCGCCCCTTCCGGATGTGTGTCCCATCCTGGGGATACCCCTCCAACGCGGGAAGGGGCGCCCCCTCGACAGTAGCCCCAGCCTCGACCGCATCGTCCCGCACCTCGGGTACGTTCCCGGAAACGTCCGGTGGGTATCGCACAGGTTCAACCGGCTCCGCTCCAACATGACCGAGGCGGAGGCGGAGGCTATTCTGGCGGACTTCCGCGCGCTAAGGGGTGCGGACGAGGGCGTGTCTCAGTGTCTCGACGTGAGACAAGGCGAGAGACAGAGACAATGTTGTCGCTGCCTGCGTGGCGGAACGGTAGACGCACCGGCCTTAAAAGCCGTTTCCCTTCAAGGGAGTACGGGTTCAAATCCCGTCGCAGGTACTCCCCTTCCGAACCACCTTCCGACTTAAAATTGTTAGCCTTCAGTGGCTTGCCGGTTCGAATCCGGCCGCCCGCATCCCCCGGCGCGACGCGGACCAAGCCTGCGAACCCCGCTTCCGGGATGAGCGTCCCATCGCCCGCATCTCTGGCCGGGCCAAACGGGGCGGGGCATCTCACCCGTCCGCAGGGCTCCGCCGCTCCATCCCGGACCGGCTCCAGTGGAACATCAGCTCGTGCTTGTTGTAGGCGCCATGGGTCAGGCGGGCGCCTGGAATAGCGGCGAATTCGGACGCCGTGTCGTGGTCCGTGCCGCCCTGGAACTTGATGGTGCAGAGCATGTGCCGCGCCTTGCCGGCCTCGATCCAGCGCCGCACCAGCCCGAGCAGCCGGGCCGGGTAGCAGATCACGTCGCTCAGCAGCCAGTCCACTTCCGGATGCGTGCGCGGGTCCAGGCCGAAGGCGCTTTCCTGCCGCACCGAGACGCCGGGCATGGCGGCCACGCGCGGGTCGAGCGGAGCCTTGTCCACCGCCACCACCTGCGCGCCCAGCTTCGCCAGCGCCCAGGTCCAGCCCCCGGGGCAGGCGCCGAGGTCGAGGCAGGCATCGCCCGGGCCGGGCCAGTGGCGGGCCGCCAGAAAGGCCTCCCAGAGCTTCAGATAGGCGCGGCTGGGCGGCCCCTCGTGATCCTCCACCAGCACCGGCGCGCCGGCGGGATAGGGGCTGGTCTTCTCCGGGCTGGCCAGCATCAGGTCCGGCCGCAGCAGCGTCCATCCCCCGAGCGGCGCGGTGGGGACGGGGGCGGGGAAGGCTACGGGCTTCGCCTTGACCGGGGGCAGGGCCGCCTCGATCAGCGCGGCGCGGCGATGGTTTCCCGTGGAGCACAGGGCCCAGTTGCGCTGGATGCCGCGCAGCGCCCCGGCGGCGCCCTTGATCGAGGGAACCGGCAGCAGCCGGGGTGCCGTCCAGATGTCCAGTGCCCAGGGGCATTCCACCGGCGCGTCGGGCGAGAGGGCCAGATCCCCCTGCCAGGCCGACAGGCGGGCACCGGCCCGGCGCAGCGTTTCCTCCAGATCCGCCTCGAAGCCCGGATGCGCGCGATAGGCGGCCCGGATCACGGGCAGCGGGGCGGTATCGGCCGGGACATCCGCTGGAACGGGCCGTGACGGGGCGCGGGAGGAGGTCATGACGGCCGCCATTACCCCGGCAGGCCGCCGCCGTCAGCCCGCCTGAACGGAGACGGGCGCCAGAGAAGGGTATACGGAAGGATGTCGGATCGGGCGCCATGCGGCAGGCGTCGGGCGGCGAAGGGAGGCGGGAAACCGGCAGGAGGCCGTGGAGAACAGCCCCGCTGCGATGCGGAGGGGCGGGGCACGGCATCGCGCGGGAAGTGCCGCGGCGCCCGGCAACCGCAACCTTGCTCCGCTCGTTCTGCTCCCGGTCCGGGCAAGCCGTCCCGCCGGCCGGACCGCGACCGGAACGAGGTTTGGTGACATGCTGCGCAGGATCTGGGCCCTGATCATGGACACGGTGAACGGCTACATCGCCGATTCCTGTCTCAGCCGTGGCGCGTCGATCGCGTACTACACCATCTTCTCCGTGGCGCCGCTGATGGTCATCGCCACCGCCATCGCCGGCTTCTTCTTCGGCGAGGAAGCGGTGCGTGGCGCGCTGGACGACCAGCTGCGCGGCCTGATCGGGGACCAGGGGGCCGCCACCATCCAGGACATGGTCCGGGGCGCCAGCGACGGCACCAGCGGCACCATTGCCACCGTGGTCGGGCTCGTGACCCTGTTGCTGACCGCCAGCGGCGTGTTCGGCGAGCTCCAGGGCGCGCTCAACGCCATCTGGAAGGTCGAGCCCGACGCGGACGAGGACACCACCGAAACCGTCAGCCGGCTGTTGCGCGCCAAGGCGGCCAGCATGGGGCTGGTCGCCGCCACTGGCTTCATCCTGCTGGTCTCGCTGGCGGTCAGCGCCGGCATCTCGATGGTCAGCACCTGGCTCCGGGGCGGTGCGCCCGAGATCACGCTGCTGATGTCGCTGGTGAACTTCGTGATCTCGCTGGGCATCATCGCGCTGCTCTTCGGCGCCATGTACAAGATCCTGCCGGACCGCAGCCTGCCCTGGCGCGACGTGGCGATCGGCGCCTTCGTGACCGCGCTGCTCTTCACTCTCGGCAAGTCGGTGATCGGCTGGTATCTGGGCAGCAGCAACATGGCCACGACCTATGGCGCGGCCAGTTCCGTGATGATCGTGCTGCTCTGGGTCTACTACTCCTCTCAGATCTTCCTGCTGGGCGCCGAGTTCACCCGTGCCTATGCCGGGCTGGAAGGCAGCCAGCAGCAGGCACCGGTACCGGCGGACCCGAAGGCGGCGGACCCGAAGGCGGCGGAGCGGAAGGTGGCGGCCCCGGCTCCGGCTTCCAGCATTGTCCAGCCGGCCCCGCTGGTGGCGCGGGAGGGCACCTTGTGGCGGGTGGCGGGTGTGCTGGGCGTCACCCTGGCGGCCGGGCGCGAGATCCGCCACGGCCGCCGCCCCTGGCTGGGCCTGTTCCGGCGCTCGGCGGGCGGCTAGGGGCCACCCCGTCATTTCGTGATACGCTCGCCAGCCATTGCTGGAGCATCACACATGACAGGGCCATCCGGGCGGCAACACCTGTGACCCACTTCTCTTCCAGGGGCGGCGCCATGGAACAGCGGGTCGCGCTCTTCATCGATTTCGACAACGTCTTCAGCGCGCTCTGCCTGCAGGCACCCGAGGCGGCGGAAATCTTCGTGGCCGAGCCCGGACGCTGGCTCGACTGGATCGCGCAGCGTCACGCGCCGCAGCCGGGACGCGGCATGACGCCGCCCACCGTGCAGCGGCGTATCCTTGTGCGGCGCTGCTATCTCAATCCGGTCGGCTCCCTGGTTCTGCCCGATGGCGAGCGGGTGTTCTTCGGCAGCTTCCGCGACAAGCTGGTGCGCGCTGGGTTCCAGATCACCGAATGCCCGCCGCTGACCCGTGGCGGCAAGACCAGCGCCGACATCGTGCTGGTCATGGACGTTCTGGATGCGCTTGGCCACGCCACGCGCTTCGACGAGTTCGTGCTGGTGTCGAGCGATGCCGACTTCACGCCGGTGCTGCACCGTCTGCGCGCGCATGACCGGCGCACCGTCGTGGTCGCGGTCGGCAACGCCGCCGAAGCCTACCGCGCCGCGGCCGACGAGGTGGTCGGCAGCGACGTCTTCGTCGGGCAGGCCCTGGGCTGGAGCCAGGAGAGGCGTGCCACCCCCGCCCAGGCGGCACCCCCCGCGGCCGGCGGGCCACCGCCGGTCCCGGAGCAGGGTGGGCTGGACATTCCGGGAGGGGACCCCGCCGCCCCGCGCGAGGCCATCCTGTCGCTGGTGATGGAGGAGCTTGCCCACGCCCCTGCGCCGCTGCACCTGCCGGCCCTGGGCAAGCGCCTGCAGGCACGGCTGGGGCCGATGCTGCGGAGCTCGGCCTATGGCGGTGCCGGCAGCCTGGGCCGCCTGCTGGCCACCGCGGGCGACCCGCGCCTCGAACTCATCCCCGGCGCCGGCGGAGGCTGGCTGCGCGATCCCGCCCGGCATCCGCCCGTCTCCCGAGACTGATACCGGGCACGGCCCCGCCCGGCACGGTCCGCCGGGGCCATCATGCCATGAGCAGCAGGGCCGAGCCGGCCAGGGCGGCAACGGCCGGGGCGATCACCAGGCGCGGGGCGTAGGACAGCAGCAAGGCCAGCATCAGCGTTGCCGCGGTCAGCAGGCCGAGCCAGAGCGTGATGCCGGGCCCGGCCCCATGGGCGGGCAGCAGCGGCAGGAGCGATCCCGCCAGTAGCAGCCATCCCCCGGCGGCAAGGCCGAGGCGCCGCCGCCGGGGGATACGCCGTACCCCGAAGACCTGCTCGTGGTGGCGCTCCATCGCCAGGCAGAGCCCGGTGAAGCCGGCATAGGCCAGGGTGAAGCTCAGGGGAGCCAAGCTCAGCGGGGCCAAGCTCAGGCCGGTCATGATCCGGCCTTCGCGGGGAGGGTTGCCGCCGGGGTGCCTTGGGCGGTCCGCGGCCTTGGCGGCGCGGCGCGGTGCCGAGCCACCTTCCAGGCGATGGCGCCCAGGCCCAGGCCGAAGGCCAGCAGGCCGAGATCGAACCAGGCGCGCACCCAGTCCCCCTGGGCCAGGGTCTCCGGCAGGGGGCGTTGCCCCAGCAGCAGGTTCCCGGCCGGCAGGGCCGCGAAGAGCAGGGCTGCCAGGGTGAACTGGTCCACCCAGCCCCGCCGTCCGCGCCGCAGCAGCGGGTGCAGGAGGCAGGCGCCCCAGGCGATGAAGAAGACATGGATCTCCCACCCGGCGCGCCCGTCCATTCCGGCCGGCAGCAGCCGGTTGGCCCAGAGGAAGGCCCCCATGGCCACGGGCAGGCCGCCGATGGCCGCGAGGTTCAGGTGCTCGACCAGCCGCGTGCCCAGGCCCGGCCCGCCCGTCTTCGCAGCCTGCTGCCGCTGCTTGACGGCCCAAAGCAGGCAGCCCGTGGCCACCATCGCCGTGCCGGCGAGGCCGGACAGGATGAACAGGCCGCGCAGCAGGGGGCCGGCGAAACGGCCGAGATGCAGGCCATACATCACGCCCCGCGTTTCCATCACGGCGCTCGCCTGGTCCTGGGCGGAGATCAGCCTGCCGGTCGCGCCCTCGAAGAGCAGGCTCTGCATGGCGGTGGAGATGCGGTCGGCATCGCGCCGGACCAGCTGGACCGTGGCGCTGGCGTCGCCGGCATTGGTCACCGTGATGCGCCCCACCTGCCCGCCCTGCCAGCGCTGCGTGGCCTGTTCCAGCAGCGGCGCCAGCGGAACCAGTGGCGCCGCCTGCCCGGACGGGCGGGCGGCGGGCGGGCTGCCGAAGAGGTCGGCGCCGAAGGCGTTGCGCCCCCCGGGATAGGAGCGGTCGATGCCCCAGGGCATGAGCATCAGCATGAAGATGACCAGCCCCGTATAGGTGATCATCAGGTGGTAGGGCAGCGCGAGCACGGCGCCGAGATTGTGCGCGTCCAGCCAGGAACGCTGGCCCTTGCCGGGGCGGAAGGTGAAGAAGTCGGCGAAGATGCGGCGGTGGGTGATGACGCCGCTGACGATGGCCACCAGCATGAACAGCGTGCAGACGCAGATGATCCAGCGCCCCCACAGCACGCTCATGTAGTGCAGCTCGAAATGGAAGCGGTAGAAGAAGTCGCCGCCCATGGTGTCCCGCACCTCGGCCGGCCGGCCGGTGGCGGGATCGAGCAGCGCGCTCCGGAAGCCACGCCCGGAGGCCGCCGGCGCCCTCCAGGCGACGCGGGTCACGCCTTCCCGCTCGTCGGGCAGGGTGATGAACCAGGCGGGCGAGCGCGGGGCCTCGGCCTGCAGATAGGCCATGGCCGCGACGGCCGCGTCCTGGGTGCCGGTGGTGGAGCGCACGATTTCCGGCCGCATCCAGTAGGAGATCTCGGGCCGCAGATAGGCGGCCGTGCCGGTCAGGAAGACGGCGAAGAGGACCCAGCCGACCAGCAGGCCAGACCAGGTGTGCAGCCAGGCCATGCACTGGCGGAACCCGTCCTTCACGATGCACCCCCCTGAAGCAGGAGCAGGCCGAGAAGCGGCGCCGCCGCGAGGGCGAGGCCGATCCAGGCGCGCAGGGCCGAGCCCGCGGCGAAGACCCAGACGATCGCGCCGGCATGGACCGCGAAGCTCCCCATCATCCCCGCCAGCACCGCGTCCATGCGCGCCATGGGCAGCGTGGCGACGGCGGTGGCGAAGAGGGCGGACAGGGCATAGCCGCCGGGCAGGGCCGCCAGGACGCGCAGGAGGATATCCAGCCTGCGGCGTCCCTCCGGCCCCATCTCCCTGACGGGCCGCAGCCAGGGGACGGAGGGAAGGGTGCCGCCCCGCCGCATCGCCG
Organism: Roseomonas sp. FDAARGOS_362; assembly: GCF_002754815.1. Classification (GTDB taxonomy): domain Bacteria; phylum Pseudomonadota; class Alphaproteobacteria; order Acetobacterales; family Acetobacteraceae; genus Roseomonas; species Roseomonas mucosa. The sequence goes on along the minus strand of NZ_CP024588.1, from coordinate 2,547,454 downwards.
CCACGGTCAGAAGCGATACCGGACGGAGCCGGTGACCGTGCGGCCATAGCCGTACCAGCACCAGGCATAGCCGTAGCAGCTCGAGACATAGCGCGTGTCGGCGAGGTTATCGATGTTCACCGCCGCCTGCATGCCCTTCAGCTCCTGCATCGCCTGGCCGAGGTCGTAGCGCAGGGCCGCGTCGAACAGCGTCACGCCCTTCACCTTGAAGGTGTTGGCGTCGTCGCCCCAGCTCGGGCCGAGATAGCGCATGCCGCCGCCCAGGCCGAGCCCGGACAGGAAGCCGCTTTCCGCCGGCACGGTGTAGTCGAGCCAGGCCGAGGCGGTGTGCTTCGGCTGCGCATACGGCACCTTCCCCTCCAGGCTCACCGTGGGGCCGGTCGAGCCCGCCACCGCCGGATAGATCCCGTAGTCCCGCCGCGTCGTGGTGTTGCTCTTGGTGTATTCCATGTCGAGATAGGCATAGGCGGCGGTGAAGCTCAGCCCGTTCCCCAGCTCGCCCTTGGCCTCCAGCTCGACGCCGCGTGAGCGTGTCTCGCCCGCCTGCACGCTGTAGTTCGGGTTGACCGGGTCCGTGGTCAGCACGTTCTGCCGCACCAGGTCATAGACCGCGGCGCTGAACAGCAGCCCGCTGCCGGGCGGTGCGTAGCGCAGCCCGGCCTCGTACTGGCGCGACGTGATGGGCTCGAAGGGCTTCAGGAAACGGTCCGTGCCGCTCGATGGCTCGAAGCCTTCCGTGTAGCTGACATAGGGCGCGAGGCCGTTGTCGAAGAGGTACACGGCCCCGGCGCGGCCGGTATAGGCGTCGTTCGTCTGGCGCGGGTTGCTGGTCAGCCGGTCCGTCGCCACCGACCGGTTCTCGGTGGTGGCATCGTACCAGTCGCGCCGACCGCCGAGCAGGACGACCAGCTTGCCCAGCTTCAACTGGTCCTGGAGATAGACGCCGCTCTGGTTGGTGCGCTGGCTGGAATAGGTGCTGAAGCCCGGCCAGACGGTGTTCTGTCCGCGGTAGATCGGGTCGAACAGGCTCTGCCGCCGGATCCGGGCCCCTGCCGCCGTGTTGTAGGCGGTGGAGCCGGTATAGGTGTCCTGCAGGATGCGCGTGTAGTCGTAGCCGCCGAGGACCGTGTGCTGCACCGGCCCGGTGTCGAAATTCGCCTGGACCTGGTTGTCGATGTTGAAGACGTCGAAATCCGCGTCCGTGCCGTAGACCGAGCGGACCGTCTGCAGCATGTCCGGTGTCACCGCCGAGCCGTAGAGGCTGCGGTACGTCCCCTTCGTGTGCATGTAGCGGAAGTTCTGCCGCACGGTGAAGACGTCGTTGATCCGACGCTCCGCCAGATAGCCGATCTGGTAGTGCTCGCGGTTCAGGCGCTCGAAATCCGGGTCGCCGTCGTAGTAGCGCATGCGGATCCGCCCGTTCGGATTCGGCAGCGCCGAGCCCCAGGCCGGCACGCCGCCATAGGAGCCGGCCTCCGGGTCGCGCTGGTAGTGTCCGAGCAGCGTGATGCGCGTATCGGCATCCGGGCGCCAGGTCAGCGAGGGAGTGAAGAAGTACCGCCGCACCCGTGTCTCGTCGAGCTCGCCATCGCCCTCGGCATAGGAGCCGATGAAGCGCCCGAGCCACTCTCCCCGCTCGTCCAGCTTGCCGCTGACATCGCCCGCGAAGCGGACATAGTCGCGCGTGCCGGCCTGCAGCAGCACCTCCCTGATCCGCTCCTCGGTGGGCCGCTTGCTGACGGCGTTGATCAGCCCGCCGGGCGGCGTGGTGCCGAACAGGACCGAGGCCGGGCCGCGCAGGACGTCGATCCGCTCCAGCCGGTAGGTGTCGAGGCTGGGATTGGCGTCACGCCCGCCGGCGAGCCGCATGCCGTCCAGGAACTGCGCTGGGGAGTAGCCGCGGATCGTCATCTGGTCGAGCCGCACGGCCGCCGAGCCGCGCGTCTCCGGCACCACCCCCGTCGTGTAGCGCAGCGCCTGGTTCAGGTTCAGCGCATCGCGCGCCCGGATCTCGTCGGCGGTGATCACGGAGATCGACTGCGGCGTCTCGATGATCGGCGTGTCGGTCTTGGTGCCGGAGGCGCTGACCCCGGCCACGAATCCGCGCACCGGGCTGGAGCCGGTCTCCGTCCGGCCCTGCACACTGACTTCCGGCAGCGTGACGGTGGAGCTTCCGGCGTCTTGTGCCCTGGCAAGGTTCGTGGGGATGGCGACGGCGGCGAGCAGGACGAGCGGAGAGACGCTGCTGCGTCGGCAGCAGGGCGTGACGAGGCGGCGCGGCACTGAAACTTCCCTCAGAGTGTATGATACTAATAATCAGTATCACATAACAGGCTTGTCATTTAAGTCCACTGCCGGATGCGAATTGGTTTGCCGTGCAAGGAAGGGGGGCCATCCCGGGCTGTCCGGCCGGATTGCCGGGACGAGGCGGGACGCTCAGGAGCACGCCGCCGGGCAACTGGAGGTTGACCCTGCCCAGAAGTTGGTGGACGAGGCATCCGATCGGAGAGAATCGTGCTGCTGCTGCGCTGGGTCAGCTTCCGGGGGCGGGTATCGCTCGGTCGCTACTGGATGGCCTATATCCTGCCGCTCTTCGTCCTGTACTGGCTCTTCGTCGGGCTGGACGCGGCGATCTTCGGCGCGCCAACCTGGCAGCCGGTGCCCTCGCCCATCCCCGCGGTGCAGGCCGCGGAGGCCTGGCGCTTCGAGCAGAGCTACGTCTTCTACCCCGGTGGGCCGATCACCGGCGTGTGGCTATGGCTCTCCTGGCTGCCCGGCCTCGCGGGCATGACGAAGAGGTGGCACGACCGGGGGCGCAGCGGCTGGTGGAACCTCCTGCTGCTGTTGCCCCTCATCGGCTGGCTGTGGCTGTTCATCAGCCTGTGCTGCCGCGACGGCATCCGGGGCCCGAACCGCTATGGCCCCGACCCCTTGGAGGTTCCTGCCCGGGCGGTGCGCGGATAGGGCGTCTTCGGCGCGCCGCCAATCCTGCTTTCCGTGGCGGTGCCCGGCCGGGCGGCGTTGATGGAATGGAGGCCGGTGTTCCGCCTGCCGCCCTGGTGGAGTGGCCGTTCCGGGATGAGGCTATCCCGCCCGCCGCTTGCCGCTTTCCGTCCCCCGCGACGGCTGATAGCGTCCTTTTCAAGCGTCTCCCCGAGAGCGCCTTTCCCGCATCGCCGGGAGAGCATCGCAGAACGGGGGGCATTGGAGGAAACACATGGCATCCGTCGAGCAACGGACGATGCGGAAGGTGGCCTGGCGGCTGATCCCCTTCCTGATCGTCTGCTACTTCATCTCCTATCTGGACCGCGTGAACGTCGGCTTCGCCGGCCCCGCGATGCGGGCCGAACTGGGCCTCTCCGCCACCGCCTTCGGCACGGCGGCGGGCATCTTCTTCCTGGCCTATTTCGTCTTCGAGGTGCCGAGCAACCTCGCGCTCAACCGCTTCGGCGCGCGGCTCTGGATCGCCCGCATCATGTTCACCTGGGGCCTGCTTTCCGGCGCTCAGGCCTTCGTGACCGGCGAGACCAGCTTCAACATCGTCCGCGTCCTGCTCGGCGCCGCCGAGGCCGGCTTCTTCCCCGGCGTGATCTTCTACCTGACGCTCTGGTTCCCCTCCGCCTATCGCGGGCGGATCATCGGCTGGTTCATGTTCGCCATTCCCTTCTCCTCGGCCATCGGCTCGCCCATCTCGGGCTACCTGCTGAACATGGACGGGATCTGGGGGCTGCATGGCTGGCAGTGGATGTTCATCATCGAGGCCATCCCCGCCCTGCTGCTGACCGGCGGCGTGCTCTGGTACCTGACCGACCGTCCCGCCGAGGCGAAGTGGCTGGAGCCGGACGAGAAGGAATGGCTGGACCGCCAGCTCCGCGCCGAGCAGCAGACGCGGGAGGCCGTCCACCGCATGGAATGGTGGCAGACCCTGCTGAACCCGCGCGTGCTGGGCTATGGGCTGATCTATCTCGGCCTGGTCTCGCCGCTCTACGCGCTGGGCTTCTTCCAGCCGCAGATCCTCAAGGCGGTGGGCGAGATCTCCAACGTCCAGCTCGGCTTCCTCAACGCCTTCCCCTATGCGGTGGGCGCCATCAGCATGGTGCTCTGGGGCTATTTCTCCGACCGCACCGGCGACCGGAAGTGGAGCACGATCTTCGCCGCGTTCTGCGTCACCGTGGGCCTCATCCTGGCCGCCAGCACGCCGGACCTGACGCTGAAGATCCTGGCCCTGGCGCTGGCCAGCTTCGGCATCTTCTCCGCCCTGCCGATCTTCTGGACGCTGCCGACCGCCGTGCTCAGCGGCACCGCCGCCGCGGCCGGCATCGCCTGGATCAACTCGGTCGGCAATCTCGGCGGCTATTTCGGCCCCCAGATCTTCGGCATCATCAGGGACCGCACCGGCGCGGACTACTACGGCTTGCTCTTCCTGGCCGCCCTGCCGGTCATGTCGATCGTGCTGATCCTCGTCCTGGGACACAACCGCGCCCTGGAACGCGCCGCCACCGCCCCGGCGGAGTAGCGCCGGAGCCGGCCCGCCCGGCGGCGGCGGAACGGGAGAACCGGGCCGGGGAGTGTTCCCCGGCCCCTCCGGCGCCATGGGGGCGGCCCTCGCGGACCGCCCGGTCCGGCAGCGGCGGCTACCGTTCCGCGAAGTCGCGAAGCGGCGAACGGAACGGGGCTCCGGGGCTCCGTCCGGCACTGGAGCCGGCCTCGCTGAAGTCGGTGGGCGATGCGCCCGGCATGTTCGCCGTCGTGTTCATCTGCTCGGCGACCTCGCCGTACCGTGCATCGACGCTGCTGGACCCCGTATTGCTGAAATCCGTCGGCGAGGAGCCGAGATCGGTGCGCGATGTCCGCTCGTAGCGGGCGGAGCCGAAGGTCCGGCTTGAGGCATCGTTGGAGAAATCCGGGCTCTCGGCCCGTGCGGCCATGGTCCAGAAGGGCAGCGACAGGGCCAGGCCGGCGGCGAAGAGGGTGGTGCGCATGGACGTGGGCTCCCATGAATGTTGTTGCGAGGTCCCCATCCTTGCTCCCCCGCGCCGGCCCCCGCTGTCCCGCAAGGAACAGTGCAAAATCGAAACGTTGAAGCCCGCCTCCCGGCCGCGCTAGCATCCCCGTCCCTGAACTCCCGCGACCGGGACAGGGACGCGCCTTCCCGGTCGCACGGCTTCGCACCGGCCAGCCGTTCCGCCGGGCCCATTCCCGGGCGGGGGCCGATCCGGGGCCTTCTCCAGTCAGAAGCGGGCATGGACGCGTCATGGCATTCCATCCGGATACGCGCCGTCTTCTCGATGGCGTGGCCTTTCTGGCCCTGGTTCCGGCCCCCGCGAAGGAGCGGCTGACCGGGATCGCGCGGCCTGTCCACTATCCGTCCGGCCGGACGCTTTTCCGCCGTGGCGATGCGGGGGAGGGCCTGCTGATCGTGCTGGACGGGCTGGTGCGGGTGCACCTGTCCACCGCCGATGGCCGCGAGCTTTCCCTGGCGCTGGTCGGCCGGGGCGAGCCGATCGGCGAACTGGCCATGGTGGATGGCGGCCCGCGCAGCGCCGATGCGACGACCTTCACGCCGGTCTCGGCGCTGCTGATGCGGCATGACGACGTGGCGCCGCTGATCGCGACGGACGTGGCCTTCGCCGGGGCCCTGCTGCGTACCCTGGCCGCCCGCCTGCGGCATTCGAGCGACCAGGTGGAGGCGATCGGGCTGCATAGCCTGCGTCAGCGGCTGGCCGCGGTCCTCCTGCGCCTCGCCGCCGTGGAGCCCACGGGTCTCGTCAGGCTGCCCCAGGCGCAGATCGCCTCCCTGTCCGCCGCCACCCGGCCGAGGGTGAACCACCTGCTCACCGAGTTCCGCCAGCAGGGGCTGGTCGAGCCCTCGCGGGCCGGGCTGCGCCTGCGCGACCCGGCCCGGCTGCGCGGGATCGCCGAGGGGGCCTGACGCGGATCGCGCAGAAGGGCCGCAGCACCGAACACCGCCCGGATCAGCCCTCCGCCCGCATGCGCCGGGCGAGGTTCTCGCCGATCATGACGCAGGTGAAGTGCAGGTTGGCGCGGCAGTCGGTCGGCATGATCGAGGCATCGGCGACGCGCAGCCCGCCCACTCCCTTCACGGTCAGGTCCGGGTTCACCACGCCGCGCGGGTCTTCATAGGCCACCATCCTGCAGGTGCCGGCGGCGTGCTGGATGTCGCCCGCCTCCCGCAGCATCAGCGCGTCCAGCTCGCCATCGGGCAGGGCGGCGGCCTGTTCCATCGTCAACGGGCTCTCGCCGAAGGTGATGCCGTCGCAGAGATCCGCCACGGCGGGCTGCCGGGTGATGCGCGCCAGGCGCCGCACCGCGTCGCGCAGGCGCAGCCGGTCGTCCGGGTGGTCCAGCATGTTCTCCTCCACCAACGGATTGGCTTCCGGATCGGCCGAGACCAGTTCCAGCGAGCCGCGCGAATAGGCGTCGTAGAGGGCCGCGCCGATGGCGCCTTCCGGCCCCGGCTCCGGCGTGATCGCGCCACGGTGGTTGTAGGCGATCATGATCATGTCGCGCTCGCCGCCGCCGCCCAGGTTGCTGCTGTAGGTCAGGCAGCAGTTCGTGTGGCGCGCATCCAGGCCGGTGGCGCGGTGCTCCGGCTTCAGCTTCAGCGTGGCGCGCAGGATCGGGTGGTCCATCAGGTTCTGCCCGGTGGCCGGCTGGTCGAACAGCACGGGGATGCCCAGCGCCCGCAGCCTCGCCGCCGGCCCGATGCCGGAGCGCATCAGGATGGCGGGGCTGTGGATCGCGCCGGCGCAGAGCACGATCTCCTTTGCCCGGATCTCCTCCCAGGCCCCGCCGCCGAAGCGCACCCGCACGCCCACGGCGCGGCTTCCCTCGAAGAGCACCTTGTCCACCAGGGCCTCGCCGCGGATCTCCAGGTTCGCCCGCCCGCGCGCCGGCTCCAGATAGTCGGCCTTGAATAACTCGTAAGGCACTGATCTAGCTGTGAGATTTTCCGGGCTCGGCGACCTGGATTTGCAGGGTTCGATTGTTTTCGACGACAAACCCTGCGAATCTTGTGGGCATGAAGCACCGCCCGCGCCCGCCGGAACAGGCCGATCTGCTGCGGCCGCGGCTGGTCGACATGATCGATGGGCGGCACGAACTGGTGCGGCTGGCGGCGCTGATCGACTGGTCCTGGTTCGAGCGGGAATGGGCCGGCTTCTTCCCCGCCGCTGAGGGACGGCCGGCCACGCATCCGCGTCTGGTCGCCGGGCTGATGTACCTCCAGCACGCCCATGGCCTCTCCGACGAGGCGGTGCTCGCGCGCTGGGTGGAGAACCCGTACTTCCAGCACTTCACGGGTGAGACCTTCTTCCAGCACCGTGCGCCCATCCATCCCTCCTCTCTCAGCCGCTGGCGCGGTCGCATCGGTGAGGAAGGTGTCGAGTGGTTGCTGACCAGGACGATCGAGGCGGCTCAGGCTTCGGGAGCTGTGACGTCGAACAGCTTGGCCGAGATCGCAGTGGACACCACAGTGATGGAGAAGGCCATCGCCCATCCGACCGACAGCCGCCTCTATGAGCGGGCCCGCCACTCGCTGGTGACGCTGGCGCACAAGGCCGGGATCGCCCTGCGCCAGAACTACAATCGCCTGGCGCCGCGCCTGGCCGGCCAGGTGGGGCGCTACGCCCACGCCCGGCAGTTCCGCCGCATGCGCAAGGCGTTGCGCACGCTCAAGGGCTACACCGGCCGCATCCTGCGCGATGTTGAACGCAAGCTCGGCGCCGTCCCTGACGGGCCACTGCGGGCGCGCATCGAGCAGCGCATCGCCCTCGTCACCCGCCTGCTGCTCCAGACACCGAAGTCGTCCCGCAAGCTCTACGCCCTGCACGAGCCCGAGGTGGACTGCATCGCCAAGGGCAAGGCGCGGGTGCGCTACGAGTTCGGCACGAAGGTCAGCATCGCCACCACCCTCGCCGGTGGCTTCGTCGTCGGCATGCGCAGCCAGCCCGGCAATCCCTACGACGGCCACACCCTCGCCGACGCCCTCCAGCAGGTCGAGACCCTCACCGGCCAGCGTCCCAGCCTCGCCGTGGTCGATCGCGGCTACCGCGGCCATGGCGTCACGGCAACCAGGGTGCTCGTCAGCGGCACCAGCCGCGGCCTCACGCCCCGCCTGCGCCGGCTGCTCCGCCGCCGCAGCGCCATCGAGCCCGAGATCGGCCACATGAAGACCGATGGCCGCCTCGCCCGCTGCGCCCTCAAGGGCACGCTCGGCGATGCTCTCTACGCCGTCCTCTGCGGCTGCGGCCACAACATCCGCAAGATCCTCGCCCACCTCAGGGCCCTTTTGGCCGCTCTCCTCGCCGCCCTCCGACAGGCAATCCTCACCCCGATCAGCCAAGCCAGCGTCCCGACAGGCCGCACCCTGCTCGCAGGGGCGACAGCCTGAAGACGTTGTTCAAGGCCGACCAGATAGCCGTCATTGGTGGTGACGCGCCGGCCATCGCGGCTGTTGATCGGGTTGCAGGAGATGCCCTCGCCCGTCGGCGCGTTCAGGTCGGCCTTCCAGGGATAGCCCTCGGCCAGCCCGGCGTCGCGCAGCGCCAGGTCCACCACGCCCCATTGGTCGAAGGGCGCGCGATAGACCGGCAGCGGCCCGCCGCGCCGCACACCCGGCGTCGTGCCGGTGTCGGCATCGTCCTCGATCCGGTCGAAGAGCGGCAGCACGTCCTCCGCCGCCCAGCCCTCGCAGCCCGCCTCGGCCCAGCCGTCGAAGGCCTGCGGCACACCGCGGATGGCGATCTGCGCATTCACCGTGGAGGAGCCGCCGAGCGCCTTGCCGCGCCAGTAGAACCTGGGTTCCTGCGCCCTGGTGCGGCGGGTCATCAGCCCCGGCCACTGCCACTTCGCCTGATAGGCGGGGTCGTGCATGAAGGGGATGATGTTGGCGCTGCGCAGCTCGTGCGGCGCTTCGGCGGAGCGCCAGTCGCGCCCCGCCTCCAGCAGCAGCACCTTGCGGTGCGAATCCTCGGACAGCCGGGCGGCCACCGGGGCACCGGCCGAGCCGGCGCCCACCACGATCACGTCGTACATGTCAGTTCTTCCCGATGTTCCAGAAGAGCGGGATGGCGGAGGGGATCACGCCGCTCAGATTGGCACGATAGGCCGCCGGCTGCGCGAACTGCCCGAAGGGGATGCCGAGCCCCTGCTCGTAGACGATGGTCTGGATCTTCCCCGCCACCTCGCGCTGCGCCTCGCGCGTCGGCGCGCGGGCGAACTCGTCGAAGAGCGGCACCAGACGCTGGTCGCACATGAAGCCCGCCGTGGCGGAATCCGTGCAGTTGAAGTTGATCACCGAATTGGTCAGCGGCGAGGACAGGTCGAGCCCCAGAGCATGCACGCCATAGACGCTCCAGCCCGTGCGCTGCGTGCGGCGGGCCAGCAGCGTCGCCCAGTCCGTCATCTGCGCGTCCACCTTGAACCCAGCCCGCGCCAGCCGGTCGGCCAGGATCTGCGAGGCCACGCGCGGCGCCTCCAGGTCGCTGGCGATCATCACCACGACCGGCGTGCCGTCGTACTTCGTTTCCTTCAGCGCGCGGGCGGCGGCCTCGATCGACGGGTCCTGCAGCAGCGCCGTGCCGGCATGCGTCTCGTTGGTCGAGCCGCAGATGAAGAAGGCGTCGCAGCTCTGGCCGTAGCGGCTGTCGAGGCCCAGCCCCGCGATCACCTCCTTCTGGTCCACCAGCCGCAGCAGCACGCGGCGGATCGCCGGGTCGTCGAAGGGCCTGGCGGCGGTGTTGATGCGGTAGTGCCCGGTGAACATGTGCGGCCCGCTGAAGTCCAGCACCTTGAGCTGCCGGTCCTTCTCCATCACCGGCAGCAGGTCGAAGGGCGCGTACTGCATGTAGTCGATCTCGCCCTGCTGCAACGCCGCTGCCGCCGTGGCGCCATCCGGCACCACGCGGATGTCCAGCGCATCGACCTTCACCACATGCCCGCCGGCCAGGAAGTCCGCCGGCTCGGGACGCGGGATGTAGTCCGGATTCTTCCGCAGCAGCATCCGGTCGCCCGGCCGGTGGTCCGCCTTGCTGTAGACGAAGGGGCCGGAGCCCACGATCTCCGTCACCTGCGTGCTGCCCGGCGTGTTCGCCGCGATGCGGGCCGGCATGATGAAGGGCGTCGGGCTCGATGTCGTGCCCAGCGTGTCGAGCACGAGGCCGTAGGGCTCCTTCAGCACCAGCCGGAAGCTCTTCGCGCCCGTCGCCTCCAGCGAGGCCGCCACCTTCAGCAGCCGCCCGCCCAGCGCGCTGCGCGTGCCCCAGCGCTTCAGCGAGGCGACCACGTCCTCGCCCGTGACCGGCGCGCCGTCATGGAACCTCAGCCCGTCGCGCAGCGTGAAGTCCCAGGTCAGCCTGTTGTCGGAGATGGTCCAGGACTGCACCATCTGCGGCTGGATGTTGCCCTTGCCGTCCGGCGCGAAGAGCGTGTCGAACACCATGTAGCCGAAGGTGCGCGTGATGTAGGCACCGATGAAATGCGGATCGAGCGTGACGATCTCCGCCTCCAGCACGGCGTTGATCGTCTTCGCCCGCACCGGCCCCGCGGGCACCGCCAGGGCCGAGACGAGAACCGCCGCCGCCGCCAGAAGGCTTCTTCGCCACCAACTCATCGCTCTGCTCTCCCTTCGGACCCGTCCGAACGGGGCAGGCTGCCAGCAAGCGCGATGCCAGGGTAGGGCGAGGCCGGAGGAAAGGGCGCGCCTTTCCTCCGGAAACCGTGCCGCTCAGGCCCGCAGATGCTCGCGCAGGAAGTGCGCCACGGCGCCATAGATCCGCCGCTTGTTGTCGCGCTTGAGGAAGCCGTGGCCTTCGTCGGGGAAGACCACGTATTCCACCGGCACGTCCCGTGCCTTCAGCGCCGCCACGATCTGCTCGCTCTCATAGGGCGGCACGCGCGGATCGGTCAGGCCCTGCGCCACCAGCATCGGGCAGGCGATGCGGTCGGCGCGGTGCAGCGGCGAGAGCCGTTCCAGCAGTGCCGCGTCCTTTACCGGGTCGCCGTATTCCGCCGCGCGGTGCCCGACGCGCCAGGGCCCGGTGCGCTCGAAGAAGGTCTTCCAGTTCGCGATGCCGTAATAGTCCACCCCCGCCGCCCAGAGTTCCGGGTATTCCGTCACCGCCGCCAGCACCATCCAGCCGCCGTAGCTCTGGCCCATGATGGCGATGCGCGACCCGTCCAGCCCCGGCTGCCCGCCGATCCAGCCATGCGCCGCCGCCAGGTCGCGCACGCTGTCCAGCCGCAGCTCGCGGTCATCCAGCGCCGCATAGGCGCGGCCATAGCCGGTGCTGCCGCGCACGTTCGGCACCACCACGGCGATGCCGAGCGAGAGCACCGTCTGCAGGTCCGGCCGCCAGTTCGGCCGCGCCTGTCCCTCCGGCCCGCCATGGACCCAGAGCAGCACCGGCCATCCGCCCGCGGGCGGCGTTCCGGCCGGCAGCGCGAGATAGGCCGGCACCTCGCGCCCGTCGAAGGTCGGGAAGGACACCGTCTCCCAGTCCCGCATCCCCTCCGGCGCCGGGCTGGCGGCGAAGATCATCCGCGCCGCGCTGCCACGCTCCGCCAGCCAGATCGTCCCCGGCGCGGTCGGCCGGGCGAGGTCGAAACCCACGGCCCGCCCGTCCTTGCGCCAGCTGATCTTCGTGATCACCCCGCGCGGATGCGCCGGCTCCTCCAGCACGGCCCCGGTGGCAGCATCCACCAGGCGCAGCCGCGACCAGCCGCCCTCGTTCACCACCACTGCCAGGATGGACTGGTCGGGCGAGACCTCCATCGCCTCCAGATCCGCCTCGGGCGCGTACAGGAAGCGCGGTTCCCCGCCCGGCGCCATGAAGGCCGCGCCCAGGAAGTCCCGCTCCCGGTCGGTCACCAGCCAGAAGCCGCTGCCATCCCGCTTCCAGCGCGGGAAGAGATGCCGCCAGTCGCCCTCGTGCGGCGCCAGCGCCTCCACCGCGCCGCCGTCGAGCGGCACGCGCAGCAAACTGTCCTCGAAGGTCCGCGGCGCCACGGCCAGCACCAGCGCCTGCCCGTCCGGCGTCCAGCCGCGCAGCTCGTGCGGCCCCTCGACCTCATGGGCCCGCCACGCCTCGCCACTGGCGAGGTCGATCACCACCGGGTCCGTATGCGCCGGGTCGCGGCTGTTGGCGGTGCAGGCGATCCGTGTCCCATCCGGCGAGAAGGCGCCCCAACCATGGATGGCCCTCGGATTTGCCGTCAGCGCCCGCGCCTCCCCCTCTGGCGGCAGGGCATAGAGCTGCACCCGTTCATCCCCCGCCGTGTCGCGCCCGAAGACCGCGCCCCCATCCGCCGGGCTGCCCGCCACGAAGGCGACCGGATCGCGATGCGCGCTGCGCGGCCGCGCCTCGCCGCCGCCGGCCGGAATCTCCCAGACCTGTGCCGATCCATCGGCGTCGTTGAGGAAGTACAGCCGCCCATCCGCCGCGAAGGACGGGGCGATGGCGGCAGGGGCGGCGAGGAGGCGGTCGATCCGCCGGGTCAGGTCGGTCATGGCCGCCATTTGCAGCACCGGGGCGCCGCCCTGGGAAGCGCCCCCCGGCTGCAACGCCGTCATGCCTCGGCAACCTGATGCCTCCTGCTGCGTTGCAACATCGTGCCCCTTGAAGATCCATGCCGCATCGCCAGATACCATCCCGTCGGATGGTAATAGGATGGTACTTGGATGTCAGCCGAGCTTCACAGCCTGAGGCCGCGTAGCGGTGGCGAGACCGAGAAGATCACGATCAATCTCGGCCCCGTCGATCTTGGCCACATCGACCTGCTGGTCCGGGACGGCTTCTATTCCACCCGGACGGACTTCATCCGCACCGCCATCCGCAACCAGCTGGAGCGCCATGCCGAGGCGACGCGGCAATCGGTGGCGCGGCAGCAATTCGACCTCGGCACGCGCCACCTCGGCCGGGCCGAGCTGGAACGCCTCCGCGACTCGGGGCAGACCCTACGCCTCCACGTCGTCGGACTGGCCAGCATCGCCGCGGATGTGTCCCCGGACCTGGCCCGCGCCACCATCGACTCCGTCACCGTGCTCGGTGCCTTCCAGGCGAGCGCGGCCGTGAAGGCGGCCCTGGCCGACCGGATGGGCTGAACGCCCGCTCCACGAAGCTTTCCCAACCACCCCCTTCCCGGACAGGCGGCGGCCCCGGCCGCGTCCTGCCCTGGCCAGGAGAAGACAGCCGAGATGACCAGCATCCTACCGCGCGAAATTGCCGAGGCCGCGCGCCTCACGCGTGACGGACGGCTCAGCGAGGCGACGGCGCTGCTGCGCCGGCACCTGACGGGCGAGGCAACCCCTGGCCAGCCGGACCCGGGCCAGCCAGGCTCCGGCGGGGCATCCCCCGGACCACGCCCCGGCCCGGCTCCCTCCCGGCCGTCCACCCTTGGGTCATCCTCGGATGGAGCAGCCGGCAAGCCCGGCGGAGCCGCCGGCCTGGCCGAGGCCGGGGCCATGGCGAAGCAGATCCTTTCCGGCCTGCCCGGGGCGCTGCGCGGCCTGACGGAGCTCCCCGGCCGCCTGCCCGGCATGCTCCAGGGCGGCTGGTCCGCCCCCGAGGCCCCGCAGCCCCCGGCCCCGGAGGGCGCGCAGTTCCTCGCCCGCAGCTTCGAGGGCGAGGGTGGTCGCCTCGCCTACCGCCTCTACATCCCCGCCAGGCGTGGCACGGGGCCCATGCCCCTGCTGGTGATGCTGCATGGCTGCACCCAGTCGGCGGAGGACTTCGCCGCCGGCACGCGCATGAACCAGCTCGCCGAGGAGAAGGGCTTCCTGGTCGCCTATCCGGCCCAGTCCGGCAGCGCCAACATGCAGCGCTGCTGGAACTGGTTCCGCCCCGGCGACCAGCAGCGCGACGCCGGCGAACCCGGCCTGATCGCCGGCATGGCGCGCGAGATCCTGCGCGAGGACGGCGCCGACCCGAGCCGCGTCTATGTCGCGGGGCTTTCGGCCGGCGGTGCGGCGGCGGCGATCCTGGCCACCCGCTACCCGGATCTCTTCGCCGCGGCCGGGGTGCATTCCGGCCTGGGCTGCGGTGCCGCGCGCGACCTGCCCTCGGCCCTTTCCGCCATGCGCCAGGGCGCGGCCGGCCTGCCGGCGCCTCCGGCCGGGGCGGGCGCGCGCCTCGTGCCCACCATCGTCTTCCACGCCGATGGCGACAGCACGGTGAACCCGCGCAACGGCGACCAGATCATCGAGCAGCTGCAGCGCAGCCTGCCGGTGGACTGGCGCATGCGGGTGGAGGAAGGCCGGGTGCCCAACGGCCATGCCTGGCGCCGCACGCTCTATGCCGATGGCAGCGGCCGGCACCCGCTGGAGCAATGGCTGGTCCATGGCGGCGGCCATGCCTGGTCCGGCGGCTCGCCCGACGGCTCCTACACCGATCCGAAAGGCCCCGACGCCTCGCGCGAGATGCTGCGCTTCTTTCTGGAGCATCCGAAGGGCTGACACGGGTGGATCGGGGGGCAAGGCTTCGGCTGAGGCAGTGCCTCAGTCCCCCGAGCCCCTCTGCCCGCCAGGACCCTGCGGCTCCTGGACCCGGTTCGCCGGTGCGCGCTGATGCCGGAGCACGCCAGGGCTGCCAGCGCGGAGACGGTGTGTTTCCTGCGCCCGGGGTTGGAAACGGGCCCGGCGCCAAGGCCTGGGCAACCCGTCTGAAACGAGGATGGCGCCGCCCCGGACCGGGACGGCGCCATCCTCACCTTATCGGGGCGGTACGGTCAGCCGGCGATGCTCTTGCCCTTGGAGCCGAGGTCGGCGAAGGCCTCATCCAGACGGGCGACGATGCCGAGCTCGGCTGCGCGCAGCCACTTCCGCGGGTCGTAGAGCTTCTTGTAGGGCTTGCCGGTCTCCGGATCGACCTGGAACTCGAAGGCCTTCGGGTTCGCCTTCACATAGTCGCCCACCGGCTTGGCGAAGGCGAACTGCGTGTCCGTGTCGATGTTCATCTTGAACACGCCATAGCTCACCGCCTCGTGGATCTTCTCCTTCTCGGAGCCGGAGCCGCCGTGGAAGACGAGGTTCAGCGGCTTGGCTCCGCCGCCATGCCGCTCGGACACCAGCGCCTGCGAGGACTTCAGGATCTCCGGCCGCAGCTTCACGTTGCCCGGCGCATAGACGCCGTGGACGTTGCCGAAGGAGGCCGCCACGGTGAAGTGGCCGAGCGGGCTCAGCTTCTCATAGGCGTAGAGCACGTCCTCGGGCTGGGTGTAGAGATGCGCGTTGTCGGCGGACTCCTCCAGCTCGTGGCCGATGCCGTCCTCCTCGCCGCCGGTCACGCCCAGCTCGATCTCCAGGCTCATGCCCATCGGCGCCATGCGCTTCAGCACGCGCACGCATTCCTCGACATTCGGCTCCAGCGCCTCTTCCGAGAGGTCGAGCATGTGCGAGGAGAAGAGCGGCTTGCCCGCCTTGGCGAAATGCGCCTCGCTGTGGTCAATCAGCGCATCGACCCAGGGCACCAGCTTGCGGTCGGCATGGTCGGTGTGCAGCACCACGCAGATGCCGTACTGCTCGGCCAGCAGGTGCACGTGCTGCGCGGCGGAAACGGCGCCCAGGACGCGCGCCTTGGCGGCGTCGGGGCAGCCTTCGCCGGCCATGAAGCGGGCGCCGCCATTGGAAAGCTGGATGATGACGTCGGACTTGTTCTTCGCGGCGGCTTCCATCACCGCGTTGATGCTGTCGCTGCCGACCACGTTCACGGCGGGCAGGGCATAGCCGCCGGCCTTGCAGGCCGCGACCAGCGTCGCATAGTCCTTGCCGGAGACGACACCCGGCTTCAGGCGGGTGGCCGGGTTCAGGGTCGCTGCGTCACTCATGGGGTATCCCTTCGGCGGACGGTTCTGCCGGCCAGTGTAGCATGCTGCGCCGCCCAAGCCGACCGGGACCGGGCCAGGAATATCCGCGAAAGCCCTCTCTTGTGGAGAGGTTGAAGGGGCGGAAACGGAAGCGGGCCGTTTCCGCCGGCCGGGAGGGGGCGCCCGGGAGAAGAGCTCCCCGGCAGGGCCCCCGGAAGCGGCGGGGGGGGGCGGGAAGAGCCGGAACGGGCTCCGCGGGCGGGCGGATCGCGCTCAACCCTGGCCGCAGACCTGCCGCACGTAGTCGCGCCCGGCCTGGGTGGTCGGCGCGGCGCGGAGGCACCAGTCGGGGCGCGGGGCCGTGGCGGCCGGCACCTGGGCGCGGACCTGCTGCAGCCGGGGCTGGCCAACGGGCCGGACCATGACGTTCTCAGGCTCGGCCGGCGCCACCATCACGGGGGCGACGCGCGCCTGCTGGGCCTGCTGCGCCTGGGCCGCCGCCAGCTTGGCCTGTTCCACGTCCCGCAGCGCCCTGGCGACGTTCGGGTCCTGCGCCAGCAACGCCATGGCCACGTCGTCCCGCCCCATCGCATGGAAGGCGGCCGCGTTGGCGCGGCGGGAGCAGCCCTCGCTTTCGCTGCCCAGCGAGGCGGTGAAGCCGCCGCCCAGGAAGGCGCCGCCGATCTGCGCCGCGGTGGTGCAGGGCGCCACGGACAGCGCGCCATAGACGCTCGGCACGTTCTCGACGCCGCCCTTGTAGGTGACGGTGTTGGAGCCGCTGCTGGAGCCCGAGCCGCTGACCACGATGGCATTGGCCACCGCGCCCGCCGAGGTGCTGCTGGACTGGGTCTGGGCCGAGGCGGGAAGGGCGGCGAAGGCCAGCCCCACCGCCAGCATGCCCGCGCCGAGGAGGCGTGCCACCGGCACGCCCCGCTCAGCCGGCTGCTTCGCCACGCGGCTCACTGAGCGGACCCGGCGGGCGCGAAGCCCTGGCCGCTGAACGCGCCCTGCCAAGCGCTGCCGCTGAAGTCCACGCCGCTGGCGAAGGACGAGCCCGGGCCCGTGGCGCCGCCCCAGGTGGCCGAGAGGCCTTCCACGCTGGAAGTGCCGCCGCTGTTGAAGGAGTAGACCTTGCCCGCGCTCTGGGAGGCGGCGCTGGTGTCGCCGATCCCCTTGGCATAGCTGCCACCGGTCACGCCGGCGCTGCTGAACTGACTGCTCCCGGAAAAGTTCTGGGCTATGGCGATGCCCGGCATGGTCGCGCCCAGGGTGATGGCGCTCGCCATAAGAGAGGCTTTGAGAATGGCACGCATCGATCTTTCTCCCCATGGCATTTCATTTAAATGACAACGTATCAATTTTTATTAATCTGTGAACGAAGTGTCAACTTCTGATTGCGTGTCCACAAAGCTGTGAACGTCTTCGCAACTGCACGCGGAACACAGTGCCGGCACGCCCGGCTCGCCCCAGCCCGACTGGGCACAACCCGGGGCAATGTCATCTGGAAGTCATATGACGGACGATCTATGCATCGTTGGTCATTCCATTCCCCTGGCCCGCGCGAGGACGGAGACCGACCATGGCCCGATCCGCAGTCTCCCGACCCGATCCCCAGGGCACTGCTCCCCAGGACATCGCTTCCCAGGGCATCGATTCTCCCGGGGAAGGTCCCGCCCGCCCTGGCGGCGCGTTCCTGCCCCGCTCCGTGGCGCAACCCCGCCGCGCCAGCCTCGCCGTCCAGGTCTGCGACGATCTTTCCGCCCGGATCGAGGCTGGCGAGCTGCGCCCCGGCGACAAGCTGCCGACCGAGAAGGAGCTGATCACCCGCTATGGCGTCAGCCGCACCGTGGTCCGGGAGGCCATCTCCAGCCTCCGCGCTGCCGGGCGCCTTTCGGTGGAACAGGGGCGCGGCATGTTCATGCTCGCCCCGCCCCAGGCGCCGCACTACCGGCTGGAAGCCTCGCAGATCGACACGGCGGAGGAGATGCTCCGCCTGATCGAGGTGCGGGTCGCGCTGGAATCCGAGGCCGCCTGGCTGGCCGCCCAGCGCCGGGGCGAGGCCCAGGCCGCGGCGCTGCTGCAGGCCGCGGAGCGCTTCGGCACCGACCCCGCCGATGCCGACGGCTCCGTCGCCATGGACCGGACCTTCCACCTCCAGATCGCCGGCTGCTGCGGCAATGCCTATTTCGAGGCGCTGCTCGCCGGCCTGCCCGCGCAGCTCGTTCCGCGCTCCCGTCTGGAACTGTTCCGCGATGCCGAGGCCCGGGCGGCCTATCTCCGCATCCTGCGCATCGAGCATGTGCAGATCGCCACCGCCATCCTGCACGGCGACGCGGAGGGCGCGCGCGCCGCGATGCGCCTGCACCTGCTGAACAGCCGGGAGCGGCTGCGCGAGGCGGTTTCCGCCTTCGCCGCCGGCTGACCCCGCGTCTTCCCGCTTGCGTTCCGGCTGGTCCATTCGTAAGACGTCATACCAATATATGTTTGTATCCAGGCGATGGAGAGCGGCATGACGGAGCATTTCACCCCGGAGGCCTTGAAGGCGAAGCTGCCCACCGGGCTCCTGTCCTTTCCGGTGACGGATTTCACTCCCTCCGGTGACCTGGATGTGGACGGCTATCGCCGCCGCCTGGAATGGCTCTCGCCCTACGGCACCGCCACGCTCTTCGCAGCCGGCGGCACGGGCGAGTACTTCTCTCTCACCCCGGGCGAGTTCTCCCGGGTGGTGAAGGCGGCGGTGGAAGGGGCGGCGGGCCAAGTCCCCATCGTGGCCGGCGCCGGCTACGGCACTCGCACCGCCATTGAATATGCGAAGGAGGCCGAGCGACTCGGCGCCGCCGGCATCCTGCTGATGCCGCCCTACCTGACCGAGACCTCCCAAGCCGGGCTGCGTGCCCATATCGCGGCGGTCTGCAAGGCCACCTCGCTCGGCGTCATCGTGTATAACCGTGCCAACTGTCGGCTGAAGCCCGAGACGCTGGCCGCCGTGGCCGAGGAATGCCCGAACCTGATCGGCTTCAAGGACGGCGTCGGCGACATCGAGGCGATGACCGCCGTGTACAGCGCGCTGGGCGACCGGCTGACCTATCTCGGCGGGCTGCCGACGGCGGAGGTCTATGCCGCCGCCTATCTCGCCATGGGCGTGCCGACCTACTCCTCGGCGGTGTTCAACTTCATCCCGCGCACGGCGCAGGACTTCTACGCGGCCGTCACCACCGGCGACATGGCGACGGTGAACCGGCTGCTGAAGGACTTCTTCTTCCCCTACCTCGCCATCCGCAACCGTCAGCCGGGCTATGCGGTCAGCATCGTCAAGGCGGGTGCCGAGATCATCGGCCGCGGCGCCGGCCCGGTGCGCTCGCCGCTCAGCGACCTGACAGCGGAGGAGAAGCAGAGCCTGCGCTCTCTGGTCGAGAAGCTCGGCCCGCAATAAGGTCTACTGGCTCCGATCTCACGGAGGGGCGCGGCGTCACGCGCAGGCGCAGCGCCCGCCGTGCCTGCTTGTCCGCATACATCAGCCGATCGGCCTCCTGGAGTGCGGCTTGCAGCGAGCTGGCCGAGGGATCGACAGTCGCGACGCCGAAGCTCGCGCCTGGATAGTCGAAGCTGCAGCCGGCGAAGACATAGGTCCCGATCAGCAGTGGCGCCAACTGTCTGCGCATCACAGCGGCCGCTTCGTCCGGAGCATCCGGCCTGGACGGGGCGGCCAGCCTGATCACGATGAATTCGTCGCCGCCCCACCGTCCCGGCACGTCGCCGGGGTGCAGACCGGCCGAGAGGCGTCTTGCAACCTCGACCAGGAACTTGTCGCCGATCTCGTGTCCGTAGGTGTCGTTGATCGTCTTGAATTCATCCATATCGATGAACGCCACAAGAATCGACTGGCGTGTCCGCTTCGCCAGCGCAAAGCACTGACCCAGATCGGCCAGGATCGCGCGCCGGTTCGGCAGGCCGGTCAGGGCGTCGTAATTCGCCGCGTACCGTTCCTCCTGCCGCTGTAACACCATCTGTCCCGCGACACGGCCGGAGAGCAGGATCAGGACGAGGCCGAGCGCCGCGACCAGCCCCGCCACCCAGAAGTGTTGCCGGCGCATGGGGGCCAGGGGATCGAGCGAAACCAGCGTGAGCAGTTGATACGTCCTGTCGGACAGGGGCTGGCGCCGCAGCAGATAAAGATGCCCGTCGATCTGCCACTGGCCGGCCTGCTCCGGGCCGGTCATGGCGCGAATGTCCATGGGCTTGCCGATATCTTCGTCGCCGTCCGGAGGTTGCAGGATGTCCGGTGGCAGAAGCGCGGCCACATTGCGCAGCATGAACGGCGCGGACGAGGAGGTCGTCACGCGCCCCTGGCGATTCACGATCAGGGCGATGTGCTGCCCTGCCAGATAGAGCGCCATATCCGGTGCGTCGAACTTCACCGTGACGGAGCCCTGCGTCACGTCGTCGGCGTCCTCGATACGGCTGGACACGAAGTAGGACGGCGTTCTGTTCAGGCGGGCGATACCGAACATCTGCCCCTTGCCGTGCTGCAGGGCATCGACGAGGTATCTTCGTTCCCGATAGATCATCCCGACGATGCTGTCGGGCTCGGCCCAGTTGCTGGCCGTTACCGTGTCATCCGACAGGTTATTCATATAGATCCGGGCGTAGCGCAGGTCGCTGGACAGACTGTTCATGAAATCGCCGACGCTGCGCACCAAGGGGTCGCGTGTGAAATATGCGGCGCGCTGCTGGCGTGTTAAGCTGGCCAGGTCTGGCGGATCGACCCGATAGCGGGTGGCAAGCTGGATCACCCTGCTCTGATGCGCCACCATATTGGCCACGCTGCTCATCTCGGTGAACAGCCGGTCGACGATGCGCGCGGTTGTTCTGGTGTCGTATTCGGCGCTGGCAGCCAAGTCGCTGAGCCGCTCCGTCATGATATACCGCGACATCCACCAGCTCAGGCCAGTCACCAGCACCAGCCAGACGCCCGCGACGACCAGTGTCACACGCCGCGCGACAGATGGCATCTGTGGCCCGAATAGCCCTTGCCGTTGTAACACGCTGCGCACACTATCCTCGCGGGCAAAACCGGGGTTCAGGACAACTTACCCGGCATTCTCGATATTCTGGCGGTTCGATCAACGTCGATGATTTCCTTGGCACCCTGGAACTGCGAATCTGGATGTGGCCAGGGAAGAGTACGTGATGATCTGGCGCTGTCATGCGCCCCGCGGGCGGAAGGGCGCGGATGGGCTGTTTCGTGAAGCCTCATGCGGCTACCTATCCGTCGCGTCGGAGCGGATCGCCATGACCATCGGATGCACCCTGCGCGAGGACCGTTCGGCGCGGCGGAAGGGGCAAGAGCAGCCCCGTCCGTACGGCGAAGGAAAGGGCCGCGCGCGCACTCCAGCCGCTGGAAGGCGAACCCGTGACGTCGCTTCCAGCTTTGGCGCCACCCGCAACAGGGTGGCACCTCAATTTGGGAAGGAAACAAAAGAACATGCAACGCCGTGGCCTCCTCCGCGCCTCGCTTCTCACGCCTTTTCTGGGCATGCCCGCGCTCCTGCCCCGTGCCGCGCGGGCGGAGATGGCCTGGCCTGAGCGCACCGTCACCATCGTCTCCCCCTTCGCCCCCGGCTCATCCTCCGACATCGTGGCGCGTGCCATCGGGGTGCAGATGCAGCAGGGGATCGGCAAGCCCGTGGTGGTGGAGAACCGCCCTGGCGCCACCGGCGAGATCGGTGCCCGCTTCGTCATCCGCTCCGCGCCGGATGGCCACACGCTGATGCACGCGCCGATCAGCACCTGGGCGATCAACGCCGCGCTGCGCCCCAATCTCGGCTACGACCCGGTGCGCGACTTCACCGGCCTCAGCCAGACCGTGCGCACGCCCAATGTCCTGGTGGTGAACCCCGCGCAGGTGAAGGCCGGCGACCTCGCCGGGCTCGTCGAATGGCTGAAGGCGCGCAAGGGCGCCACCTCCTACTCCACCTCCGGCGTCGGCTCCTCGGACCACCTGACCATGGAGATGTTCAAGCAGGCCACCGGCACGGAGATCTCGCACATCCCCTATGCCGGCGGCGCCCCCGCCACCACCGACCTGATCGCCGGCAACGTCCAGCTCTCCTTCCAGAATCTCGGCTCCATCCTGCCGCAGATCCGCGACGGCCGCGTGAAGCCCATCCTGATTACCAGTGAGGCGCGTTCCGCCCTTCTTCCCGAGGTGCCGACCGCCATCGAGAGCGGACTGCAGGGCTTCACCGTCTATTCCTGGCAGGCGATCGGCGGCCCCGCCGGCATGGCGCCGGACCTCGCCAACCGCATCCACGCAGCCATCCTGGCGGCCCTGCGCCACCCCGACACCCGCCGCCGCATGGACGAGATCGGCTTCGAGGTCGTGGGCAGCACCCCCGCCGAGTTCGCTGCCTTCCAGAAGGGAGAGATCGACCGCTGGAAGGAGGTCGTCCGCCGCGGCAACATCACGCCGGACTGAGCGCCGGACTCGCCTGTTCCGGCCGCCGGGGGAGAGGCGCTGCCTCTCCCGCCGGACCCCCTCTCCGCCGGGGACCGAAGCCGGTCCCCGGACCCCGGGCTTTCGTGGGTTCCCGTGGTTGCCGCCAGCCTGCGGCCTGATCCCGGGAAGCAGGTGGAGACGCGGGGCTCCCGGAAAGAAGAAAGGCACCCTGTCCGCGCTGGTGGCACTGGCAGTCCGCCGGAGAGCGATGCTCTCCGGCGCGATCCGGCCGGCAGCGAAGAGGCAACGAACGGGAGGTCCAGGAACCTCAGGTTCCTGGCGGATAAGGGGGACGGGGGGAAAAGGCGGAGCCTTGTCCCCCGGGACGGCGCAACGCCAAAGCCGTGAAGCGCGGACCGGCAGCCGCCCGCGTCATCCCGGGCGGGCCGTATCGGGAGCCGGGCTCGGAAGGCCGGTTCGCCAAGGGCGAAGGGTTGCCGCCGGCGGGCTGTCTTCCTCAGGCCCCCGCCAGCACCAGCAGCACCCCCGCCACCACCGTCACCGCCCCGATCACCTCCGAGCGGGTGAAGCTTTCCCGCAGGTAGAAGCGCCCCAGCGCCATGGTCATCAGGATCTCGACCTGTCCCACTGCCCGCACCAGCCCCAGCGGCGCCAGGGCGAAGCCGGTGAACCAGCAGGCCGAGCCCAGTGCCGAGAGTGCCCCCACCGGCGCCGCCTTGCGCCAGCCGCGGAAGACCGCGCGCAGATGTTCCGGCTCGCGCCACAGCATCCAGCCGCCCTGCATCAGCGATTGCAGCGTGGTCATCACCGTCAGCGCCACCAGCGCCCCGCGCACGGCGTCCGTGCCCGGAGGCAGCATCGCCATGGCCAGCTTGGTGAACATGCCGGTGGCGGCGAAGGCCAGTCCCGCCCCCAGGCCGCAGAGCGCCGCCGGCTGCACCGTGGCGCGCAGCAGGTCGCGCGGCCCGCTGGCCTTGCCCGCCAGCGAGAGCACCAGCACCCCCGCCACGCTGACCAGCACACCGAGCCAGGCCAGAGGCCGCAGCACCTCACCCAGCACCAGCGTGCCCAGGATCGCCCCCTGCATCGCATCCGTCTTGCTGTAGGCGGTGCCGACCACGAAGTTGCGGTAGCCGAAGCTCATGATCAGCAGGTTGGTGCCGAGGATCTGCACCAGCCCGCCCACCAGCGCCCAGCCGAGGAAGCCCCAGCCCGGCCGCGGCATCCCGCCGCCCAGCAGCAGCCAGTGCAGCAGCAGCAGCGCCAGCGCCGTGGGCGCGCCATAGAGGAAGCGCACCAGCCCGGCGGCATTCACCGACATCGTGCCGCGCAGCCTCTGCTGCATCGCCGTGCGCCAGGACTGGAAGAAAGCGGCCCCGAGCGTCGCCGGCAGCCAGAAGACGGAAAGGATCACACGGACATCCAGCGGAAGGGGAGGCGGTGGCCCGCCATCCCGGCAGGCTAGGCAAATCGCGCGCCGCCAGGCATGGCCCGGGCCGGGACCCAGCCATCCGCGCCCGCCTGCCCCGTCCGGCCTGTCCGGGGCAGGCTGTCCCATCCTGCCCCGGCGAACCGCTCCTCCTCGGGAACCTTCGGCCATTTCGGCGTTTCCTATCCGGGCGGCACGTGCCAGGGAGGGCAGGGACCGCAAAGGCAAGGAGGGAGGACCGGACCGATGGAGGGACGCGCCAGCACCACCGCGGCGGCCAGTGGGAAGGCCAGCTTCGAGACGGACATCCCCGCGCGACTGGACCGCCTGCCCTGGTCGCGCTTCCACTGGCTGGTGGTCGTGGCGCTCGGCATCACCTGGATCCTGGACGGGCTGGAGGTCACCCTTGTCGGCTCGCTCGGCGGCGCCATCCACAACAGCCCCGTCCTGCGCCTGACCGAGACCCAGATCGGCCTCAGCGCCTCCGCCTACCTCATCGGCGCCGTCCTGGGCGCCCTCTTCTTCGGCCGCCTCACCGACAGCCTGGGCCGCAAGAAGCTCTTCACCGTCACCCTGCTGGTCTACATGGTGGCGACCATCGCCACGGGCTTCTCCTGGAACTTCTGGAGCTTCGCCTTCTTCCGCTTCCTCACCGGCGCGGGCATCGGCGGCGAGTACGCGGCGGTGAACTCCACCATCCAGGAGCTCATCCCCGCCCGCCGCCGCGGCGTCACCGACCTGGCGGTCAACGGCACCTTCTGGGCCGGCGCCGCCTTCGGTGCCCTGGGCGCGGTGGTGCTGCTCGACCCGCGCGTGATCGACCCGGAGATCGGCTGGCGCCTCGCCTTCGGCATCGGCGGCGCCCTGTCGCTCATCGCGCTCTTCCTGCGCCGCTGGATCCCCGAAAGCCCCCGCTGGCTGATGACCCATGGCCGGCAGCACGAGGCCGAGCGCATCGTCGGCGACATCGAGGACTGGGTGCGCGACAACCGCGGCCCGCTGCCGGCGGCGGAACACCGCACCATCCGCCTCACGCCCCGCACCCATACCAGCCTGCGGGAAGTCGCGGCGACCATGTTCCGCACCTATCCGGAGCGTTCGGTCCTGGGCATCGTGCTGATGGCTTGCCAGGCCTTCTGCTACAACGCGATCTTCTTCACCTACGCCCTGGTGCTCACCCGCTTCTATGGCATCGAGCCCAACCATATCGGCTGGTTCATGCTGCCCTTCGCGATCGGCAACCTGATGGGGCCGCTGCTGCTCGGCCATTTCTTCGACAGCATCGGCCGCCGGCCGATGATCACCGCCACCTATGCCCTGTCCGGCATCCTGATGGCCGCCACCGGCTATGCCTTCGCCCAGGGCTGGCTTTCCGCCTGGGAGCAGACGGCGGCCTGGACGGTGATCTTCTTCTTCGCCTCCGCCGCCGCCTCGGCCGCCTATCTTACCGTGGGCGAGAGCTTCCCGCTGGAGATGCGCGCCATGGGCATCGCCCTCTTCTATGCCTTCGGCACCGGCATCGGCGGCGTCGCCGGCCCTGCGCTGTTCGGCGCGCTGATCGAAGGCGGGGCGCGCGACAACATCATGTGGGGCTACATGCTGGGCGCCGCGCTGATGCTGATCGCCGCCGCCACCGAATGGAAGCTGGGCTTCGCCGCCGAGCGCCGCTCGCTGGAGGATGTGGCGACGCCGCTGTCGCGGGCCGCGGAATAGCCGCCGCCGTCGCGGATCGCGGCTTTTCCCGTGCCGTTCGTCTTGCGGCATCCCCTGGGAAAGCGCCTCCTCTCCCGGCCTTCGGGCTTTCGCTGGTGTCTGTGGACGCTGTCAGGGCCATAGGTTACGCGGGAGGGCAGGCGCCCGCATCGCCTGTCCTCCTCCGCATCGCTGCCCGCGCGAAAAATGGGCAGCCTGAGCGGGGTGCGTCCGCTTGGCAGGCGGGCAACCTGGACTGCCACTGGCCTGTGGCTGGCCGCCCCGTGCCTCCGCCGCCTAAGCTGCGCCGGGGTACGTACGGAGGAGGATCGGGCGGATGACGGCGGAAGAAGGCTACGTCACGGATCTCGCCCCGGTCGTCATCCTGCTCGGGGCGGCGGTGGTGACAGTGCCCGTCTTCCGCCGCCTGGGCCTGGGCTCCGTGCTCGGCTACCTCGCCGCCGGCCTCGCCATCGGCCCCTTCGGCCTGCGCCTGGTGGCGGAGCCGGGGGCCGTGCTGCACATCGCCGAGCTCGGCGTGGTCATGTTCCTCTTCATCATCGGGCTGGAGATGCAGCCCTCCCGTCTCTGGAGCCTGCGGCGGGAGATCTTCGGCCTCGGCGTCGCCCAGGTCTGTGCCTGCGGCGTCGTGCTGACCGCCATCCTGTGGCTCGCCGGCTTCGCCCCGGCCGTGGCCTTCGTGGCCGCCATGGGCTTCGTCCTCTCCTCCACCGCCATCGCCATGCAGGTGCTGGAGGAACGGGGCGAGGTCTCCACACCCGCCGGCCAGCGCATCGTTTCCATCCTGCTGCTGGAAGACCTGGCCATCGTGCCGCTCCTCGCCCTGGTCGCGATCCTCGCGCCGGGCCATGAGGCGGAAGGCTCGCGCTGGGTTTCCGTCGGCCTCGCCCTGCTCTCGCTCGCCGCCCTGGTCGCGGCCGGCCGCTGGCTGCTGAACCCGATGTTCGCCCTGCTCGCCCGCGCCGGGGCGCGGGAGGTGATGACCGCCGCCGCCCTGCTCGTCGTCCTCGGCGCTGCGCTGGCCATGGAGCTCGGTGGCCTGTCCATGGCCATGGGTGCCTTCCTGGCCGGCGTGCTGCTCTCGGAATCCACCTTCCGCCACCAGCTCGAAACCGACATCGAGCCTTTCCGCGGCATCCTGCTCGGCCTCTTCTTCATGGGCGTCGGCATGAGCCTCGACCTCGGCGTGCTGCGCAGCGACGGGCTGCTGATCCTGGCCGGCGTGGTGCTGCTGATGCTGGCCAAGTCCGCCATGGTCTTCCTGGTCGCCCGCCTCTTCGGCGCCGGGACGCGGGAGGCCGTGCGCCGCGCCGCCGTGCTCGCCCAGGGCGGCGAGTTCGCCTTCGTCCTCTACGCCGCCGCCGGCGGCGCCGGGCTGGTCGATGCCCGCACCGGCGCCATGCTCACCGCCACCGTCATCCTCTCCATGGCGCTCACCCCGCTCGCCGTGCTGCTGGCGGAGCGGTGGCCGGAACGCGACGCCCCCTCGATGGAGGGCATCGAGCGCGCCGAATCCCTGCACGGCGACGCGCTGATCATCGGCTTCGGCCGCTTCGGCCAGGTCGCCAGCCAGGCCCTGCTGGCGCGCGGCTTCACCGTCTCCACCATCGAGACCGATGTGGAGATGATCCGCGCCGCCGCCCGCTTCGGCTTCCAGGTCTACTACGGCGACGGCACCCGCCTCGACGTGCTGCGCACCTCCGGCGCCGGCCGCGCCCGCGCCATCCTGGTCTGCACCGCCGACCGCGCCACCACCGACCGCATCGTCACCCTGGCGCAGGAGGAATTCCCCCAGGCCAGGCTCTATGTCCGCGCCTATGACCGCGGCCATACGCTGGATCTCATCAAGCGCGACGTGGCCTTCGAGGTCCGAGAGACCTTCGACGCCGCGCTCGCCATGGGCCGCGCCGCGCTGGAGGGGCTGGACGTACCGGAGGAGGAGGCCGCCGGGATCACCGACGACGTCCGCCGCCGTGACCGCCAGCGCCTCGACATCCAACTCTGCGATGGCCTGCTGGCCGGGCGGGAACTCATGTACGGCAACCGCCCCGTCCCCGGCCCGCTGATCCCGCCCCGCCGCGCTGGCCAGCCCCTCAACCCCGAGGCCGAGGCCGCCATGCGCGCCGCCGAGAACGCCCGCGCCGCGGAGGATGCCCAGGAGACTGGAACCGGACGCTGATCCGTGCTTCAGGGCTTTGGCGTTGCGCCGTCCCGGGGGAAAGGCGCTGCCTTTCCCCCGGACCCCCTATCCGCCAGGACCCTGCGGGCCCTGGACCCGATGCGTTGGGGCTTGCTGAGGCCGGATCGCGCCGGAGAGCATGGCTCTCCGGCGGACTGCCGGTGCCACCAGCGCGGACACGATGTCTTTCTATTCGGGTGCCCCGCGTCGCCACCTGCTCCCGGGGATCAAGCCGCAGGCTGGCGGCAACCACGCGGAGCCAACGCAAGCCCGGGGTCCGGGGACCGGCTTCGGTCCCCGGCGGAGTGGGGGGCCGGGCGGAGAGGCGGCGCCTCTCCCCCGGGGGCGGCTGCCAGCATGGAACGGTCAGGAAAGGCCGTCCTCCGCGTGAACCCGGTCGCATGGCCGGGACAGGCGATGGCATGCGGCTTGCGTGGCATTCGCCGGCCGACCGGCCATCCGGAACGAGGAAACCCGTGCCATGCCCATCAAGCCTGTCATCCCCGCCGGTGCCGGCAAGCCGCTGGCGCCTTATTCCCCCGGCGCCATGGCGCATGGCGTGCTCTACGTCTCCGGCACGCTGCCCTTCGACAAGGACAACAACGTGGTCCATATCGGCGATGCCGCCGCCCAGGCACGCCACGTGCTGGAAACCATCAAGGGCGTGGTCGAGGCCGCCGGCGGCACCATGGCCGACATTGCCATGAACCATATCTTTCTCACCGACTGGGCGAACTACGGCGCCATCAATGCCGTCTATGCGGAGTACTTCCCCGGGGACAAACCCGCCCGCTATTGCATCCAATGCGGGCTGGTGAAGCCCGACGCCCTGGTCGAGATCGCCAGCGTGGCCCATATCGGCCACCCTGCGTGACGGCGCTCCGCCACGAGGTCACCGGCAGGCCCGGCGCCGCGGCGGTGGTCCTGTCCGCCGGCCTCGGCGGCCTCGCCGGCTTCTGGAAGCCGCAGCGCGCCGCGCTGGAGGAACATCTCCAGGTCGTGGCCTTCGACCAGCGCGGCACGGGAAGCAACGCCGGGCCCCTGCCGGGTGCCTATGCCATCGCCGACATGGCCGATGACGTGGTGCGGGTTCTCGACGCCGCCGGCATCGCCCGTGCCCATTTCCTGGGCCACGCCCTGGGTGGCCTGGTCGGCCTCGAACTCGCCCGCCGCCATCCCGGACGCCTCGCCCGCCTCGTCGCGGTCAATGCCTGGGCGAAGGTGGAGCCGCATTCCGAGCGCTGCTTCGACATCCGCCTCGGCATCCTGGAAGCGCAGGGCCCTGCTGCCTATGTCGCGGCCCAGCCTCTCTTCCTGCATACCGCCCCTTACATGGCGGAGCATTCCGGCAGGATGGACGCCGAGATCGCCCGGGGCATCGCCGGCTTCCAGGGCGAGCGCAACCTCCGCCGCCGCATCGCCGCCCTCCGCGCCTTCGATGCCCGCGCCGACCTGCCTGCCATCGCCGCGCCCACCCTGGTCGCGGCCTCCCGCGACGACCTGCTGGTGCCCTGGACCGCCTCCCGCCACCTCGCCGAAGCCCTGCCCGATGCGAGGCTCTGGCTCACGGAGCACGGCGGCCATGCCTTCACCGTGGAGCAGCCGGAACCCTTCAACCAGGTGCTGCTGGACTTCCTGCTGGCGGGCTGATGGCCTCCGATCGTTGAAAGGCAGCGCCTGCCCCTGGGGGCCGCCTCGCTATTCCGCCGCTTCCGCCGCCACCGCGGCCTTCGGCGGTGGCGGCAGGCGGCGCAGCAAATAGAGCATCAGCACCATGGCCGGCAGCGCGGCCAGGGTGGTCATGATGAAGAAACTCTCCCAGCCCAGCCGGGCGGCGAGCCAGCCGGAGGAGCCGCCGATCGTGTGCAGCGGCAGGGCTGCCAGCGAGGACAGCAGGGCATACTGGGTCGCCGTGAAGGACCGCCTGGTCAGGCTGCCGAGATAGGTGAGGAAGGCCGCATCGGCGAGGCCGCCGGTCACGTTCTCCACCCCCACCTGCAGCCACAGCATCCCCATGTCGTGCCCGGCCCGCGCTAGGGCCACATACATCAGGTTGGACAGCATCTGCCCCAGCCCGGTGACCACCAGCGCCTTGGCCACGCCGATGCGCCGGATCAGCCAGCCGCCCGCCAGCGCGCCCAGCAGCGTGGCGAAGAGCCCGAAGACCGAGGAGACCTGCGCCACGTCGAGGCGCGAGAAGCCGAGTTCGCGGTAGAAGGGCGTGGTCATCACATGCGCCAGCGCCTCCCCCAGCTTGTACAGCGCGACAAAGCCCAGGATGGCCTGCCAGGCCGGGCGACGCATGAAGTCCAGGAACGGGTCCACCATGCCCGAGCGCATCCGCCGGGCCCAGGGCAGCGCCCGCAGCGCCACCTCCGCCGGTCGTGGCGCGAAGCCGGTGGCGACGAAGCCCACCATCAGGATCAGCGCCGCGCACATCGCATAGGCCCCGGCCCATCCGGCGAAGCCCACCGTGGCCAGCGCCCCGGCCCCCGCCACCAGCAGCGCGCCGCGATAACCCCAGACATAGCAGGCCAGCCCGTAGCCCTGCTGCGTCTCCTCCAGCACCTCGATGCGGTAG
The DNA here is from genome assembly GCF_002754815.1 of Roseomonas sp. FDAARGOS_362. Taxonomy (GTDB): domain Bacteria; phylum Pseudomonadota; class Alphaproteobacteria; order Acetobacterales; family Acetobacteraceae; genus Roseomonas; species Roseomonas mucosa. Next base: position 2,517,270 of record NZ_CP024588.1, on the reverse strand, counting down.
GCGTCGATGACGATGTCCTGCGAGGCGGACAGGAAGGCCACCAGCACGGCGAGTGCCGCCATCCAGCCCGGATGCTCCACCGGATCGGTCAGCCCCACGCCCAGGATGGCCAGCGCCAGAAGCGGCTGGATCGTCCCCAGCCAGCCGCGCCGCCGCCCCCAGCGCCGGAACAGCGGTGGCGGCGCCTGGTCCAGAAGCGGCGACCACAGGAACTTCAGCGAATAGGACAGGCCGATCAGCGCCGTCAGTCCGATGGCGGTCAGGTCCACCTGCGCCTCGGCCATCCATTGGCGAAGGACGAAGGCGGTCAGCGGAAAAGGAAGCCCGGCGGAAAAGCCGAGCGCCAGCATGACAAGGAAGCGGCGGTCGATGATCTTCACCGCCCCAGCCTGCCCCAACCCGCGCGCCGCTGGAAGCGCCGCGCCGCGCCATCCATCGCGCGGCTGTCCGGACCAGGGCGGGTGTGGCTGTTCCGGCCGCCGGAACCGCCTTGCGGGACGCGGCCTCTTACGCCGCCATGCGCGCGTCCCTCAGCGCCTCGTAGGCCTCCCGCACCGTGGCGGGCCCATGTGCCCGCTCCAGCCGCCGCACGGTGAAATGCGCCCGTGCCACGTTCCGGAAATGCTCCAGGAAGGAAATGTTGATCGCCGCCCCGGCCGCGGCCCCCAGCACCGGCACCGCCTGGGCCGAGAGCTTCAGTCCCACCGCGGCGGCGAAGCGCCCGGCGATCCGCGCCAGGAAGCCCGGCATCACCGCAGCGCCCAGGTTGGTCACCGCGTTCGGCAGCACCTGCGCCAGGGCGATGCGGGCGGCGAAGTAGCTGCTCTGGGCCGGGTCCTCGTCCAGGTCCTCGCTGCCCAGGGCGAAGACCTTCAGGCATTCCGCCTGCACCATCGGGTCGGTGAGGTCCTCGCCCTGTTCCGCCGCCTCGGAGGCGATCTGGCGCAGCAGGATGGTGGTGGTGACCGGCAGTTCCGTCAGGGTTCCCGCCAGGCCGAAGGCCCCGCCCGCGACGCCGGAGGCCGCCGCCAGCCCGCGATGCAGCCAGTCCGGCGCCAGCCCATGCGGCGCCCGCCCGGGCCTGGAGCGCAGCGCCGCCTTCCAGGCGGCCTCGATCGCCCGCCGCACGGCGCCATCCACGCCCGACTGCACGAATTCCGGCAACCGGCGCTTCAGCGCGGAAACGGGTGTGCCCGCCATCGCCGCCATGCGGGCGGCGATGGATGGGTTCTCCAGGATCCGCACGGCTCCGGCCAGTTCGGCGCGGGCCTCGGGGGTGAGCGGCGCGGCGGTGAGGGCGGTGGAAGGGGATGTGTTCATCTCGGCATGCAAATGGCCCTGGCGCCCCCCGGTTTCAGCAGGCCGCGCCGGCGAAACCCGGTTTTCGCAATCCCTCTCCCCACGGCTCCCGTGTCCCGCCGGCCACGCCGCCCCACCGTTCCGCTTCCGCACCTCCGCCGCGGCGGCCCCCGTGCCGTCCGCCACGCCTTGTTGATGCCGCGATCCCGGTGCATGCGGAGGAGGATGGGTGCCGAGGGGGAACGAGTCGTCGCCTGTGGGCTGTGGCCTTGCCGCAACCATTCCGAAGCCATTCCCCCGCTATAGCCTGTCCCGGGAGCGGGACCGCGCCACGAGCCGTCCCATGGCCCGTGGTCCTTCCCGGCGCCCGTTCCCCCGACGATCCGGGGGATCGTCGGGTTTGACCATTGGGGGAGGTCATCGGAGGACCATGGCGAGACGCGCGCTCTCCCTGTTGCCGCTCCTGCTGCTGCTCTCGGCCTGCGGCCCGCCCGCCTATACCAGCCGCTTCGTCTGGGACGGCCGGCGCGGCTATGACGGCAACGGCGACTACGGCTACGACACCGCCGCGGCCGGGGCCTCCCGCGCCGAGGCCAGCAGCTACCTCTCCCACGCCGCGCGTTCCTACCGCGCGCCCGGGCCCGAGGGCGATCCCTGGGGCCCGCATGTCCGCGAGGCCGCCAGCCGCTTCGCGATCCCGGAACGCTGGATCCGCGAGGTCATGCGCCAGGAATCCGCCGGCAATCCCACCGCCACCAGCCGGGTCGGCGCCATGGGGCTGATGCAGGTGATGCCCGCCACCTACGACATCCTGCGATCCCGCTACGGCCTGGGCTCCGACCCCTACGAGCCGCGCAGCAACATCATGGCCGGCGCCGCCTATATCCGCGAGATGTCGGACCAGTTCGGTGCCCCGGCCTTCCTCGCCGCCTACAATGCCGGGCCGCAGCGCCTTTCCGACTACCTTGCCGGCAACTCCGAACTGCCGGGCGAGACGATCAACTACCTCGCTCGCATCGCCCCGCGCCTGGGCACGGAGGTCGCCATGACCGGCCCGCTCGCCGGCTTCGCCACCGGCTCGGGCACGGCCTATGCCTATAACGACCCGGCCAACCGCGCCTATAACGGTGGCGGGCTGGTCACCGCCTCTGCCCCGACGGGCAGTTACACCGGCATGGGCGGCGCCTCCCAGGCCGGCCGCGCCCCGGCCGGCACCCGCCTGGCCAGTGCTCGCCGCCCGGCCACGGGTGCCTACGCCACCCCCGGCTACGCCTCCGCGCCACCCGGCCCTGCGGCGGCGGACCCCGCCAACCGCGCCTATGAGGGCGGCGGCCTGGTCACGGGTGGCGGCGCCTATGCCTATGACGACCCGGCCAACCGCGCCTTCGACGGCGGCGGCCTCGTCACCGCCTCCACCCCGACCGGCAACCGGACCGGGGAGGAGGGGAGCAGCCCGGTGATCCCGGCCGCCTACGCGGTCCGGGAATCCGCCTACGCCTCTCCGCCTCCAGCCCTGTATCCGAACGTCCCCACGGAGTCCCGTGGTTCCCTCCCGTCCTGGACCGGCACCGCCCAGGCCGCCGAGGCACCGCCGGTGCAGCGCCCGGCCGCCGCGCCTCCGGGCACCCTGGCCCTGCCGGCCCGCTATGGTGGTGGCATGGGGGGAGGGGGCGGCTGGGGCATCCAGGTCGGCGCCTTCCCCGACCCCGCCATCTCCCGTGCCGCGCTTTCCGTCGCCCGGTCGCGCACCGGCGGCCTGCTGGCCAGCGCCCGGGACAGCATTACCCCGGTCAGCCATAACGGCACGCTCTACCGCGCCCGCCTGACCGGCCTTTCCGCCGATGGCGCCGGAAGTGCCTGCCAGCGCCTCCAGGGCAGCGGCATGCCCTGCTTCACCGTTCCGCCGGGCTCCTGAACGCTTCCGGCGCCTGGCGGCGCACGGATGACCGGTTCGGGGGCGCGTTTTTGCCTTTGCTCCCGGGGACGCGGCGCCGGCGGGGAAACCTTCCCGGGAGGCGTCCTATTCCCCGCCCAGCATGCTGCCGCCGACGGTGCGGGACTGGCCCCGGAAGGTGGCGACGACCTGCTCCTGCTCGTCCAGCACCAGGACATCGTAGATCCCGCTGCGCCCGGCCTCGGCGAGGCACCGGGCGCGGGCGGTCAGCACCGTGCCGGCCGTGACGGGGCGGATGTAGTGGATGGTGCAGGACTGGCCGACCGTGAGGCGGTCGAAGCTGTTGCAGGCACAGGCGAAGGCCGAATCCGCCAGTGTGAAGATGAAGCCGCCGTGGCAGTTCTGGTGGCCATTCAGCATGTGCGGCACGATCCGCATCGACAGTTCCGCCTCGCCGGGCGCCACGCGCAGCAGCCGCATGCCGAGGCCGCTGCTGGCCGGATCACGCTCCAGCATGGCGGCGACGCACCGTTCCGCCAGGCGCTGCGCCGGGTCCTGCGCTTCCATCTCCATTCCGGTTCCTCCTGGCGTCGTTTTCACCGGTCGCCCGGTCAGGGATACTCTGCGCGTCCGGCCAGGGCGGGACAAGACGGCCGCGATCCGGCCGGTTCCGTGCCGGACCCGCGCTGGCTATGCAGGGGGGGATGTCCTCCCCGTTCCTCGAACCGATCCTGCGCCACCTGAACAGCGAGCCGTCGCGCACCTGGTCGTTGGTCATCACCTTCTACGGCGACGCCATCCTGCCGCGCGGCGGCTCCGTGGGGCTGCAGACCCTGGCCGAAGTCCTTGGTGGGATGGGGGTCAACGATGCCGCCGTGCGGGCCGCCGTGTCGCGCCTCGCGGCGGATGGCTGGCTGGAGCGGCGGCGGCTGGGACGGAACAGCTTCTACCGCCTCGCGGAAAAGGGCGCGGGAACCTTTGCCGAGGCGGCGCGGCGCATCTACGGCCCGCATGCGGCCGGGGTGGAGGATAACCGCTTGCGCCTGCTCCTCCTGCCGCCGGAGATGGCGCGGGAGCCGGCGCGCGAGGCGCTGCGGGCGGCAGGCTATGGCGCCGCGCTGCCGGATCTCTGGCTGGCGCCCTGGGACCGGACGGTTCCCGCCGAGGCCCGGACCGCGATCGCGCTGGAGGCGCGGGCGGGAACGGCGGAGGCGAGGCGGCTGGCTGCCCTGGCCTGGGACCTGGAGGGTATCGCCGCCGGCTACCGGCGCTTCCTGGAACCCTTCGGAGAGGTGTCGGGGCGCATGCCGGAGGCCGGGCTCCCGGGGCTGGAGTCGCTGGTGGCGCGGCTGCTGCTGATCCATGAATACCGCCGCGTGGTGCTGCGCGATCCGTTCCTGCCGCACGGCATGTTGCCGGCGGACTGGCCAGGCGGGGAGGCGCGGCGGGCCTGCGCCGATCTTTACGCCCGGCTCCTGCCTGCCTCCGAGGCCTGGCTCGATGCCCATGCGGCGGACGAGGACGGGCCGCTGCCCGCGCCGGGAGCGGAACTCTGGCGGCGCTTCCGCGATGACATGTGACGAATAATCCTTGAAGACATAAATTCCGTCACATATGATCCTCCCAACCAAGGACGTCAGGGAGGCCGGCCATGTACACGCAGGCGCTCAACCAGAAGGACGAGCCGCGCGACATCCCCCTGCTGGAGGATGCCGGGGCGGCTGCGCGCTTCCAGGCGCGTGTCGATGCGGAGGAGCGCATCGAGCCGAACGACTGGATGCCCGAGGCCTATCGCCGGACGCTGGTCCGGCAGATCTCCCAGCACGCGCATTCCGAGATCGTCGGCATGCTGCCGGAAGGCAACTGGATCACCCGCGCCCCCTCCCTGCGCCGCAAGGCCGCGCTGCTGGCCAAGGTCCAGGACGAATGCGGCCACGGCCTCTACCTCTACGCCGCCGCCGAGACGCTGGGCGTGACGCGGGAGGAGCTGACGGAGCAGCTTCTCGCCGGCAAGGCCAAGTATTCCTCGATCTTCAACTATCCGACCCTCACCTGGGCGGATATCGGCGCGATCGGCTGGCTGGTGGACGGCGCGGCGATCATGAACCAGATCCCGCTCTGCCGCTGCTCCTACGGCCCCTATGCCCGCGCCATGATCCGCGTCTGCAAGGAGGAAAGCTTCCACCAGCGCCAGGGCTACGAGATCATGCTGACGCTGTGCCGCGGCTCCGGGGAGCAGAAGGCCATGGCGCAGGACGCGCTGGACCGCTGGTGGTGGCCCTGCCTGATGATGTTCGGCCCGCCGGATGCGGCCAGCCAGCATTCCGACCAGTCCACGCGCTGGAAGATCAAGCGCTTCTCCAATGACGAACTGCGACAGCGCTTCGTCGATGCCACCGTGCCGCAGGCGCGGTATCTCGGCCTGGTCATCCCCGATCCGGAGCTGCGCTTCGTGCCGCCCCCGGCCGATGCCCCGGAAGGCGCGCAGGGCCACTGGCAGTATGGCGCGATCGACTGGGCGGAGTTCAAGCAGGTCCTGGCCGGCAACGGCCCCTGCAACCGCGAGCGCCTGGCCGCGCGCAACAAGGCGCATCACGAGGGCGCCTGGGTGCGGGAGGCCGCGCTGGCCCATGCGGCCAAGCGCAGCGCGCGCCGCCGTGCCGCGGCCTGAGCGGAGGGAGGAAGCCATGAAGGAACAGGCCACGCCTCTTTGGGAGGTCTTCATCCGCAGCCGCAACGGCCTGTCGCACAAGCATGTCGGCTCGCTGCACGCGGCGGATGCCACGCTGGCGCTGCAGGCGGCGCGGGACGTCTATACGCGGCGGGGGGAAGGGCTCTCGGTCTGGGTCGTGCCCTCCAGCGCCATCACCGCCTCCGACCCCTCGGAGAAGGGCATGATGTTCGAGCCCACCGCCTCCAAGATCTACCGGCACCCGACCTTCTACGAGGTGCCGGACGAGGTCGGACATATGTGACGCGGCGGGAAGGAAGCACACATGGCCACGAGCTCGATCCGTGTCCGCGAGACGCCGCCGGTGCTCCATGCCCTGCGCCGGGCGGATGACGCGCTGGTCCTGGGCCATCGCCTGTCGGAATGGTGCGGCCACGCGCCGATGCCGGAAGAGGACATGGCGCTGGCCAACATCGCCCTCGACCTGATCGGCCAGGCGCGCTCGCTCTACGCCCATGCGGCGGTGCTGGGCGACGAGGGGCATGACGAGGACGGCTTCGCCTATCTGCGGGAGTCCGGCCAGTACCGGAACCTGTTGCTGGTGGAGCAGCCGAACGGCGATTTCGCGCGGACCATCCTGCGGCAGTTCCTCTATTCCGCCTTCGCCGATCCCTATTGGCGGGCAATGATGCGCTCCGCCGACCCCACGCTCGCCGCCATCGCCGCGAAGTCGGAGAAGGAGAGCGCCTATCACCTGCGCCACAGCGCGGAATGGGTGATCCGCCTGGGCGACGGCACCGCCGAGAGCCATGCCCGCGCCGCCGAGGCGCTGGCGCTGCTCTGGCCCTATACCAGTGAGATGTTCGAGGCCGATGCGGCCGAGCGCGCGCTGATCGAGGCGGGTGTGGCGGTGGACCCGGCCACGCTGCGCGGGACTTGGCTGGCGACGGTGCGGGAGGTGCTGGAACAGGCGACGCTGTCCATGCCCGCGCCGGAGGCCTGGATGCAGAGCGGCGGCCGCAGCGGCCGGCACAGCGAGCATCTGGGGCACCTGCTGGCGGAGATGCAGCATCTCCAGCGCACCTATCCGGGCGCCGTGTGGTGAGTGCCGCGGAAACCCTGCGCGACCGTGCCCTGCGCGCCGCGGCGGAGGTGGTGGACCCGGAGATCCCCGTCCTCACCATCGCCGACCTGGGCGTGCTGCGCGACGTGCGGGAGGTGGATGGCGCGGTGGAGGTGCTGATCACCCCGACCTATTCCGGCTGCCCGGCGATGAACATGATCGCGGTGGAGGTGGAGATGGCGCTGGAGCGCGCGGGCATTCCGCGGGCGCGCGTGCGCACGGTGCTGTCCCCCGCCTGGACCACGGACTGGATGACCGAGGAAGGGCGGCGGAAGCTGCACGACTACGGCATCGCCCCGCCCGGCCGGACAGGCGGACGGCGTGCCCTGTTCGGGGAGGAGGATGAGGTGGCCTGCCCGCGATGCGGCTCCGCGCGCACGGAGCGGATCGCGGAATTCGGCTCCACCTCCTGCAAGGCGCTGTGGCGCTGCCTCGCCTGCCGCGAGCCCTTCGACCATTTCCGCTGCCACTGAGGACGCTTTCATGTCGAGCAGCCTGCCGCGCTTCCACAGCCTCCGCGTCGCGGACCTGCGGCGCGAGACGCCGGATGCCGTCTCCATCGCCTTCGAGGTGCCCGAGGCGCTGAAGCCGCTCTACGGCTTCAGGCCGGGCCAGTACCTGACGCTCCGGCGGGACTTCGAGGGCGAGGAGGTCCGCCGCTCCTATTCCATCTGCTCCGGCCCCGATGACGGGGAACTGCGCATCGCCGTGAAGCGCGTGGAGGGTGGCAGCTTCTCCGGCTGGTGCAACACGGCGCTGCGGGCGGGCGATGCGCTGGAGGTGATGGTGCCGACCGGCCGCTTCGGCATCGCGCCGGAGCCGGGGGAGGCGCGTCTGCATCTCGGCTTCGCGGCAGGGTCGGGCATCACGCCGATCCTCTCGATCATCCGCTTCCTGCTGGCACGGGAGCCACGCAGCCGCTTCTTCCTTTTCTACGGCAACCGCACCGCTGGCGACATGCTGTTCCGCGAGGCGCTGGAGGAGCTGAAGGACCGTTTCCTCGAACGCTTCTCCGTCTTCCATGTCCTGTCGCAGGAGGAGCAGGACCTGCCGATCCTGAACGGACGGCTGGATGGGGAGAAGGTGCGCCTGCTGCTGCGCCACCTCGTGCCAGCCGCGGGCGTGGACCACGCCTTCCTGTGCGGCCCCGCCGGGATGAGCGAGGATGTCGCCGCCACGCTGCGCGAACTCGGCATCCCGGAGGAGCGCGTGCATGTGGAGCGCTTCGTCTCCGCCTTCGACGGCCGCCCGCGCCGTGCGGTGGTGCCGAAGCCCGCCCAGGACGCACCGCCCGCGCACACCGCCGCGCTGATCGTCGATGGCAAGCGGCGCGAGGTGCCCGTGGCCGAGGGCGAGGCCGTGCTTGACGCCGCGCTGCGGGCGGGGATGGACCTGCCCTATGCCTGCAAGGGCGGCATGTGCAGCACCTGCCGCGCCCGGGTGGTGGAGGGCACGGTGGAGATGGAGGTCAACTACTCGCTGGAGCCCTGGGAGATCGAGGCCGGCTATGCCCTGACCTGCCAGGCGCGCCCCACCAGCGCGCGCGTGGTCATCGACTACGATCAGATGTGACGAGTTCCGGCAAGGCCATCTTGCTGGGAGCGCCATCCAGCACGAGGCCGACCGCGAGGCGGGCATAGTCCTCCCGCCCGAGCGGGCCGCCGGGGCGGAACCACATGTAGTTCCAGTTCAGCATGCCGAAGAGCGACATCGTGAGCGGCTTCAGCAGCAGCCGGTTGCCGGCGAGGTCCGGCCGCGCCGCCAGCAGCGCCTCGGCGAAGACCGCGACGAGGCGGCGTTCCAGCGCCACCAGCTCGCGCTTCTTCTCCTCCGGCAGCAGGCGCAACTGCCCGATCTGCACCTGATGCGCCGCATCCGCGCCGGCATAGGCGCCGAGCAGCGCCACGGCGAGGTCCTCCAGATAGCGGCGCGGCGGCGCCCCGGGCTGCGGCGAGACGGCCTCCACCACCTCCACCAGCTCCTCCAGGTGGAAGCGGATGATGTCGTGCAGCAGTTCCAGCTTGTCGCGGTAGTAGTGGTAGAGCAGCGCCTTCGACACGCCGCAGGCCTGGGCGATCATGCTGGTCGAGGCGCGGTCATAGCCGTGCTCGGCGAAAAGCCGCGCGGAGCGGTCCAGGATCGCACGGCGCTTGTCGTCATGGTCGGATGCGCGCGGGCGGCTCATCGGCAATTCCTGCTGCGGATCGGGACACCGGCCGGAATCCGGCCTGGGTCCTGTCGTGTCAAGCTTCCGGCCGCGCCGCCATGGCCGGGAGAGGGCAACGCCTCCCCGGTGGCGGGGGGAGGCAAGGCCTCTCCCGCGGGGCTGTCGCGAAAACGCACCCCTATCCCCGCCGGTCGATCACGCGGCGGATCTTGCCGATGGAACGTTCCAGCGTGCCGGGCTGTTCCACCACGACGCGGGTGGTGATGCCGACCATGTTCTTGATCAGGCGGACGATCTCCCCGGCCTCGTGCAACATGCCCTCGCCGTCCCAGTAGCCGCCCTGGCATTCCACATGCACCGCCATCTGGTCGAGCCGCCCCTCGCGCGTCAGGTGGATCTGGAAATGCCCGCTGCACCAGTTCTGGCCGAGCAGGATCTCCTCGATCTGGGACGGGAAGACGTTCACGCCGCGCAGGATGATCATGTCGTCGCTGCGGCCGGTGATCTTCTCCATCCGCCGCATGCCGGGCCGCGCCGTGCCGGGGAGGAGGCGCGTGAGGTCCCGGGTGCGGTAGCGGATGACGGGCATCCCCTCCTTGGTCAGGGTGGTGAAGACCAGCTCGCCCTTCTCGCCATCGGGCAGCACCGCGCCGGTGCGGGGGTCGATCACCTCGGGCAGGAAATGGTCCTCCCAGACATGCAGCCCGTCCTTGGTTTCCACGCATTCCTGCGCCACGCCGGGTCCCATGACCTCGGACAGGCCGTAGATGTCCACCGCCTGCATGTCGAAGGCCTGCTCGATCTGCTGGCGCATCGCGTTGGTCCAGGGCTCGGCGCCGAAGATGCCGATCCGCAGCGAGCTCTGCCGTGGGTCGAGGCCCTGGCGGTGGAACTCGTCCAGCAGCGCCAGCATGTAGCTGGGCGTGACCATGATGATCCCGGGCCGGAAGTCGTTGATGAGCTGCACCTGCCGCTCGGTCATGCCGCCGGAGACCGGCACCACGGTACAGCCGAGCCGCTCGCCGCCGGCATGGGCGCCGAGCCCGCCGGTGAAGAGCCCGTAGCCATAGGCGTTGTGCAGCATCATCCCCGGCCGCCCGCCGGCGGCATGGATGGAGCGCGCCATCAGGTCGGCCCAGCGGTCCAGGTCCCCCTGGGTATAGCCGACCACGATCGGCTTGCCCGTGGTGCCGGAGGAGCCGTGCAACCGTGCGATCCGGTCCCGCGGCACGGCCAGCATGCCGAAGGGATAGGTGTCGCGCAGGTCGGTCTTCACCGTGAAGGGGAATTTCGCGAGGTCCGGCAGGTCCCGGAAGTCGCGCGGATGCACGCCCGCGGCGTCGAACTTCGCGCGGTAGAAAGGGACGTTCTCATAAACGTGGTGCAGCGTCCGCGCGAGGCGCTCGCGTTGCAGCGCCTGGATCTCGGCACGGCTGGCGCCTTCCACCGCGTGCAGGAACGGGACGGGGGCAGCGCTGCCGGACGGTTCCGTGGCCAAAGGGGCGCTCAGGCTTGGGGCGCTCATGGTTTCCGTTCCTCCAGGGGCCTCTTGGCGAGGGCCATTGTCGCGAAAGCCTATCCGGCGCGGCCGGTGAAGCGCGGCGGCCGCTTCTCCAGGAAGGCGCGCACGCCCTCGGCGTAATCCGGCGTTCGCCCGGCCCGGCGCTGCAGGTCGCGCTCCAGGTCGAGCTGCGCGGCGAGCGTGTTGGTGGCGGAGGACTCCAGCGCCTGCTTGGTCAGGACCAGGCCCTGGGTCGGCTGGGTGGCCAGACGCGCCGCCAGGGCCTCGGCCTCCGGCATCAGCGCCTCGTCCGGCAGCGCGCGCCAGATCATGCCCCAGGCCTCGGCCTGTCGTGCCTCGACGGGTTCGCCCAGCAGCATTAGCGCGCGGGCCCGTGCCTCGCCCACCAGGCGCGGCAGGGTATGGGTGCCGCCGGAATCCGGGACCAGGCCGATGCGGGCGAAGGCCTGGATGAACTTCGCCGAATGCGCCGCCAGCACGATGTCGCAGGCCAGGGCGATATTGGCCCCGGCCCCCGCCGCCACGCCGTTGACGGCGCAGACCACCGGCTTGGGCAGGCCGCGCAGCCGGCGCACCAGGGGGTTGTAGAGGCACTCCAGCGTCTTGCCGAGATCGGGCGGTCCGTCCTCGCCCCGCCGGTCGCCGAGATCCTGCCCGGCGCAGAAGCCGCGACCGGCGCCGGTCAGCAGCACGGCGCGGCAATCGGCATCGGCGGCGGCCCCGTCCAGCGCCGCGGCCAGGGCGGCGTGCAGTTCCTCGTTGAAGGCGTTGAGCTTGTCCGGGCGGTGGAGCGTGATCTTCCGCCAGCCTCCCCGGTTCTCGACCAGCACCGTGTCGCTCATCGACGCGTCTCCCCCCTATGATGGCGCGGGCTTACGCCGCCCGTGACCATTTTCCTGTTTTATTGACCGTCTGGACGGTCGATTAACCCCCTGGCGCCTGTCTCCTGTCAATGACGGATCGCGTGCTGGCCGACCTCGCGCTGTGCGGTGCAGCAGAGGAACTCCCGAGGAAAAGCTTGTATTGACTGTCCGGACGGTCAAATAATTTTGCTATCCCCATCGCACTGCCGGAACCGCCAGGCCAGGGGGAAAGGGCCCGCAGAGCCCGGAACGACGGGATGTACCCAGGGGAAGGAAACCATGCCGATGCCGCTCACCCTCCGCAGCTATGCCCAGGACCGCTGGATCGCCCCCTCTGGCCCGGGTGCCGAGATCCGCGGCGCCGTCGATGGCCGGGTGGTGGCCACGGCCTCCAGCGAGGGCCTGGATTTCGCCGCCATGGCCCGCCATGCGCGGGAGGCGGGCGGCCCCGCCCTGCGCCGCCTGGGCTTCCATGCGCGGGCGGAGATGCTGAAGCGCCTCGCCACCTTCCTCGGCGACCGCAAGGAGGCGTTCTACGAGCTCTCCTTCGACACGGGCGCGACACGGCGCGACAGCCTGATCGACATCGACGGCGGCATCGGCACGCTCTTCGCCTATGCCTCGCGCGGCCGCCGCGAGCTTCCCGCCGGACGCTTCGTGGTGGAGGGCGAGGTCGAGAGGCTTTCGCGCAACGGCAGCTTCGCCGGGCTGCACATCCTGTCGCCGCTGCAGGGCGTGGCGGTGCATGTGAACGCCTTCAACTTCCCCTGTTGGGGCATGCTGGAGAAGCTGGCGCCCGCGATCCTGGCCGGCATGCCGGTGATCGCCAAGCCGGCCACCGCCACCGCCTATGTCGCCCATGCGGTGGCGGAGGCGATCGTGGCATCCGGCCTCCTGCCGCCGGGCGCCTTCCAGTTCGTGGCCGGCGGCACGGGCGACCTGCTGGACCATCTGACGGGGCAGGACCTGCTCTCCTTCACCGGCTCCGCCGCCACCTCGGTGAAGCTGCGCGACAACCCGGCGGTGTCGCGCAACGCGGTGCGCTTCGTGGCGGAGCGGGACTCGCTGAACGCCGCCATCCTCGGCCCCGATGCGACGCCGGAAGCACCGGAATTCGACCTCTTCGTGAAGGAGGTGGTGCGCGAGATGACGGCCAAGGCCGGGCAGAAATGCACCGCCATCCGCCGTATCCTGGTGCCGCGCGAAAGGATCGGGGCGGTGGCGGAGGCGCTCGCCGCCCGGCTGGGCAAGGTCGCCGTCGGCGATCCGCGGCGCGACGACGTGCGCATGGGGCCGCTCGCCAGCCTGGACCAGCGCCGCGACGTGCGCGCGGCGGTGGCGCGCCTCCGGGCCGAGGCGACGATCCTTTGCGGCGATCCGGACCATTGCGAGGTGCTGGGCGGCGATGCGGAGAAGGGCGCCTTCATGGCCCCGGTGCTGCTCCATTGCGAGCACCCGTTGCAGGCCAGCCTGGTTCATGAGCTGGAAGCCTTCGGCCCCGTGGCGACGCTGATGCCCTATGACGGGGTGGAGGAAGCCGTCGCCCTGGCAAGGCGCGGCGAGGGCAGCCTGGTGGCCTCCGCCTTCTCCTACGACCCCACGGTGACGGCGGAGCTGGTGGCGGGGCTGGCGCCCTATCACGGCCGCCTCTTCCTGCTCGACCGCGACAGCGCGGCGGAATCCACCGGCCATGGCTCGCCCTTGCCGGCGCTGGTGCATGGCGGCCCTGGCCGTGCGGGCGGCGGCGAGGAGATGGGCGGCCTGCGCGGCGTCTTCCACCACATGCAGCGCACGGCGCTCCAGGCCTCGCCCGCCAAGCTCGCCGCGCTGGGCGAGGGATGGATCAAGGGCGCGCCCACGCGCATCCCGGAATCCCATCCCTTCCGCCTGGACTACGACGCGCTTTCCGTCGGCGACACGGTGGAAACCGGGCCGCGCACCATCACGCTGGCGGATATCGAGCACTTCGCCGCATTCACCGGCGACAACTTCTACGCCCATATGGACGAGGCGGCGGCGAAGGCGAACCCCTTCTTCCCCGGCCGCGTCGCGCATGGCTACCTGATCCTGAGCTTCGCCGCCGGGCTCTTCGTCGATCCTGCCCCCGGGCCGCTCCTCGCCAATTACGGGCTGGACCGGCTGCGCTTCCTCAAGCCCGTCTCGCCCGGGGATTCGATCCGCGTGCGGCTGACCGTGCAGCGGAAGAACCCCGCGCGGAAGCCGGAATACGGCGAGGTGCGCTGGGATGTGGAGGTCTTCAACCAGGAGGACGAGACGGTGGCGCGCTACGAACTCCTGACCATGAGCGCGCGGATGCCGTGAGCGCGAAGGATGGCTCGCCGGTGCGGCGGTGTGTTGGGGGCAAGTCGCTGCCTCGCCCCGGCACTCCCTCCTCGGTCCCTACTTCGCCAGGACACGGCGTGCCCTGGTTCCGGTTCGTTGGCGCCTGCTGACACCGGATCGCGCCGGAGGGCATGGCTCTCCGGCGGACTGCCGGCACCGCCAACGCTGACAAGGTGTCCAGTCTTCTTTCCGGGAGCCCCGCCTTTCCACCTGCTCCCAGGGATCAGGCCGCAGGCTGACTGCCGCCACGGGAACCCACGAAAGCTTGGGGTCCGGGGACCGGCTCCGGTCCCCGGCGGAGAGGGGGGCCGGGGTGAGAGGCGGCGCCTCTCACCCGGGGGCCAGCCACGGGTGCGACGCCGCGGCCCGGCTTTGCGGCTACTGGCGGACCCAGCGGATATCCGGTGAAAGGCGCCCGCCGTCGATGTGGCGGGAAAGGGTGTGCAGCCGGATATAGGACGAGCTGCGGAATTCCGGATCGTTGAACCCGATCCGGCGCAGGCCCTCAATCAGCCCGGCGATCGCCTCGTCCAGCGTCACCTGCGGCTGGTGCTGCGGCGCCAGCTCACGGAACAGGCCGAAATCCACGCGGTAGGAGCGACGGTCGGGCGGGGCGTCGGTGTTGATGCTCACCTGCGTGCCGGGAAGCTGCGCCGCGACTTCCTGCGCCAGGTCGCGAACCTGATAGTTCCACGGCTCGCTGCCGGCATTCACCACCAGGAACGGGCCGCCATTCTCCGGCTTGCGGGTGGCTGCCCATTCGATGGCGCGCGCCATGTCCTTCACATGGATCAGCGGACGCCAGGGCGAGCCGTCGCTCAGCACCGTGATCCGGCCGGAGGTCAGGGCGCAGGCCACGAAGTCGTTCAGCACGAGGTCGAGGCGCAGCCGGTCCGACATGCCGCAGGCGGTGGCGAAGCGCAGGCAGGTGACGGTCATGTCGCCCGCGTCGAACTGGCGCAGCCCGTCCTCGGTGCCGACCTTGGAACGGGCATAGGCGGTCAGCGGGTCGGTGCTGTCGCCCTCACGCTTCGCGCCTTCCGAGGCCGCGCCATAGACGCTGCAGGAGGAGGCGAAGACGAAGTGCTTCACCCCGGCATCACGGGCGAGCTCCGCCATCTTCAGGCTGGCGCGGTAGTTGATGGCCTCGGTGGGCGCCTCGAAATTCTTGCCCATCGGGTCGTTGGACAGGGCGGAAAGGTGCACCACCGCATCCACACCCTTCAGCAGGATGGCGGGAAAGGCCCGCACGTCGCCGAAATGCTGCGCGTCCAGCAGCACCTCCGGCACGGCGTCGGGGGTGGTCAGGCAATGGGCGAACAGCCCGCTGTCGAAGCCGATGAGTTCGGCCTGCGGGAAACGCTGCCGCAAGTGCCGAACCAAGACAGGGCCGACATAGCCCATGTTGCCGGTGATCAGAATACGCATCCTGGTCCTTGCCCCTGATGGAAGCTGCCATGCCCCGTGAGGAGGGGCGCCATGGAAACCGGGCCGGGCAGCACGGGCCGGGTCTCCTCCGTTGAAAGCCGCATCCGCTTCAGGCCCGTCGCGCGGTGCCGAAACGGCGCAAGTGCCGCACGCCCGGCAGGGCGGTCAGCACGAGGTGATAGAGGGTCTTCGGCAGGTCCTGCCGCCAGGCGTAGTGCCCGGACAGGAGCACGCGCACCGCCTCGCGCCGCCGACGGCCCAGGGCATGCTCCAGCACCGCCTGCGGCGCGAGATCCCGCCAGAGCCGATCCCGGGCCTGGGCCTCGGCGGGCGACAGGTCGCGGAGGCTGGCGAGATGGTCATAGAGGCGCGCCACGACATCGCCGCTCATCCCGGTCTCCTGCCGCGCCGGGAGGCGGTGGAGGCTGGTCGGCCGGTCGATGAAGGAGAAGGCGTGGCCGCGATACGCCATGGCCAGCCGGATGCCGAAATCCGTGTCGCCCGCCAGCCCGACCTCGGACACGTCGCGGTAGCCGATCTGCCTCGCGACATCGCTGCGGATCAGGACGCCGTCGCGGGGGATCTGCCGCCACAGGGCACAGACCAGCAGGTCATAGCGGGTCCCGGCCTCGGCGGCGATCCGCCGGTGGCGCCCGTTGTGGCGCGCCGTGTCCTCGGCAGAGAACTCGCCGGAGGCCAGGATGCAGTGCTGGAGGCCATAGGCGGCGACCACGTCCGGATTGGCGCGGTAGGCGGCGTCCAGCGCCGTGACGGCGCCGGGCAGCAGCGCGTCGTCGTCCTGCAGGATGACCAGCCTTTCGCCCCGCGCGTGGTCGATCAGCCGGTTCAGGCAGCCGTTGAGGTCGGTCGCCAGCCGGCTGCGGCAGTGGCGGAGGGTGATGCCGTCCGGCAGGGGCAGGGCGCGCAGCAGCCTGCCCACCTCGTCGCCCGGCGAAGCGTCGCAGACATCGATCTCCAGGGGGCGGTAATCCTGTTCCAGGCAGGAGCGCATCGCCTGGAGCAGCGAGGGCCGGCCGCGGGCCGGGATGCCGATGGTGATGAGACCGCTCATGTCCTGCACCTGCACCTGCACCTCCCGTCCCTCCGCTCCGTCCCGCACGCGATCCCTGCCTGTTTCCGGACATGCCATGGGCGGGCTCGCCGCCTGCCCATGGCTTCGGGCCTCAGAGGATCTTCAGCTCCGGGATCGGCACCACGAACTTCCCGCCCCATTCGCGGATCGCCGCCATCTGCTCGACGATCTCGTCCTTGAAGTTCCAGGGCAGGATCAGGACGTAGTCGGGCTTGGCGTCGAGGATCACCTGTGGCGCCTTGATGGGGATCCGCACGCCCGGCAGGAGATGGCCCTGCTTGTGGTGGCTGCGGTCCACGGTGAAGGGGACCAGCTCCGGACCCACGCCGCAGTAGTTCAGCAGCGTGTTGCCCTTGGCCGGGGCGCCGTAGCCGGCGACGACCTTGCCCTCGGCCTTGGCCTGGATCAGGAAGCGCAGCAGATCGCACTTGATCTTGACCGTGCTGGCCGCGAAGGCGCGATAGGCGTCGAGGCCGTAGAGCCCGTAATCCTTCTCGGCATCGCGGATCTTCTGTACCGAGGGCAGCTCAGGAAGCGCCGTGTTCCCGGCATGGCGCGCGAAGACGCGCAGCGAGCCGCCATGCGTCGGCACTTCCTCGATGTCGAAGACGGCCAGCCCGTGATCCGCCAGCGCCCGCTCCACCGCCAGCAGCGAGAGGTAGGAGAAGTGCTCGTGGTAGATCGTGTCGAACTGGTTCTCCTGCATCAGCTTCAGCAGATGCGGGAACTCGAAGGTCACCACGCCGTCCGGCGCCAGGAGGATGCGGAAGCCCTCCAGGAAGTCGTGCATGTCGGGGACATGCGCCAGCACGTTGTTGGCGGCCATCTGCTTCGGCGCGTGGCCGGCGGCGCGCAGGCGACTGGCCGTCTCGGCGCCGAAGAAGGCGACCTCGGTCGGGATGCCCTTGGCGATCGCCTCCTGCGCCACGTTGGCGGCCGGATCGACGCCGAGCACCTTGATGCCCATCGCCTTGAAGTACTGCAGCAGGTAGCCGTCGTTGCTGGCGATCTCGACCACCAGCGAATCCGGCGTCAGGCCGAAGCGCTCGGTCATGCGCTTCGCATAGGTCTCCGCGTGGCGCAGCCAGGCGTCGGAGAAGGAGGAGAAGTAGAGGTAGTCGCCGAAGATGGCCTGCGGCGTCTCGAACTCGGAAAGCTGCACCAGCTTGCACTCGTCGCAGACAAAGGCGTGCAGCGGGTAGAAGGGCTCCATCGCATAGGCACGGTCCGCCGGCACGAAGGAGTTCGCCAGCGGCGACATGTTGAGGTCGGAGAAGGTGGTGCGCAGCGGCGCGTTGCAGAGGCGGCAGCAGCCGGCCTTGGCCGCACCCGCGATAAGCTGTTCGGTCATCACGTTGTCCATCGTTGCGCTTCTCACCAGACCTTCCAGGGTGCCCGGCCGGTGGCCCAGAGCTCCTCCAGGTGCTTCTTGTCCTTCAGCGTGTCCATCGAGTACCAGAAGCCCATGTGCTTGTAGGCCATGAGCTCGCCATCGCGGGCCAGGCCCTCCATGGGGGTGCGTTCGAAGATCGTGCTGTCGCCGTCCAGGTAGCGGAACACATCCGGCCCGAGCACGAAGAAGCCGCCATTGATCAGGTTGTTGTCGCCCAGCGGCTTCTCGCGGAACTGGGTCACGCGGTCACCGTCGAGCTCCAGCGAGCCGAAGCGGGCGGGCGGCGGCACGGCGGTGACGGTGGCATGGCGGCCATGGGCCTCGTGGAAGGCGACGGCCTGCCGGACGTCGAGGTCGGTGACGCCGTCGCCATAGGTCATGCAGAAGCTTTCGCCCTCCAGATGCTCGCGCACCCGGCGGAGGCGGCCGCCTGTCATGGTCTCGATGCCGGTATCGACCAGGGTGATCTTCCAGGGCTCCGCCGTGTGCCGCAGCATGGTGGTCGTGCCCGAGGTCAGGTCCACCGTCAGGTCCGAGGCATGCAGGTAGTAGTCGGCGAAGTACTGCTTGATCATGTGACCCTTGTAGCCGAGCGGGATCACGAATTCGGTGATCCCCGCCGCGGCATAGATCTTCATGATGTGCCAGAGGATCGGGCGGCCCCCTACCTCCACCATCGGCTTGGGACGGGTGTCGGTTTCTTCCATCAGGCGCGTGCCGTAGCCGCCTGACAGGATGACCGCTTTTCTGACCATGAACCGAACCTCTCTCGGAATTCGCGACGTTGCCCGGTGGAAGCGCCCCACCGGCGCGTTCCAGCTTCGTTGGACAAGCGATTTAAAGAGACGATAACCGAGAGGCGAGCCAAAATTCTAGTCTGATTTGCGCTTCAACAACTTTTCCATGACGTAATCTCATAAATGACACGTTCTTCGCGGTTTCGTGATGGCTGCCGGAAGCATTCCGGGCCTGCTTTGCCGGGAAAATCGCCGGAACAGGCGGTTGGAACCGATTCGGCCACAACCTCGCCTTGCCGGCGCCCGCGTGGAGACCAACGCCACGCGAGCCATGTCGGCCCCACGAGGGCCGGTCCCGGCCGCTCGCCCTCCGGAAGGAACCGGGCCGGCAACGGCTTTTCCGGCTGGACTTCGCGGCGGTCCGTGACGACCCTACCGGCATCGCCGGGGAACCCGCCATGAAAGTCGCCGTGTTCAGTGCCAAGCGCTACGACCGGGTCCTGCTGACCGAGGCCAACCGCAGCCATGGCCACGCGCTGACCTTCCAGGAGGCGATGCTGGGGCCGGATACGGTTGTCCTGGCTGCCGGCTACCCGGCCGTCAGCGTCTTCGTGAACGACCAGGTGGATGCCGGGGTGCTCGCTGCCCTGGCCAGGGGCGGCACCCGGCTGGTTGCCACCCGCTCGACCGGCTTCAACCAGATCGACCTGGAGGCTGCCCGGGAACAAGGCATCCGAGTGGTCCGGGTGACAGTCTATTCACCCTATTCCGTGGCAGAGTTCGCGGTCGGCCTGCTGCTGACCCTGAACCGCCGCATCCACCGGGCCTACGAACGCACCCGCGGCGGCAATTTCGAGCTGGACGGGCTGATGGGCTTCGACCTGCACGGCCGCACCGTCGGGGTGATCGGCACCGGCAAGATCGGCAAGGTCTTCGCCGGGATCATGCGCGGCTTCGGCTGCACCGTCCTGGGCTACGACGCCTATCCCGCCCCGGAGTTCGAGGCGCTGGGCGGCCGCTATGTCCCGGTGGACCAGCTGATGCGGGAAAGCGACGTCATTTCCCTGCACTGCCCGCTGACACCCGAAACCCGCCATATCATCAACGAAGGCAGCCTGGCCGTGGTGAAGCCCGGGCTGATCCTGGTGAACACCAGCCGCGGCGGGCTGGTGGACACCAACGCGGCCATCGGCGCGCTGAAGAACGGCCTGCTGGGTGGCCTGGCCATCGATGTGTACGAGCAGGAGGCCGACCTGTTCTTCCGCGACCTGTCGAGCGACATCATCGCCGACGACGTGATCCAGCGCCTCGTCTCCTTCCCCAACGTGCTGCTGACCGGCCACCAGGCCTTCTTCACCCGCGAGGCGATCGGCACGATCTGCGCGACCACGCTGGACAGCATCAGCGCCTTCGAACGCGGCGAACCCCTGGTCAACGAGATCCGCGCCCCGGACTGAGGCGGCGGCCTTTCCTGGCTGCGTTGCGCTTCGAGCCCGCCTCCGGGGGGGAGAGGCGCCGCCTCTCCCCCCGGCCCCGCCACTCCGCCGGGGACCGAGCCGGCCCCCGGGCCCCGGGCCTCGGACCCCGGGACAGCGCAACGCCGGAGGCTTGGTGCCCAGGGCATCCGCCGGGTCCGTTTCTTGCTGTGCGGTGGAAGTCTGCTACAGCCTCTTTCCGAGGCCGCACCGAGAGACCGTCCATGACGCTGCACGTCGCGCTGAACCACCGCACGTCCTACCGCTATGACAGGCCAGTCAATCTCGGCCCCCAGACCATCCGCCTGCGGCCGGCGCCGCATGCGCGCACGCCGATCGTCTCCTACAACCTGACGGTCGAGCCCAAGCCGCATTTCATCAACTGGATGCAGGACCCGTCGGGCAATTTCCAGGCCCGGGTGGTCTTTCCGGAACGGGTCACGCATTTCGACGTGACGGTGGACCTCGTCGCCGACATGGCGACCATCAACCCCTTCGACTTCTTCCTGGAGCCCCAGGCCGAGACCTGGCCCTTTGCCTACGACCCGGTCCTGGCGGAGGAGCTGGCGCCCTATCGCCGCATGGACACGCCCGGGCCGCTGCTCCAGGCGCTGATCGACGGAGTGCCGAAGACCGAGCAGCGCACCGTGGACATGCTGGTGGGGCTGAACCAGAAGGTCCAGGGGCAGATCGCCTATATCGTGCGCATGGAGCCCGGTGTCTGGTCACCGGAGGAGACGCTGGGCCATGCCCGGGGCTCCTGCCGCGACAGTGCCTGGGTGCTGGTGCAGCTCCTGCGCAACCTGGGCTTCGCCGCCCGCTTCGTCTCCGGCTACCTGATCCAGCTCACCGCCGACGTGAAGTCCATCACCGGCCCCGCCGGGCCGGAGGCCGACTTCACCGACCTGCATGCCTGGTGCGAGGTCTATCTCCCCGGCGCCGGCTGGGTCGGCTTCGACGCGACCTCGGGCCTGATGGCGGGGGAAGGGCATATCCCGCTCGCCGCCACGCCGGAGCCTTCCTCGGCCGCGCCGATCAGCGGGCTGATCGAGAAGTGCGAGACCGTCTTCGACTTCTCCATGTCCGTGACCCGCGTGGCCGAGACGCCGCGCACCACCCGCCCCTACACCGAGGCGGCATGGCAGGGCATCCTCCAGGCGGGGCGGGAGGTGGACCGGCAGCTGGAGGCCGGCGGCGTGCGCCTGACCATGGGCGGCGAGCCGACCTTCATCGCCGCCGACGACATGGACGGCGCCGAATGGAACACCGACGCCCTGGGCCCGACCAAGCGCGCCTATGCCGGGCGGCTGATCCGTCGCCTGGCGGAGCTGTGGTCGCCGGGCATGGTGCTGCAGCACACGGTGGGCAAGCACTATCCGGGCGAGCAGCTGCCGCGCTGGGCGCTGCACTGCCACTGGCGCAAGGATGGCGAGCCGGTCTGGACCGACCCCTCCCTGCTGGCATCGGATGACGACCGCGACGACGCCACCGCCGCGGATGCGAGGCGATTCGGCCAGGCGCTGGCGGAGCGGTTGCAGGTGGACCCCTCGCTGGTCCAGGGCGCCCATGAGGACATCCACTACTACCTGTGGCGGGAGCACCGGCTGCCCGCCAATGTCATCGCCGAGGATGCGAAGCTCAAGGACCCGCTGGAGCGCGAACGCCTCGCCCGCGTCTATGGCCAGGGGCTGAATGCCGAGGCCGGCAGCGTGCTGCCGCTGCGCCGCATCGCGATGGACGGGGTGAAGCGCTGGCAGTCCGGCCGCTGGTTCATGCGCGGCGACCATATCTTCCTGGTGCCGGGCGACAGCTCCATCGGCTTCCGCCTGCCGCTGCAGAGCCTGCCCTGGGTCAGCGACGGCCGGCGGCCGCTGGAGGTGGAGCGCGACCCCTTCGCCCCGCTCGGCACCCTGCCGTCGCATCCGCGCCATGCCGGGCAGCCGGTGCAGCATGTCGGCCGCGGCGGCAATGGCGGCCCCGGCGCGGCGCCCTTCGGCCCGCTGGGCCAGCGCGTCGCCGGACCCGGTGGCGGCGACGGGCTGGAGGGGCCCTATGCCAGCGATCCCGGCCCGCTGCCGCGAACCCGCGGGCTTGGCCTCGGCGGCAATGGCAGCGGCAACGGCTACACGCCCCCGGCGGCGGACTGGCGGCCGGAGGTGGGACGCGAGGAGCCGGATGTCGTCCGCACCGCGCTCACCGTCGAGGCGCGCGGCGGCATCCTGCACGTCTTCTTCCCGCCGCTCACCGAGGCCGAGGACTGGCTCGACCTCTGCGCCGCCGTCGAGGACACCGCTGCCGAATTCGGCCGCAAGGTCTTCCTGGAAGGCTATCCGCCGCCGCGCGACCCGCGCCTGCTGTCCTTCTCCGTCACCCCGGACCCGGGCGTGATCGAGGTGAACGTGCATCCTTCGGCGAGCTGGAACGAGCATATCGAGCGTTCCGAGCAGCTCTATGAGGAGGCGCGGCAGATCGGGCTGATCGCCGAGAAGTTCCTGCTCGACGGCCGCCATGTCGGCACCGGCGGCGGCAATCACGTGGTGATGGGGGCCGAACGCGCGGCGGACAGCCCCTTCCTGCGCCGGCCCGACCTGCTGAAGTCGATGCTGGGCTTCTGGCACAACCACCCCAGCCTCTCCTATCTTTTCAGCGGCCTCTTCATCGGCCCCTTCTCGCAGCACCCGCGCGTGGACGAGGCGCGGGAGGACAGCGTGAACGAGCTGGAGATCGCCTTCGGCGAGGTGTCGCGCGACCGGCCCACGCCGCCGTGGCTGACCGACCGGCTGTTCCGCAACATCCTCGCGGACATGACGGGCAACACGCACCGCACCGAGTTCTGCATCGACAAGATGTACGCGCCGGAAAGCGCCTCCGGCCGGCTCGGGCTGGTGGAGTACCGCGCGCTGGAGATGCCGCCGCACCACCAGATGTCGGCGGCGCAGATCCTGCTGATGCGGGCCTGCATCGCGGCCTTCTGGCAGCGCCCCTACGAGCGCCGGCTGGTCCGCTGGGGCACGCGGCTGCATGACGACTTCATGCTGCCGCATTTCGTGGAAGAGGATTTCCGCGACGCGCTGGAGGAGCTGCGCAGCCTGGGCGCGCCGCTCGACCTGGAGTGGTTCCGGCCGCATTTCGCGTTCCGCTTCCCGCAGATCGGCGAGGTCTCGCTGCGCGGCATGAACCTCGACCTGCGCTATGCCCTCGAACCCTGGCATTCCCTGGGCGAGGAACCCGGCATCGGCGGCACGGTGCGCTATGTGGACAGCTCGCCGGAACGGGTGCAGGCGCGCGTCAGCGGCTGGGTGGACGAACGCTTCATCCTGGCCTGCAACGGCCGCGCCGTGCCCCTCACCGCGACGGAGCGGCAGGGCGAGTATGTCGGCGGCGTGCGCTTCAAGGCCTGGAACCCGCCCTCCTCACTGCATCCCACGGTGCGGGCGCAGTCGCCGCTGGTCTTCGACATCTACGACCGCTGGACCGGGCGTTCCCTGGGTGGGCTGACGCATCATGTCTCCCACCCCGGCGGCCGCAACTACGACACCCGGCCAGTCAATGCGAACGAGGCCGAGGCCCGCCGCCGCACCCGCTTCTTCGCCTTTGGCCATACGCCCGGGCCGATGGCGGAGCCGGTGCTCTCGGTCGGGCTGGAGCATCCGCGCACCCTGGACCTGCGCCGCCCGGTCTGACACACCCGTCCGCCTTACGCCGGGGGCGCGCCGGGGAGCCACGCTCTCCGGCGACTGCCAGTACCGCCAGCGCAGGCAGGGTATTTTTCTTTCTTCTTCGGGAGCCCTGCGTCTCCACTTGCTCCCGGGAAGCAACCCTTCGGCCTGACGGCAGCCACGGAAACCGACTCAAGCCCGGGGTCCGGGGACCGGCTTCGGTCCCTGGCGGAGAGCGGGCTGGCGGGAGAGGCAGAGCCTCTCCCCCGGGGGCCATCAGGAAGCGGAACAGCCAGAGAGCCCGCCGCCCGCAGGATCACTTTCCCGGGTGGCACTTCCCGGACCGGCCCTGGTTCTGCCGCCAGGATCGACCCAGGGCGGGAGGGTTTCCATCAGGGCCCTTGTTAGTGCGAGTGGTTCTCATTAAAACGCGCCTCCGAGTGGATGGGCCCTCTTTCCGGGGCATGACCGGCCGCGAGCGAACGTGGGTCTGGGTTCATCCGCGCGCACAAGGGCCGACCTTACCGGTCGTCCATCAGGATCAGCGGACGGAACCACGCATGATGACGCACCCGACGACGCTTCCGGCTCCTTTCGGGCTTTCGCGGCGTTCCCTGCTGGGCCTGGTGACCTCGGCCGCCGTGATGAGCCG
The DNA here is from genome assembly GCF_002754815.1 of Roseomonas sp. FDAARGOS_362. Lineage (GTDB taxonomy): Bacteria > Pseudomonadota > Alphaproteobacteria > Acetobacterales > Acetobacteraceae > Roseomonas > Roseomonas mucosa. The sequence goes on along the minus strand of NZ_CP024588.1, from coordinate 2,492,951 downwards.
CATCGCCCCGGCCTTCGCCGCGCCGGCGATCGGCGGCAACCGCCGCATCGCGCCGGGCCTCTACGAGATCGTGGTGAACCCGACCACCAATCGCGTCTATGTCGCCGCGGCCGGCCAGCGGGGCGCCAACGACGCCAGCATCATGGTGCTGGACCCCGTGACGCTGGAGGCGAGCTCCGCCATCGAGCTGCGGGACGAGCCGGCCTTCGGCCTCGCGCTGAACAACAGGACGCAGACGCTCTACACCACCAACACCCGCAGCGGCTCCGTCTCCGCCATCGACCTGCGCGACAACAGCGCGGTGAAGATCAGCGAGGGCGAGGGCGCGCATCTGCGCCAGGTGCTGGTGGACGAGGACAGCAACACCGTCTACGCCTCCGCCTTCGGCGCGAAGGAGAAGCCCAGCGCGGTCTGGATCATCGACGGCGCGACGAAGAAGGTGGCCGGCACGGTCGGCGACCTGAAGGGCGGCATCTCCGGCCTGGCGCTGGACAAGGCGGGCAAGCGCCTCTTCGCCGCGGCCATGGGAGACAACGAGATCGTCGAGATCGACCTCGCCGGCCGCGCCGTGAAGCGCCGCTTCGCCTCCGGCGGCGAGAGGCCGGCCAACCTCGTCTTCGATGCCGCCAATGGCCGCCTGCTGGTCACCAACCAGGGCAGCGGCGACGTGACCGTGCTGAACGCCGCGGACGGCAAGCTGCTGAACACCGTCAAGACCGGCGAGGGCGCGCTGGGCATCACCCTGTCGCCCAGCAACGGCCTGATCTATGTCGCCAACCGCGGCGCCGGTACGGTCAGCGTGATCGACGGCAAGAGCCTGTCGGTGCTCGCCAGCCTCGCCACCGGCACGCATCCCAACACGGTCGCCGTCGATCCGCGCACCAACTTCGCCTATGTCACCAACAAGGCGAAGATGTCGCCGCGCGGCCAGCCGCCGGTCGAGGACCCGAACGGCGACACCGTCACCATCATCAAGCCCTGAGCGGCGGGGACGGGTGATGGGGGACGGATCGATCCCGGCGGAGGGCGGGGCTTCCCCGTCCGCCGCCTCCGCTGGGCGGGCGACGGGCTTCGCCTTCCTGTCCGGGCGGCGGCGCCTGCGGGGGGACGGGATGGCCGGCCTGTTGCCGCGCGGCCCGGCGGCGACGCTGGGCGAGCGCGTGCGCGGCTTCTTCCGTGCGCAGCCGGAGGCCGCGCTGCTGGCCGGCGCGCTGCCTTTCGACCGCGCCGCCCCGGACTACCTGACCGCGCCCCGGCGGGTGGCGGAACCCGCCGGGGCTGCCGCCCCGCCCGACGCGGCCGCCCCGCGCTGGTCCCTGCGTCCGGAGCCATCGGCGGCCGTCTATGCCGCCTCCGTCTCCCGGGCGCTGGAGGCCATGGCGGCGGAGCCTGCCCTGGCCAAGCTGGTCCTGTCGCGCCGCCTCCTCGCCACGGCGGACCGGGACATCGACCCGGAGGCCCTGCTGCGCCGGCTGGACACCGACCCGGCCGTCACCGCCTTCCTGGTGCCGCTGCCGCCCGCCGGGGGCGGCACGCCGCGCCTGCTGGCCGGGGCGACACCGGAGCTGCTGGTCGCCCGCCGGGGCCGTGCCGTCCTGTCGCATCCCCTGGCCGGCTCCGCGCGGCGGGAGGCTGATCCGGCGGCCGACCGCGCCGCCGCCGAGGCGCTGGGCCGTTCGGGCAAGGACCGGCGGGAACATGCGCTGGTGGCGGAGTTCATCCTCGACATGCTGGGCCCGCATTGCCGGAACCTCGCCGCGCCGGAGGGCACCACCGTCACCGCTACCCGCAGCATGTGGCATCTCGGCACCCGCATCGAGGGCGAGCTGAAGGACCCCGATACCTCCGCCGCCGACCTCGCCGCGCTGCTGCACCCCACCCCCGCCGTCTGCGGCGTGCCGCGCGACCGGGCGGCGGAGCGCATCCAGGCGCTGGAAGGCCATGACCGGGACTTCTACGCCGGGGCGGTGGGCTGGTGCGACCGCGACGGGGATGGCGCCTGGCATGTCTCCATCCGCTGCGCCGAGATTGCCGGGAACCGGGCGCGGCTCTATGCCGGGGCCGGCATCGTGCCGGGCTCCGATCCGGAGGCCGAGGCGCGCGAGACCGCGGCCAAGTTCCGCGCCATGTTGAATGCCCTGGGCGTGCCGCCAGGGCAGGAGTTCGATGCATGATCCCCCCCGTGGCCCCCTTGCGCCAGGAATGGCCGGAGGCATTCGCCCGGCGCTACCGCGAGGCGGGCTACTGGCGCGGCGAGACCTTCCCCGGCTTTCTGCGCCAGCGCGCGGCGGAGCATCCGGACGCGGTGGCCATCGTGGACGGCGCACGGCACTGGACCTATCGCCATCTCTGGGAGCGGGCGGAGCGCCACGCGGCGGGCTTCCTGAGGCTGGGCCTGCGCCCCGGCGACCGGGTGGTGGTGCAGATCGGCAATGTCGCGGAGTTCTTCTCCGTGGTCTTCGGCCTGTTCCGCGCCGGGATGATCCCGGTCTATGCCCTGCCAGCGCACCGCATCACCGAGATCGCTCATTTCGCCCGCCGTGCCGAGGCACGGGGCTATGTCACCATGGAGCGGGCGGACGGCTTCGACTACCGCACCCTGGCGCGGGCGCTGCGCGCGGAAGTGCCGGCGGTGGGGCATGTGGTCATCATCGGCGCGGCGGAGGAATTCACCGCGCTGGAGGATTGCGTGGCCGAGCCGCGCGACGTGGTGGGCGGCCTGCCCGCCGATCCGGACCCGTCCTCGGTCGCCTTCCTGCAGATCTCCGGCGGCAGCACCGGGCTGTCGAAGCTGATCCCGCGCACGCATGACGACTACATCTACAGCTTTCGCGCCAGCAACGGGATCTGCGGCGTCACGGCGGAAAGCGTCTTCCTCGTGGCCCTGCCGGCGGCGCATAATTTTCCGATGAGCTCGCCCGGCCATATGGGCGCGCTCCATGCCGGCGCGCGGGTGGTGCTGAGCCCCAATCCGAGCCCCGAGACCGCCTTTCCGATCATCGCGCGGGAGCGTGTGACCATCACCGGCCTCGTGCCGCCGCTCGCGCTGCTCTGGATGCAGGCGGCGCCGAACACGAAGTACGACCTCGGCAGCCTCAAGGTGCTGCTGGTCGGCGGCGCGAAATTCACGCCGGAGGGGGCGAAGCGCGTGCGCGCCACGCTCGGCTGCACGCTGCAGCAGGTCTTCGGCATGGCGGAGGGGCTGGTGAACTACACCCGCCTCGACGATCCCGAGGAGATCATCGTCAACACCCAGGGCCGCCCGATCAGCCCGGATGACGAGGTGCTGATCGTGGACGATGCCGGCGAGCCGGTGCCGGAGGGCGAGCCCGGGCACCTGCTGACGCGCGGCCCCTATACGATCCGCGCCTACCACAACGACGACGCGGCGAATGCGCGCTCCTTCACCGGGGACGGCTACTACCGCACCGGCGATATCGTGCGCCGCCTGCCGGGCGGCTATCTCGAGGTGCAGGGCCGGGCGGGCGACCACATCAACCGCGCCGGCGAGAAGATTTCGGCCGAGGAGGTGGAGGACCATCTGCTGGCGCATCCGAACGTCTTCGACGCCGCCATCGTCTCCGTGCCTGACTCCTATCTGGGCGAGCGCATCTGCGCCTTCGTGATCCCGCAAGGGGAGAGGCCGAAGCCGGCGGCGCTGAAGGCCTGGATGCGGAGCCGCGGCATCGCCGACTTCAAGGTGCCGGACCAGGTCGTCTTCGTGGAACGCTTCGCCACCACCGCGGCGCTGAAGATCAGCCGCAAGGAGCTGCGCGCCCGGCTGCGCGCGCAGTTCCTGGAACAGCAGGAATCGTGATGTCGAGTACCAAGGGCCTGCCGCGCATCCCCGCCTATCCGTTGCCGCGCGCGGAGGAGCTTCCCGCGCCGCGCGCGCCCTGGCGGCTGGAGCGCGACCGCGCCGCGCTGCTGGTGCATGACATGCAGCGCTATTTCGTCGGCGCCTTCACGCCCGACGAACCGCCGATCGAGCTGGTGCTGGCCAATATCCACGCCCTGGCCGCCAAGGCGCGCCGGGCCGGCATCCCCGTCTTCTACACGGCGCAGGAAGGCGACCAGGACCGGCGCGACCGCGGGCTGCAGGCCGATCTCTGGGGCCGGGGCATGAGCTGGTCGCAGGACCATCAGCCGATCCTGGACGAGCTGGCGCCGCAGCCGGACGATTTCGTGCTGGTGAAACACCGCTACAGCGCCTTCCAGCGCAGCAACCTGGAAACGCTGATGCGCGCGCGCGGCCGCGACCAGATCATCGTCTGCGGCATCTACGCGCATATCGGCTGCCTGCTGACGGCGGCGGAGGCCTTCATGCGCGATATCGAGCCCTTCTACGCCGCCGATGCGGTGGCCGATTTCTCGCGCGAGAAGCACGACATGGCGCTGCGCTACGTCGCCGATGTCTGCGGCGTGCCGATGACCACCACGCAGATCCTGGAGGTCCTGTGAGCCACGCCCCGCTGACCAGGGAGGGCATGCGCGCCGATATCGCGCGCCTGCTGCACGAGGACCCGTCGGAGATCGGCGATGATGACAGCCTGATCGACCTGGGCCTCGATTCCATGCGGGCGATGAACCTTCTCCTGCTCTGGAGCGAGCGCGGCCTGTCGCTGGATTTCGGCGAGTTCGCCGAGGAGCTGACGCTGAACACCTGGTGGGCGATCGTGGAGCGCCGCCAGAAGGCGCAGGCCGGGGGCTGAGATGGGCACGGCCCCCCAGCCGCCCCTGTCCTGGCTGGGGCTGACCGAAGCCCAGGCCGGACTCTGGTACGCACAGCGCCTGGACCCGCAGAACCCGGTCTTCAACACCGGTCAGTTCATCGCCCTGCACGGGAAGCTCGACCTCGGCGCCTTCCGCGCCGCGCTGTCCCAGGCCGTGGCGGAGTCCGAGGCGCTCTGTCTGCGCTTCGAGGAACGCGACGGGCAGCCGGTGCAGGCAATCGATCCCGCACTGCGCCCGGAGGTGAAGGTCATCGACCTGTCCGGCGATCCGGAGGGCGAGGCCAAGGCCCGTGCCGCCATGCGCCACGACATGGACACGCCGCGCGGCCTGAAGGGCGAGGCGCTGGCGGCGGAGCGCATCTACCGCCTCGGACCGGAGCGGCATCTCTGGTACCAGCGCGTGCACCACCTGGCGGTGGATGCCTTCGGCACCGAGCTGATCACCCGCCGCACCGCCGCCCTCTATGCCGAGCGCCTCGGCGGGCCGGAGGCGGGATCGCCGCCGCCGGGGCTGGAGGCCGCGCTGGGCGAGGATGCCGTCTATCGCGCCTCGCCGAGGCGCGAGGCCGATGCCGCCTATTGGCGCGAGGCGATGGCGGGGCTGGGCGAGGTGGCGAGCCTCGTCCCCGGCGCCGCCCCTTCCGGCCACCACGCCATCCGCCTCGCCCGCGCCGTGGAGGGCGGCGTGGTGGAGCGGCTGCGCGCGCGGGCGGAGGTCACCTCGCTGCCCTGGCCGGACATCCTGTCCGCCCTGATCGGCGCCTATCTCCGCCGCCATGCCGGGGGCGGGGAGGCGGCGATCGGGCTGGGCTTCATGAGCCGCCTCGGCAGCCCGGCGGCGCGGCTGCCCTGCATGCTGATGAATGTCCTCCCCGTGCGCCTGCCGGTGCCGGAGGACGCGCCGCTCGACGAGTTCCTGGCCGCCTCCGCGAAGCGCTTCGCCAAGGCGCGGCGCCACGGGCGCTATCGCGGCGAGCAGATCCGCCGCGACCTCGGGCGGATCGGTGCCGGGCGCCGGCTCTACGGCGCCCTGGTCAATATCCTGCCCTTCGAGGAGGCGCCGGACTTCCCGGGCCTCGCCACGGAGATCGAGATCCTCGGCACCGGGCCGGTGGACGACATCACCATCACCCTGCGCGGCGATGCGCGCGCCAGCCGGCTGCGGCTGGAGCTGGAGGCCAACCCCGCCCTCTATGACGCGGCGGCGCTGGCGGCGCATGCGGAGCGGCTGGTGCATTTCCTGGGCGCCGCCCTGGGCGCGGACAAGCTGGCCGATGTGCCGACCGCCACGCCGGCCGAGGCCGCCTGGGCGCTCCGCACGCTGAACGCCACCGCCCATCTCGTGCCCGACACGACGCTGGCCGCGCTGATCGAGCGCCGGATGGCCGAGACGCCCGGGGCCATCGCGCTGGAGGGCGAGGGCCGGCGCCTCACCTATGCGGAGCTGGAGCGCCGCAGCCGTGCCCTGGCGCTGGAACTGCGCGCGCGGGGTGCCGGGCCGGGCCGCGTCGTCGCCGTGGCACTGGAACGGTCGCTGGCGCTGGAGATCGCGCTGGTGGCGATCCTCCGCGCCGGGGCGGCCTATCTGCCGCTGGACCTTTCGCACCCGCCCGCGCGCATCGCCCGTATCCTGGCCTCCGCGCAACCGGTGCTGGCCCTGGCGCCCCCGGGGCAGCCGGCGCTGGAGGGCCTGGCCTGCCTGCTGCCGGAATCCTGGCACCTGGACAGCGAGGCATCCTTGCCGCCCGGCCCGGAGCCTGGCGACCTCGCCTATCTGCTCTACACCTCCGGCTCCACCGGCGAGCCCAAGGGCGTGATGGTCGGGCACCGGGCCATCGTGAACCGCCTGGAATGGATGCGGCAGCACTACGGCTTCGGCCCGGGCGACCGCATCCTGCAGAAGACGCCGATGACGTTCGACGTCTCGGTCTGGGAGTTCTTCCTGCCGCTGCTCAGCGGCGCCACGCTGGTGATGGCCCCGCCCGGCGCGCACAAGGACCCCGCGGCGCTGGCGGCGCTGATCCGGTACGGCGGGATCACCACGGCGCATTTCGTGCCCTCGATGCTCGCCGCCTTCCTGGCCGAGCCGACGGCGCGGGGCCTATCGCCAGCCCGCGTCTTCTGCTCCGGCGAGGCGCTGCCGCCCGAGCTGCGCGACCGCTTCCACGCCACGCTGCGGTCCGAGCTGCACAACCTCTACGGCCCGACCGAGGCGGCGGTGGATGTCTCCTTCTGGCCCGCCGGGCCTGAGGACCGCTCCCGCCCCGTGCCGATCGGCTTTCCCGTCTGGAACACCCGGCTCTACGTGCTGGACGAGTCGCTGCGCCCGCTGCCGCCGGGCGTGACGGGGCAGCTCTTCATCGCCGGGCGGCAGCTCGCGTGCGGCTATCTCGGCCGCGACGACCTGACGGAAGGCGCCTTCCTTCCCGACCCCTTCCATCCGGGCGAGCGGATGTACCGCACCGGCGACCTCGCCAGCCTGCGCGCGGACGGGGCGATCCTGTTCCATGGCCGCGCCGACGACCAGGTGAAGCTGCGGGGCCTGCGCATCGAGCTGGGCGAGATCGAGGCCGTGCTCGCCACCGCGCCGGGCGTGGCGCAGGGCCGCGTCGTGGCGCGGGAGGACAGGCCGGGCGACCGGCGCCTCGTCGCCTATCTCGTTCCGGGCGAGGGCTATGCGGCGGAGGCGGTGCGCGCCCATGTGGCGGCGCGCGTGCCGGACTACATGCTGCCCGCCGCCTTCGTGGCGCTGGAGGCGCTGCCGGTGAATGCCAGCGGAAAGCTGGACCGCCGCGCCCTGCCGGCGCCGGACTATGGCGGCGAGACCGGACGCGAGCCCGTCACGGAGACCGAGCGCCGCCTCGCCGCCCTCTTCGCCGAGGCGCTGGGCCTGCCGCGCGTCGGGGCGGAGGACGACTTCTTCGCCCTGGGCGGCCATTCCCTGCTGGCGGTGGAGATGACCCTCCGCATCCGTGAGGAATGGGGCTGGGACCCCGGGCTGGGCGCGATCTTCGAGCATCCGGCCGTGGCCGCGCTGGCCCGGGTGATCGACGAGGGCGCGCGCGTCGCCGATACCGGGCTGGGGCCGCTGATCCGCCTTTCGGATGGCGATCCCGCCCTGCCGCCCCTCTTCGTGGTGCATCCGGCGGGCGGCATCTCCTGGTGCTACGGCACCCTGGCCCGCGCCCTTTCGCCGCGCCGTGTGGTCTATGGCCTCCAGGCCCCGGCGCTGGAGGCATCGCAGCCCCCGCCCGAAAGTCTCGATGCGCTGGCCGCCGACTATGTCGCGCGCATCCTGGCGGTACAGCCGGCCGAGGGGGAAGAAGGCGTGGTGCATCTCCTCGGCTGGTCGGTGGGCGGCATCATCGCCCAGGCCATGGCGGTGCGGCTGCGGGCGCTGGGCCATCCGGTGGGGCTGGTGGCGCTGCTCGACGCCTATCCGGCGGATGTGTGGCGCGACCAGCCCGATCCCGGACCGGAAGGCGGTCTCCGCGCCCTGCTGGCCATCGCCGGGCACGATCCGGAGCGCCTGCCGCCCGGTCTCGTGCTGACGCGGGAGGCGGTGACGGAGTTCCTGCGCCGGGGCGACAGCCCGCTGGGGCGCCTGCCGGAAGCAGCGCTGGATGGCGTGGTGCGCGTGGTGCAGTCGAACAACCGCCTGGTGCGTGGCCATGTTCACGGCCGTTTCGACGGGCGGCTGACCCATGTCCGGGCGGCGCGGGACCATCAGGCGCGGCCGGAGATCCGGCCTGATCTCTGGCGTCCCTACGCGACCCGGCTGGAGGTGCTGGACATGCCGGCGCTGCACCAGGAGCTCGTGGGCGAACGCATCGTGGCGCGGATCGCCCCGCTCCTGGCCGAGCGGATGGCCCGTTTCGAGACGGAAGGAGGAAGCGGATGCGCGGCAGCGGAATAGCGGGACGCATCGCCCTGGTCACGGGCGCCGGCGGCGGCATCGGCGCCGCCGTGGTGCGGGCCCTGCGGGAGGAGGGCGCGCGCGTCGTCGCCACCGACCTGGACCCCGCCGCCATCGCCCCCGGCGAGAACATCCGGGCCGAGGCCCTGGACGTCACCGACAGCGCCGCGGTGGAGGCGCTGGTGGAGCGGGTGGAGCGCGACTGGGGGCCGGTCGATCTCGGCGCGAGCGTCGCGGGCGTGCTCTCCACCACCCTGGTCACGGAGACCACGGATGCCGAATGGCGCCGCGTCTTCGCGGTGAACGCGGAAGGTGTGTTCCACATCTCCCGCGCCCTGGCCCGGCGGATGCAGCCGCGGGGGCGCGGCAGCCTCGTCACCGTCAGCTCCAACGCCGCCGGCATCCCGCGCCATGCCATGGCGGCCTATGCGGCCTCCAAGGCGGCGGCGACCATGTTCACCCGCTGCCTGGGGCTGGAACTGGCGCCCCACGGCATCCGCTGCAACATCGTGGCTCCCGGCTCGACGCTCACGCCGATGCAGACGGGGATGTGGTCGGACGCGGACGGCGCGGCGCGGGTGATCGCGGGTGTGCCGGAAGCCTTCAAGACCGGCATCCCGCTGGGCAAGCTCGCCACGCCGGAGGATGTCGCGGAGGCGGTGGTCTTCCTGCTTTCCGACCGCGCCGGGCATATCACCATGACCGATCTCTACGTCGATGGCGGCGCGACGATGCGCGCGTAAAACCCCTCCGCCGCGGCCGGGGGCGGGCAACGCGCCGCGCGGCGGGGATCGAGGAGTTCACGACGAGCATGGCCGAGGTCAGCCTGCCCGGGACCACAGCGCTGGCGCTGGACGGCCCCTCGGGTGCCTATCGCATCTTCCTGTCCGTCCCGCAGGCACCCCCGCCTCCGGAGGGCTTCCCGCTCCTGGTCCTGCTGGATGCCAATCTCTGCTTCGGCACCGTGGCGGACCTGCTGCGGCAGGGCAGCTTCCGCCCCGGCGTGTCGCGCCTGTGCCCGGCCGTCGTGGCGGGCATCGCCTATCCGACCGACCAGCCGCTGGACCGTCTGCGGCGCGGCCTGGACTACACGCCCGGCCCCTCGGTGGAGGGCCCCGGGCGCGGCGCCCCGAGCGGCCCCTCCACCGGCGGGCGGGATGCCTTCCTGGCCTTCCTGCAGGAACAGGTGAAGCCGCTGGTCGCCGCGCGCCATCCGCTGGACCCGGCGCGGCAGGCGATCATCGGCCACTCCTTGGCGGGCTTCTTCGCCCTCGACGTGCTGGCGCAGGACCCGGCCTGCTTCTCCGGCTATCTCGCGATCAGCCCCTCGGTCTGGTGGAACCGGCCGCGCCTCATGGCCGGGCTGGAATCCCGGAAGGGCGACGGCCTGGCGCCCCGGGCCTGGATCGGCGTCGGGGAATGGGAGGAGGCGCTGGCCCCCTGGGAGGACACCCTGCCGGACCGCGAAGCCACCGCCCGCCGCCGCGCCTCCCGCGCCATGGTGGGGAACGCCCGGACGATAGCCGACACCATCGCCCGCCGCTTCGGCCCGGCCGCGCGGGTGGAGTTCGAGTGCCTGCCCCGGGAGACGCATATCTCCGCCGTGCCGGTGGCGCTGAGCCACGGGCTTCGCTTCCTGCTGGGGCCTGAGGGATTCGGCGGGCCGTGACCGTTCCGCTCCGTGGCCGGTCCCCGGGGGAGAGGCGCCGCCTCTCCGCCCGGACCTCCTCTCCGCCGGGGACCGAAGCCGGTCCCCGGACCCCGGGCTTTCGTGGGTTCCCGTGGTGACCGTTATCCTGGGGCTTGGTCCCTGGGAGCAGGTGGAGAGGCGGGGCTCCCGAAAAGCAGGACACCGTGTCCGCGCTGGTGGCACCGGCGGTCCGCCGGAAAGCCAGGCTCTCCGGCGCGATCCGGCGTCAGCAAGAACCAACTCATCGGGTCCAGGGCCCGCAGGGTCCTGGCGGATAAGGGGGTGCGGGGGAAAAGGCGGAGCCTTGTCCCCCGGGGACGGAGCGACGCCGGATCACGCCACGGCGGCGGCGCTGCTTTTCCGGCGCCGGAGGTTCCGCAGGTCGCGCAGGTCCAGTGCCCCGAGGAGGTGGGCGGCGCCGAAATAGGTGGCCATGCCGGTGGCGACCAGGAGCAGGAGGCGGGCCACGCGCAGGCCTTCGGCGGGGAAGAGCAGGGCGGAGAGGCCCCAGAGGACCAGCATCATCACCCCTGCCGCCAGCAACATGCGGGGCACGCGGCTGCGCAGGCGCCGGTCTGGGTACCAGGCGCCGTGCCGGTGCAGCAGGAAGGCCAGCGCCCCGGCATTGACCCAGGCCGCGATGCAGGTGGCGAGCGCCACGCCGACATGGGCCAGGAACTGGATCAGGATCAGGTTCAGCACGAGGTTCAGCACCACCACGGCGATGCCGATCCGCACCGGGGTGCTGGTGTCGCCGCGCGCGAAGAAGCCGGGGGCGAAGGCCTTCACCAGCACGAAGGCAGGAAGGCCGACGGCATAGGCGGCCAGGGCATGGGCGGTGGCGGTGGCGGCCTCGGCCCCGAAGGCGCCCCGTTCGAAGAGGGCCTGCACGATCGGGCCGGCGGTGATCCACTGCGCCGCGGCGGCGGGGATGGCCAGTGCCAGGGAGAATTCCACCGCCCGGTTGAGCGTGCGGTGCGCCGAGAGCGGCTGCCGGGTGCGGAACTGCCGTGCCAGCATGGGCAGCAGGGCGGTACCGACCGCCGCGCCGATCACCCCCAGCGGGAGCTGCGCCACGCGGTCGGCGTAATAGAGGTAGGACACCGCGCCGGCCGGCAGCAGGGTGGCGATCAGCGTGTCGATGGCGAGGTTGAGCTGGGTGACGCCGGCGCCGAGGACGCCGGGCAGCATGCGCCAGAGCACGGTCTTCACGTCGGGCGTCAGCCGCGGCTTGCGGGGCAGCAGGGGCATCCCCTTTCGCGCCGCGACGATCCAGACCATGGCGAGCTGCGCGATGCCGGAGGCCATGACGCCCCAGGACTGGGCATGGCCGGGCGTGGCGACATAGGGGGTGAGGCCCAGCAGGGCCACCATGGCGAAGAGGTTGAACAGGATCGGCGCCGCCGCCGCCGCGGAGAAGCTGCCCAGCCCGTTCAGCACGCCCGAGACCAGCGCGGTCAGGCAGATGAAGAACAGGTAGGGGAAGGTGATCCGCGTCATCTCGAGCGTCAGCTCCCAGCGCAGCGGATCGTCGTTGAAGCCCGCGGCCAGGACCGTCAGCACCTGCGGCATGAAGATCCAGCCCAGCACGGTCAGCAATGCCAGCCAGAGGGCGAGGAGGGTGCCCATGCGCTCGGCCAGCAGGCGGGCGGCCGCGGGGCCTTCCGCCGACAGCGTGGCGGAGAAGGCGGGGACGAAGGCGGCGTTGAAGGCGCCCTCGCCGAACAGGCGGCGGAACAGGTTGGGCAGCTTCAGCGCCACGAAGAAGGCATCGGCCACCGGGCCGGCGCCCATGATGGCGGCCACCAGCATGTCCCGCGCGAAGCCCAGGATGCGGCTGAGCAGCGTCCAGGCGCCGACGGTAAGGATGCCTTTGAGCATGGGTGGGGCGCGTTCCCTCTGTGCCGAAACGCGCGTGATACAGGTCCCGCGATGCGAGAAACAGCCCATGGGCGGATCGCGGGACGGCCGGTCCCCTCGCGAATGGCGGTGTCTCCCCGGGCGGGGAGACGGGTTTGCCGGGGCGCCGGGCTGTTTGTTAAATCTTCGTATTCTTCTCCGCTCCGGGTGCAGCGGCGTCCCGGAAGGGGCGGAGGCCCGGCGGCCCCTTGCGCTTAGCGGGCCGGCAGGAAGCCGACCAGCTCCTCCGCCCGGCGGACGATCGGGTCGGCGATGCCGGCGGCCTTCCCGGCGCCCTGGCGCAGCGCGGCATCCACGGCGGCAGGATCGTCCAGCAGCCGCTTCATCTCCGCCTGGATGGGGGAGAGCTTCGCCACCAGCGCCTCGGCCAGCACCTCCTTGAAGGCGCCGAAGCCCTTGCCGCCATGCTCGGCCAGCACCGCGTCCGCCGTGCTGTCGGTGATGGCGGCGAGGATGCCGACGAGGTTGCGCGCCTCGGGCCGCGCCTCCAGCCCGCGTGCCTCGGAGGGCAGGGGCTCGGGGTCGGTCTTGGCGCGGCGGATCTTCAGCGCCACCGTGTCGGCATCGTCGGTCAGGTTGATGCGCGACTGGTCGGAGGGGTCCGACTTGGACATCTTCTTCGTGCCGTCGCGCAGGCTCATCACCCGCGCCGCCACGCCCTGGATCAGCGGCTCGATGGTGGGGAAGAAATCCACCCCGTAGTCGTGGTTGAACTTCTGGGCGATGTCGTTCGCCAGCTCCAGGTGCTGCTTCTGGTCGTCGCCTACCGGCACCTGGGTGGCGTGGTAGGCATGGATGTCGGCCGCCATCAGGTTCGGATAGACATAGAGGCCGACCGAGGCGCCCTCGCGGTCCTTGCCGGCCTTGTCCTTGAACTGCGTCATGCGGTTCAGCCAGCCGATGCGGGCGACGCAGTTGAAGATCCAGGCGAGGCGCGCATGGGCCGGCACATGGCTCTGCACGAAAAGGATGCAGCGCTCCGGGTCCAGGCCGCAGGCGATCAGCGCCGCAGCCATCTCGCGCGTCTGCCGCGCCAGCTCCTTCGGGTCCTGCCAGACGGTGATGGCGTGCTGGTCCACCACGCAGAAGAGCGAGGCGTCGCCGTTCTGCATCGGCACCCAGTTGCGGATGGCGCCGAGATAGTTGCCGAGGGTGGGAATACCGGAGGGCTGGATGCCCGAGAAGACACGCTGCATCGGGGGTGGAGACCGGAGCTCTTGTTGATGGAGCGGCGGTCTTCCGCCCCTGGCGCCCCGGCGTCAAGGGCGGGGCGCCTCCCGCCGGCCGCGGGAGGCCGGCTGGCCCTGGGCAGGCGACGGCGGCCCTCGTGACGGAACCGCAACATGGCACGGGGCCTGCTTGCCTGCGCCGGGCAACCGGATCGTTCCGGCAGGGAAGCACGGGTTCACGGAACGGACATCTCCTGCCAGCCTTCGCCCCGGCATCCGCGAGACGGCCCAACCCATCCCGATGCGGCGGAACGGTACGCGCCGCCGCAGGAGAGAACACGCCATGAAGAATTCCGAGCCGATCTGGCAGTTCGTCGAGAACCACCGCGCGGCCTTCGAAGGGCTCAGCGACCGGGTCTGGGAGATGCCGGAGCTGAACTTCCAGGAGAAGCGCTCGGCGGCGGAGCATGTCGCGATGCTGAAGGAGCAGGGCTTCCGCGTCACCGAGGGCCTCGCCGGCATTCCCACAGCGGTGATGGGGGAGGCGGGCGAGGGCGGGCCGGTGATCGCCATCCTGGGCGAGTACGACGCGCTGCCCGGGCTGAGCCAGGAGGCCGGCGTGGCCGAGCACCGCCCGCGGCCGGGCGAGCATGCCGGCCATGGCTGCGGCCACAACCTGCTGGGCGCCGGCGCCATGCTCGCGGCCACGGCGGTGAAGGACTGGCTGGCGGCGAACGGGGTGAAGGGCCGCGTGCGCTATTATGGCTGCCCGG